>NZ_JBSXPP010000002.1:0-402775 GCF_054073305.1 Mycolicibacterium sp. CBM1 | reverse complement strand
TGATCGACCGCCTCGTGCACCACGCCGAAGTCATCGCACTCAAAGGAGACAGCTACCGCATCAAAGACCGAGACCTCGGCCGCGTCCCCACCGTCACGGCCGACGAACAATGAACCCAGCTGGTCAACATTCACTCGCCGACAACTGGTCAGAATTCGGTTGCCGTTGACACAGAGCCAGCCGGCATGGGCTGACCCGCGGCCGACTGGACCGGTCGACCTGGCGAGTCCTCACCGTCGGCGCGGTACCGATCGGCTCACTACTTGGCGGTGGCCGTCGAACACTGAAACCGGCTCAGCGGCCCGCGCGTACGGCCAGCCCTGGTCGACAACTCACTAGACCAGGGCCAAACGGCCGCGAGGAGTCAGGAAGGCATTGCGGTGGGACACGAGAGGACCTCTCGGTAATCGGGGTGTGTGTGGTAACCACACCGGTACCGGAGGTCCTCACCTATTCGCGCTCGCCACCCCGTTCACAACCTGTCTGGGAATTACACCTAACTGCGCGAGTCGGCGGCGAATCCCTATCCGCACGAAAGCCGCCCGGGAGCAAACCCGGGCGGCTTTCGTCATGAGCTGAGCGGTTGTACGGGGACAGGGTCGGCGTCGGCAGCGGGTGCGAGCACGTTCGCATCTACGTGCAGCACGGTCTTGCCGAAGCTCGATCGATCGTTAATCTTTCGCTGCGCCTGCGCCGCATCCGCCAGCGCGAACCGACCCGTGACAGCGACACGGAGAACCCCAGCAGCCGCGAGCTCGAACACCGCCGCGGCGCGCTCCAAGAGCTCGCTACGAGTGGTGATGAAGTCCCCCAGGCTGGGGCGTGTCAAGTACGGTGACCCTAGGCCGTGCAACCGGTACAGGTCGAACGGCGGCAACGGTCCGCTCGTAGCGCCAAACAAGACGATGTATCCACGCCGGGCGATACATGCCAGCGTGGACTCGAAGGTGGCCGCGCCAACACCATCGAACACAGCCTGTACGCCCTTGCCCGCCGTAACATCTCGCACTCGCTCGACCACCGAAGCGTAGTCCACGGCCTCGGATGCACCCGCTCCCAACACAAACGGCACCTTGTCCGGAGTCGAGGTGGTACCGATGACCCGTGCTCCACGGTGCGCCGCAAGCTGCACGAGCAGTGAACCCACCCCGCCTGCCGCCGCGTGAACGAGGATGTCGTCATCGGCCTTGACACTGTAGGCACCGAAGGCCAGGTAGTGCGCGGTGAGCCCCTGCGCTATCAAAGCGGCCGCCTGCTCCGAGGAGACATTCTCGGGCACCGGGACCGCCCGGTCAACGGGAACAGCGACCAACTCCGCGTAGCTACCGGCGGTGAACGGCCAGGCAACACGCTGCCCGACCGCGCATTCCGTGACTTCGGAGCCGATATCGACGACGACCCCGGCACCCTCGACACCGGATACGAAGGGAGGTTGCTGTCGGGCGCGTCCCTCGCGGGCCAGCACGTCGTGGTAGTTGACACCCGCTACCTCAACCCGGACGAGGATTTCACGCTTGCCCGGACGCGGTTCCGGAACATCTCTGAGAGTGAGAACCTCTGGACCGCCGCTGGCGTCCACCACTACCGCGCGCATTGACCACCACCAAACGTTTCATGCATTGCCTGTGGAGAGTACCAGTTGGTCATTCCGGTCCCGGCGCGCTAGGAACGAAATACGCTATCTCCTTGGCGATCAAGCCGTCCTCGACAGTGAAGTTGTGTAGCAGTCTGCCGGTGACGCGTCCACCCGGGGGAACGACGGAGACGTCCATGATCTCGCCCGCGTCGGGAGAGATCGTGTACCCAATCGTCTGATCGATGAAGACTCTGTTCGGCGTCGCATAGACGTCGTGCGTGAGATCCTCGAAGTCGCTCGTTGCGCGGAATAGCTCCTCGTAGTGCTTGAGTACCGATTCCTTGCCCTGGTACTCAAAGTCAACACCCGGGAAGTGCAGCGCCCATTCGATATCGTCGCGATACAGTTTGGCGAGGTCAGTGATGCGCTCGGCTGCCTCCAACGCGACGTGCCAATGGACCAACCACAGTGCATGGTCCGCGGTACCTACCGCGGGCTCGTTGTCTGGATCCGCGTAGATCCCCTCTCGGACAATGCGAGCCGTCATGATGATTGTTTCCTTTCGTGGGTTGCGGGTTAAGCACTCGCCGGATTACCGGTTGCGAGTTGATGCGCAGCCAGATGCAAGTAGTCCTCCCGGATGGGAGCGAAGATGTCCAGAGCGCGGAGAGGTTCGTCGCCCAAGACCGTCGCCTGGTGCGGAACGTCGGCCGGAATGTACAAGCAGCAACCCGGTGTGAGGACATAGCGATCTTCGCCGTTGAGAACCAGTTCCAGGGTTCCCGACAGCACGACCACCGTCTGGTCGAACGGGTGCTGGTCGATAGGAGCCGGTGGATGATGTGGCGCAACCCAGACCGTCTGGATCAGAGCGGCATCGGTCACGATCGCGGTGCGTTTGAAGGAACCTCCTTGAAGTTCCTCCTTGGGGAGATCATCGAGTACTGCGAAGTAAGGTTGGTCAGGCAATGTGTTACCTCCTAGGAGCTTGTCCTCCCCACTAAACGGCAGCCGTGACTGCGCCGTCAACACCGCGTGCCGCGCAATGGATTGAACCGCCGCTGTGGGCTTTATTCCTACATCCCAACGCATTTCGTCCAGCAAAGCACAACGCTGAGTCCTGTCACCAAGCCCGGGATCATGCCGCCCCTGGCCCCAACATGTCCTTCCAGCCATCATCAGGCTCGAGAGGAGACTGGCTGAGAGTGAATCTTGTGCCGTCGGGCGCGACGACCAGGCCGTTCTGTGGGCTGTAGAGCCCCGTCGGCGCCAACGACGGGGTGTAGGTGCACTGACTTGGCTGCTGACCCGAGCACTGCACGGAACCGGCACCAGGATCGGTCAACGGATCACTTATCGGCGTCGGTGGTTGCGGAAGCTGGTCAGCCGGTGCGGGATTCAATCCAGAGTCGATCGACGGCGCAGGAATCACGACACCGGGTTTGACCGGCTGGTCACAACGGGCAGCCGGTGCAGGACAGGTCACGGACTGGTTGGGGTCGCCGTACCACGGATTGGTTCCCAGCGGGCTGTACGGTTCGCCGCTATGACATTCGGCGGGAGTAGCCGCCCGCTTCCCAGGCACATCCTGGCACGGGAAGTTGCGTGCGCCGCGGACTGCATTCGCTGGTGTGTCCTTAGGTATTTTGCAGTAATACGTTGTGTCGGAGAGGTTTGCCACCGAGGTGTCCGCCGGCGACCGCCATTTGTTCGCGGGTAGGAAGCCCGTGAGACACGGGGGAGGCTCATTGAGGTTGAGGTCAACATTCATCACGGCTTTGCCTGGATAGAGCCCAGCAGAGGTCTGCGCGATGGATGCACCCTGCGGCGCAAACACAAGAACTTGCTCGAGTCCAGCATGATAGCGCTTCAGCATGTCGAACACGATGGCCAGATTGGCCGCCACCTGAGGCAGTGCGTCCCCGAGATCTTTGAAGACGGCCGTGGCCGATTGCAGCGTGGGGGCCGCCTGCTCGAGCCCACCCCGAAGTGCGCTGTCCTGCTGCGCGGCCTGATTTGCAATGGACCTCAGGTTGGCCGCCCAGCGCTCGATAGCATCGCGAGAGTCAACCTGACTGTCGAGAATCGGACCGGAGTGGTCAATGAGGTCGGTGGTGGCGCCGACGTTGTCCTTGAAGTCCTCGGCGATAGCCTGTGTCGCGTCGACCAGACGATGCATGGACGGCCCCAGTCCCCCGACTGCCGAGGATGTTTCATCGAGCAGCGAGCTGATTTTCGCACTGGGCAGTGCGGCGAGTGCGCGATTGGCCGAATCCAGTGTCTGGCCGATCTCGCTGGGCACCGTCGTGTCGCTGATGACCTGGCCGTCTGCCAGGAAACTTCCGGTGTTACCCCGGATGGAGACCAGGTCGATGTACTGCTCCCCCAGCGCCGACACCGAATGGACGTTGGCCGACGCATCCGTGGGTATCCTCACATCGTCGCGAATACTCATGGTGGCACGCACGCCTGTCTTGGTGGGCCGCACCGCTGTGACCCGGCCGATGGCCGTGCCTCGATAGGTGACATTTGCGGTGGCGTACAAACCGCCGGACGAGGGCAGGTCCGCATAGAGTGAATACCTGCCGATCCCCAAAAGCGCTGGTACTCCGACGTAGAACAGGAGCAGAACCGCCAGGGCGATCACTGTGAGCAACGAGAAGACGATCAGCTGGATACGCCGGGTTCGAGTAATGATGGTTCACTCACCCCTCTCGACCAGCGGCCCATTAGGTGCATCGTGCGGGTTGGGCGTGAACCGCACGTCGGGGAGCATGGTGTTCGGGTCACGTCCCCACGCTTGCTCGAGCGCCCGCAGCGCGCCAGAGAATCCGGTACCGGTCAGCATGCCGTTATCGAGGGTTGACAGCGTCAGGTCGGTTACCAGCGACATGTTCACATAGTCCCCACGAATTACTTTGGGGATGTTGTTGACATCGAACGGCTCCGTCAGCATGACCCGGAGTGCTTTGACCAAATACGGTGCTGCCCGACCGAGCTGATTCAACGGGCTCTGCGACAGCTCTAGATTCGCGTGGAGATCGGCTTCGCTCGGTGCCAACGCCGCGTCGACGGCGGAGCTCACCCGACCGAGCGCCTCAACCGCTTGGGTGAATAACCGCTGGGTATCGGCGAAGTGCTTGATCAGCGGCGTGAACTCCCGTAGCAGAGCATCGTAGGTATCGCTGTGCTGGACCACCATTGTCAGGAGCCGGTCAGTAGAGTCGATCGCGCGAATGAGGTCGCTGCGTTGACTGTTCAGTTCGGCGGTAAAGGTGTCAAGCCGTCCCAGGAACTCGCGGATCTGATCGGCATGCCCGGTCAGCATGTCGTTGGCCTCGCGCTGGATGACCTCAAGTTCCGGTATGCCACCACCCTTCAATACCGTGGCGATGCTGGCCAACACGCGCTCAGTCGTCGGGAACGCAGTCGAATTCTTCAGCGGAATCGTGTCGCCGCTCTTCAGCGGAGTGGGCGACGGATCCTGCGGCGCAGCAAGTTCAAGGTGCTGGGCACCCAGCAGGCTGGTCTGGCCGATCCGAGCGACCGCATTCGTAGGAAGCTTGACTCCCGGTGTCAGATCCACCGTCATGGTCGCAACCCAGTTCTTCAACTCGATGGCACGAACGCTACCCACAACGACATCAGCAACTCGCACAAGGCTGTTGACGTTGAGTGCGAGCGTATCGGGCATCTGAACATAGACCGTGATGTGACGTCCCCCCGCGCCGGGCTCGCCGGGCAGCGGCACATTCGCAATCCCCCGCCACTCACCGCATGAGGTCAGCAGTAGGCAAGCGATGGTCGTCGCGAGGCCGCGGCCGGCGAACTGCCGGGCCGTACGGGTGCTGCTCGCGATGGCGGCCGCAATCGTCATCGTCCTTCTCCAGCTTCCCCCGGCAGTGGCGCCACCGGGACATCCGCGTTCGCAGGTGAGCTTGACCGGGAGTCCGAAGTAGAGGTGTCCGGCCCGCCCAACAATTCGGCCAGAGAGTCAGGTGTCAACATGTTCGCGGTGAGCGCCTGGACATCGACCCCCTGCATTCCCGGTGCGACGATCCATCCCGGTTCATGGTTTCCGAATGACCAAGGCGTATCCCGCGCCCAGATCCCGGGAACCGTTGTGTCTTTGAATCCTGTCGGAGGATGGAGCCGGTCCTCGGAGTAGGAGATCTGGTTCGGCAGCGTCATTGCCGAGGTGAACTGATTGAGGCCGATAGGCGGGTAGTTGGCCTTGACAGCGTCCAGAACCGGGGTCAGATACTGCGCGCACAATTCGGCTGAGTCCTGGTATCCCAACCGACTGCTGGCCTGGATGGAGCTACAGATGAAGGCCAACGGGTTTGCGAAGTTAGGCATTGCCAGGGATGCGGTGATGCCGCCATGTGCCGGGGCGTAGCTGTTCGACGCGTTTGCGGCAATGTTCGGCGAAGCGTGCAGGATGGATTCCAGGCCCTCGCGCGAATCCGGCTGAACGAGGGCGTTGGAGACATCAGCAAGGCTTTGAATGTCGGCGGCGAACACCTCGCCGTTGTCGTTTACGAACTTGCGAGACGCCTTTAACAGCGAATTGAAGTCACGCAGCGCGTCTGCAACCTCGTGATCATTTCCGGTGAATTTCGCTGTGAAGCTGGACAACTGGTTGTTCAGCTCGGCGAACTGTTTATCGCTTCGATATAGCGCGTCGACGAACAGCGCGAGGCTTCGAGTTGTCGAGAAGTAGTCGCCACGGCCATTATTGAGTGCAACCACTGCGTCGGACACACTGGCGAGTGTGTCGTTGAGTTGCCGCCCCTTTCCGGCCAGTCCGTCGGCAGCCGATTCGATGAGTTCCCCGAACGGCCCCTTGGGCTGATCGGGGGTGGGACCGAGCCCGGTCAAGACTCGATTTACAGCGTTGCGTACATCATCCCATTCGAGTGGCACCTGCGTTCGCTCGATCGGGATCACATCGCCGTCGGCCAGTGCGGCTCCCCCCGTGTAGGCGGGCGACAACTGTATACGCCGGGATGCGATCAGGCTTGGATTGATGATCGAGGCACTGGCGCCAACGGGAACCTTGTGGGATTTCGCGTAATGAAACGAAACCCTCATCTTGTCGCCGGCAGGTTCGATGCGGTCCACTTCACCGATGGGGACGCCCAGCACCTCAACCACATCACCCGGATAGAGCGAAAGGGTTTGGGAGAAGTAAGCCGTCACGTAGGTATCCGTCAGCTTCGTGTACAGCCGATGCCCGGCGATTGCCGTGACGGCGGTAATCACCGCCACGCCGCCGATCAGGACGGCCATCCTCGGCAAGCGAGCTAGGCGTCCGCCGCGGGCGTTGAGAACGCGCATGATTAGCGACCTCCGTCATCTGGCAATGCGGTTGGATCCTCCGGCGGCGTTATCGTCTGTGAAGCCGCATCGCCCTGCATACGGCCTCCCGGCGGAGCAGGGGGTAACGGCACTGGTGTGCCCACAACGTTGGGAGCCGGCTCGCCGGGGGCCGCGGCGGCGGGCACTCCTGCAGACGGCGGCGGCCCGTTGGGATTCGGCACCGAGGCAGCGACGTCGGGTGCGCCGAACTGACCTGTCGTAGGACCGAACGGGCCTTGGGTCAGCGCCGCGCAGGGCAGCGGGCTCTCGGGAGTCGGAATACCGTCGGCAGCCGGCGAATACGAACATGGTGACCCTGGCGGGACCGCGGGACCGGGGTGATCGGGCGTGCCTTCGAGGACAGGAGGTGCGGGCGGCGGGGCGCCGTTGGGCAATCTCGTCCCGTTGGGGTCAGGGAATCTGAAAGCCGGCAGTCCCGCATTGCGCCAGAATTCTTCCGGATCGATCCCGCGATTCTTGAAGGCTGCGTCGATGAAAGGCTGGAGGATCTGTCCAGGAACCAGGTTCACCATTAGCCCTTTGAGGAACGGGCCCGAAGCGTAGACCTCGTTTTCCTGTATAAGAAGCCTGCCCAGTTCGACGACCGTGTCGTGCAGATCGATCTTGCGTTTGCGCAGGATCCCGGTGACGACGCGAAGCTGTTGCAGGACGGCGTTGATACCCGGGTTGTCTTTGATCAATCCCTCAACCTGGATGGATACCGCGTCCAGGCGCTCGAGCAGGTAGCTGATGGCCTCGCCACGGGCGTTCACCGCTGCCAGCAGAGAACGCGCGTCCACCAGAAGCCGGTTGAATTGTCCGCCACGCTCACCGAGGATTCCGGCGATCTTGTTCGCACTACTGAGCAACCGGTCGATCTCGGCGTCGCGATTGCCGATGGTGTCGGAGAACCTCTTCACGCCGTCGAGCGCGGCACTGAGGTTGGGCGAGGTCTGATCCATGGTGTCCGACAACACTTTCAACGATTGCCTGACTGTGTCGATGTCCCAACCCGAGATTGCCCGCGTCGAGTCGGTCAGCGCCTCCGGTAACTGATAGGGCGAGGTCGTCTGGCCGATCGGGATCACGCCGTTGGGCTGGAGCAGATGTGCACCGTGATTGTCGATCGCCATGTTGCGCCGACCGAGAATGGTGTCGGTGCGGATCGCGGCGTGGCTCTGAATTCCAATGCGCTTGTCACCCATCGTGAACCCCACCAGTACCTCGGCGCCATCGAGCCGAAGGCTACGAACCAGACCTATGTCGACCCCAGCGATCTGCACCTTGTCGCCGGCCTTCAGCCCGCCGGCATCGGCAAACTCGGCGTAGTAGACCGGTGTTGCGAACAGCATGGGAACGCTGGTGAAGCTCTGTGCCAGGCCGACGGCGAGGCTGGCAACGACGACTCCGATGAAACCGTTGCGAATACGGCTCTTGCGATCCAGGAACTTCACTGCGGTGTGCACCTACCCGTCGGCTGCGACGTGAGCTTGACCTCGCGGACCGGACCGCCGGGCTGCAGCCCGTTCAACATCACCGTGATATCGCACAGGTAGAAGTTCACAAAATCCCCGTAAACACCGGCAGCCGGCAGCATCGTGCGGAGGTTCTTGGGAATCTGTTGCAGAGTTCCATCCAGCTTGTCACGTTGATCGACCAGGGGTTGTTGCATCGCGTTGAGGTAGCCGAGCGTGCTGTGCATCAGCGCCCTGTTGCCCATCAAGAAATCTGCGAGAGTATTGGCGGAGTTGCTGATTCCGGCGACCGAGTCCGCGATGGGGTCCTGCTGGTTCTTCAGTCCGGAGATGAGCGCCTGGACGTTGCTGATCGAATCGCCGAAGCCTTGCTGATGTTTGACCGTGATGTCCAGCACGGTGTTGAGATTCTTGATGACCTCGCCGATAGTCTGGTCGCGGTCGGCCAGTGCCGAGGTGAGTTCCGCAGTTTGGTTGAGGATGTCATCGATGGTGCCACCCTGCCCCTGGAAGACCGTAATGAGCGATTGAGCTACATTGTTGACTTTGTCAGGATCCATCGACCGGAACAGCGGCCGAAACGATCCGATGAGCGCATCGAGATCAAGAGCCGGGCTGGTGCTCGCGAGTTCGATTGTGCCACCGGGTGGCAACCGCTTGTCGCTATCGCCGCGCTTGAGTTCCAGATAGCGATTGCCGACGACGTCGGCGTATCTGATCGCCGCCATGGTTCCCTGGTACAGCGGAAGATCGTGGTTGACCTCGAAGTCGACGCGCACCCGCTGGTCGTCGTCAATGAGTTCGACGTCGGAAACCTTGCCAACCTCAACACCGGAAGCCCTCACGAACTGGCCCGCCCGCAGACCGCTGGTGTTTACGAAAATCGCGCTGTAGGAATCGGTTCGATCGAACCGGATCTGCCCGAATACGACGACGATAACTGCCGTGAACAGCAGAAGCACCAGTGCGGAGACCGCAAGCTTGAATATTGTTGATCGATCGCTCATGGGTTAATCGTGTTCTCCCCGAATTGGCGTCCCCACACATACTCGGTGATCAGCGGTTGACCGAGTGCGAAGTGGTTGTAGGGGGCTATGCTCACACCGGTGTCGGCGACTAGATACGGTGCGGGCCAGAGGTTTCGGTCGATTTTCTGCCAGCATCCAGGTCGGCCTTCCGGGCCGCCCTTGGCATTTACTCTGGGAAGGTTGTCGGGGTACACGTAGGGATTGGGGCCGCCCAGCAGCGTGCCGTACGCGACGATCGAGTACCCGTTGCCGCCGCCCGCCGCCGCCGTGGCATCCACCGTGTCCGCGTAGTTGCGGATCGTGCAGAACAGCTCTGGACTGTACTGGTTGAACAGCTGCGAGGTCGGCACAAGATCCTTGGCTGCTCGCACGAAATAGGGACCACCCCGTTCGAAGACATCACCGGCAGTGTTGCCGAACCCGACAGAAGCCAGCAACGCCGAATCCAGATCCGACCGGTGCGCATTGAGCGACCGCGCGGTCGTGACGGAATCCTGCAGGGCACTCCAGAGATCCGGCGAAGCGTCGGCGTATGTGTCGAGTACGTCCGCGAGCTGCTTGGTGTCGTGATTGATCTGCGGCATCCGCGGGTTGAGCTCCGCAAGTACATCGTTGGCGGCGCCGATCGAACTGCCGAACTTCTGACCGAGCCCGTCAAGTGCCTGAGCCGTCGCGGTGAGGGTCTGGTTGAGCTTGATCGGATCGACCTTCTGCGCGATTGACAAGACCGTCTCGAACAGGGTGTTGAACTCGGTTGTCACCGAACTGATGTCGATGACTGCGTTCGGAGCCAGTGGTTGCTCAGACGGGTTCTGCGGAGATCGAAGCGCGACGTACTTGTTGCCGAATACCGTGTTCGCCTTGACCTCCGCCTGGACGTTGCGCGGTATCAGGTGCAAATCGACCGGGTCGAGGTCGATGGTGAACCGCGCCATCGGCTCGCCGTTCACGTCGATGGCGGCGATGTCTGCGACGCGGCCGATCGCGACGCCGTTGAATGTGACCTTCGACCCCGGATTCATCGACAAGCCCGCACGGTGGGAAATCAACGTAATCGGCACTGCCGGCGTGAATGACCCACGGAACTGGAGGTAGGTCAGCGTGCACGCGCCCGCCACAATCAGGACAAGACCGCACGCCGCAAGTCTCTTGGAGCGCCGTGATACCGAGCTCTTGATCGCACCCATAGTTGTCTACACCGTCAGGTTGAAGTTCGGGTTGGTTCCGTACAGCGCCAAGGAAGCCAACAAAACGACGACGACAATTGCGACCAACGACGCACGCATCGACCGGCCCACGGCTTCACCAACCCCTACCGGCCCGCCACTGGCGTAGTAGCCGAAGTAGCAATGGTTGAGCATCACGATGACCGAGATGACGACCGCCTGCGCAAACGACCACATCACATCGTCGGGCCGCAGGAAGGTTCGAAAGTAGTGGTCGTAGGTTCCTGTCGACTGCCCGTAGATGAACGTCGTGGTCAGCTGCGCCGACAGAAACGACATAATGATCGCCATCGCATAGAGTGGGATGATCACGACGAAACCGGCGAGGACCCGTGTCGAGACGAGATATGAAATCGATTTGATTCCCATCACTTCGAGCGCGTCGATCTCCTCGGAGATCCGCATCGCACCCAACTCGGCGGTGGCACCTGCACCGACGGTAGCTGCGAGCGCCTGCCCGGCGACAACCGGTGCAGCGATCCGCACGTTTACCATCGCGGCGAAGAATCCGGTGAATGCCTCGACCCCGATATTGCCGAGCGAAGCGAAGCCCTGGATGGCGATCAACGAGCCACCTGAGAGGGTGACGAACCCGACGATCGCCACGGTCCCGCCCACGACCGCCATCGCGCCACTGCCCATACCGATCTCGGCGATGAGGCGCACTACCTCACGGCGGTAATGCCGCACTGCGTAACCGACCTGGCCAAAGGCGGTCAGGATGAACCAGGCCAGATCGCCGATCGCGTCGAACGACACCAGCGGTGCGCTGATCCACAGCTTCCCACGCGAGAACGCCCGGGGGAAACGAGCTCTCAACACCTGCGCTGTCGTCATCTAGCGACCTGTCCCGAATCGCACACCGATCGTCGTCAGAATGACGTTGATCGCGAACAGCGCTACCACCGACAGAATCAACGTCTCATTTACTGCAGCGCCCACGCCTTTGGCGCCACCGGCCACGGTCAGGCCGCGGTAGCAGCCGACCAGGCCCGCGATTAGACCGAAGGTGAGGGCCTTTGCGATCGAGATGACAACCTCGGGCAACCCTGTGGCCAGCGTCAACGTCGATACGTAGGCCCCTGCAGAGACGTTCTGAATGTAGACACCGAAGATATAGCCGCCCACCAATCCGATGGTGATGACAGCACCGTTGAGAAGGAACGCTACCGATGTGGAGGCCGCGACCCGGGGTAGAACGAGCCGATGGATGGGATCGATACCCAGCACTTCAAGCGCGTCGATCTCCTCGCGGATGGTTCGCGCCCCAAGGTCGGCGCAGATTGCTGTCGATCCAGCACCCGCGACGACCAGGACCGTGACCAGCGGGCCGAGTTGGGTGACCGCACCGAGCGCTGCCCCGGCACCCGATATGTCGGCCGCGCCGAACTCTGCCAGCAGGATATTGAGCGTGAAGATGATCAACACGGTCAGCGGCACAGATACCGCTACGGTCGGCAAGAATGCCACCCGCAACAGAAACCAGCTTTGCAGACAGTACTCCCGCCACTGAAAGCGACGGCGTGTGGCGACGGCGACCTGAATGGACATGCCCACAAATCCGCCGACGGCGTCCAGCACTGGGCTGATGCGATCGCGCACTTGGAGTGCATGATTGGCCGACTCCGAGTGCGGTGGGCGAGCATGTGTCGGCGCGGCAAGACTCATAGAACCAGCATCCCGACGCGGCGTGTAGCTGCTGTTGGAACATTGCTCGTCGTCACCCTCAGAACCCCAACGCTGAGACTGACTGTAGTGATGGAGGCCACTCCGATGTTCATCGAGGGCACGCTAGCTACGCGAATGTCGGGGTGTCCAAGACTCGTTCCGCTGTGCGGATGGACGGTCGCAGGCAGAGCGCGGCGGCTTCCGCCTTGCCGGTGCCATCCCATCGTCGGGCCGGCGAAACCCCGGGAACCCGACGAGCATCGCGGTGCCGACCGACGGCGACGTCTGGCCACGGGTCCTGCAGCTGGCTGGCCACCTCGGTGACCACCATCACCACGGCAATCACCCCGATCGACAACCCCGTCGAGATCTCCGCGCCTGCAACGTGCTGGCCGCCGTCGATGAACTGCACGCTGTTCTGGTTCAGCGCGAACAACACGTCGATGATCCCGATTGCGCTGAGCACCAACGACATCGATGTGACAGCCGGCTTATCGTCGAGCTTGGCAACGAATTTGCCCCCGATCGCCACCGGTTCGGGGTACAGACCAGCCCCAGTCACCGCCGCCGAGTCACAGCCTCTGCCACAGCCGCCGTTGTGTGCGCGGCCCAAGGATGACGCCGATGACCCACCAGGGCACCATTCGAGTTCGGTTAGCTGCGAACGCAATTGGCGTCGCTCACGCCCCGGCGACTATCGGAATTGCGGTGGCTGTGGCTTTGCCTGGTACGCCGAGCGTGAGCTTGGCGGGAACGACTGATGATGTCCGAAACACTCGAGTCCGTGGCGATCGAGGTACATCAACGCCAGCTCGCTGAGCAGCTGCTGGCGCAGGCGAAAGAACAGGGAAACGGGCTGGTCGGTGTGCCGACGCCTCATGACGCTGAGATTGTGTTGTCTGCTCGAACCCAGCTCAACAACTAGACGGCAATTAATGACTCAGGACACTAGGTCAGTCTAGCCCGCCCCCGCGTCTTGACCAGACTCGCGACGGTGGTGATCACCAGGATCACCGCGATCACCCCGATCGACAGGCCGGTCGAGATCTCCGGCACCTTGACGTGCTCGCCTCCGTTGATGAACGGCAGGGTGTTCTCGTGCAGCGCGTGCAGCACCAGCTTGACGCCGATGAACGCCAGGATCAACGAGAGCCCGTAGGACAGGTACACCAGCCGGTCCAGCAAACCGCCGATGAGGAAGTACAGCTGTCGCAACCCCATCAGCGCGAAGGCGTTGGCGGTAAACACGATGTAGGGCTCTTCGGTCAGCCCGTAGATGGCCGGAATCGAATCGAGGGCGAACAGCAGGTCTGTGAACGCGATGGCGACCAGCGCCAGCAACATCGGCGTGACGGCCCGGTTGCCGCTGATTTTCGTCAGAAATTTGTCACCGTCGTAGTCGTCGGTGGTAGGCACAAACTTGCGCACCAGGGCGATGATGCGGCTATCGCGCTTCTCCTCGACCTCTTTCTCGTGGCCGGCCTCGCGGGCGAGCTTGACCGCGGTGAGGATTAGGAAGATGCCGAAGATGTAGAACACCCAACTGAAGGTGTTGATAGCGGCGGCACCCAGAGCGATGAATCCGGCTCGCATAACCAGCGCCATGACGATGCCGATGAGCAAGAGCTTCTGCTGGAACGCCCGCGGCACTGCGAAGGTGGCCATGATGACGGTGAACACAAACAGGTTGTCCACGCTCAGCGCCTTTTCGGTGACATAGCCGGCGAAGTACTCCCCGGCGAATTGTCCACCCCATTGCCACCAGACCACGAAGCCGAATGCGATCGCGAGTGCGATGTAGACCGCCGACCAGGTCGCCGATTCCTTGAACGTCGGCTCGTGCGCCACGCGAACGTGGGCGAAGAAGTCGAAGACGAACAATCCCAGTATGACCGCGCACGTGATGAGCCAGACCGATCCGGTGATGTCCATGCCATCCATTATTCGGTATTAGCCAGCCTCTACCGCAAGCACAGGTTTGGGACATTCCATCAGCAGTTGTTGGGCTACGGCGCCAAGGAGCAGTCTGCCAGCCGGATTGCAATGTTTGAGTCCGATCACCACTAGCTCGGCATCGGGGCGCTCCATCGCCTCCAGCAGCAGGGTCTCCTCGTCGCGGTGCGCCCACCACCTGCCTCCCGACCTGATCCTGCTGGACATCTACCTGCCCGACATGACGGGCCTGCAGGTACTGGAGTGGTTACGCGCCGGAGGAGAGGCGGTGGGCGTCATCATGATCGCCGCGGTCAGGGAACTGGACACCGTCAGCGGCGCCATCAACGGCAGTGCCGCTGATTGTCTGATCAAGCCGTTCGAATTCGACTAGCTGAGAACGGAATTGGAGTCGTTCGTGGCGCGAGCCAGGTGTCCGCAGCCGAATGCGCTGAGCTGGTATGTATCTCACGCGTCAGCGCGCGCCGGCATCTCGGACACTTCCCGCAGACCGGGGCCGTCGGGCTGCGGTTGCGCTACGGCGCGGGCCGGCCCGAACGCCGCTACCACGCGGTCTGAGCCGCTCGTCTCGCCGCGCGCGGCTCCCTGCTCGCTGGCATGATCTGACGCTTATGACTGTGCACCACCTTCCGGCGACTGCGCAGACGGTGCATTGGGGGTTCTTCGATCCGCGGGTGGCGCCCGCGCTGACCGTGGAGTCCGGTGACCTGGTGGCGATCGAGGCGATCACCCACCACGCGGGTGACGCACCGGATTTGTTGATGGACGAGGCGATCACCCGACTGTTCAGCGACGTCGACGACCGCGGGCCGGGGCCGCACATCCTCACGGGGCCGATCGCCGTAACCGGGGCACGCCCGGGCGACGTGCTGCAGGTCGACATCCTGGAAGCCACCCCCCGGCTGCCCTACGGGTCGAATCTGGCCGGGCACTGGGGCTATCTCTACCCTGAGATACCCGTCGAGCGGGTGACCGTCTACGAACTGGACGTCGAGGCGCTGATGGGCCGTGCCCTGTTCGGCTACGACTGGACCACCACCCCGCTGGCCGACGCACCGGGCACCATCGTGACCCCCGATCCGGCTCACCGCCAACCGGCCCTGCCCGGTGTCGTGGTCCCCCTGCGTCCCCACTTCGGCACCATGGGCGTCGCGCCGGCGGCCGCCGAACGGATGTCTTCGGTGCCGCCCGGCGACCACGGCGGCAACGTCGACAACTGGCGGATCGGTGCGGGTGGGCGGATGTACTACCCGGTCCAGGTGCCCGGCGCGCTGCTGTCGGTCGGCGATCCGCACGTCTCGCAGGGCGACGGCGAGGTCAGCGGCACGGCCCTGGAGTCGTCGCTGAACGGGCTGTTGCGCTTGACGGTGCGGCGTGATCTGCCGTTCACCGTTCCGGTGTTGGAGACCGCGACCGAGCTATTGGTGCACGGGTTCGGCGACAGCCTCGACGCGGCGATGAAGAGCGCGACCCTGCGGACCCTGGGACTGCTGGAGAGCCACTTCGGCTTGTCGCGCGCCGACGCCTATTCGTTCATGTCAGTGGCGGTCGACTTCACCATCACGCAGGTGGTGGATCAGCGCCAAGGTGTGCACGGCCGCATCGACAAGCGCTGCTTCCCACGCTGGCAGAATCCGGCGGTATGACCAGCGCGTGCGGCATCCGCTCCTTCACGTTCACCCCGGCCGACGGTGTTCCGCCCGCGGTGGCGCCGTTCGCCCACGCGACGGCAGCGGGCCCGACCCTCTATGTCACCGGACAGATGCCGACAGACACTACCGGCGCGCTGGTCGGCCAGGACGTCGCTACCCAGACCGACCGGGTGCTGACGAATCTGGCGCGCGTCACCGAACTGTGCGGCGGGGGGCTGGCCGACGTCGTGTCGGTGCGCGCCTACCTCACCGACTGGTCGGACTACGACGCATTCAATGCTGCCTACGCCCGGTGGTTTCCCGAGCGGCTACCGAGCCGGACGTGCGTCGGCACCACGGGGCTGGCCGTGGGCGCCCGGGTTGAGATCGACTGGGTCTGCTGGCGCGCCGACGGCTGGCCGGGCGTGGCCTGAGCGCCGCGCGGTCACCGCGTAGGCGGTCCACGACACCAGCACGGCGAGGAACGCCGCCACCTGTGCGTAACCGGTGCCGCCGGAGGGATACATGACGCCGGTGATGTAGTGGTCGATGAAACCGGCCGAACCGAGCGGCGGCATGCCCGCACGGGGCCGGGACCACTGCTCGAGCGCGGTCAGCGGGCACCAGAAATGCAGCGCGACACTGCCGATACCCCACAGCACCACGGGCACGTGCAGCCAGATGCTGCGCCGCCAGCGCAGCGCCAAGAACCCGCCGCTGGGCAGGTAGATCAAGAAGGCGAAATGGGCGGCGACGACCAGCCACACCAGGGCGGTGTACAACGCGGTCATGTCTCACCTGTCACGCCCCGCGGCCACGGGGCTCGCTGTAGCGAGGATACCTCCGCGCGACGACTCCCGGTCGATGCGCCGTGCCGGCGCAGACGCGCCTCAATGGCGGTCACCACCCGTGTCGGTGTCGGTGTGCACACCGTGACGATGTTGGCCGTGGTCGACAGCGCACCTCGGACTACGGGTAGCAGGCTGCCTGCCGTACGGTATTCGCGTGCCCCGCAAGGTTCTGTTCATCTACAACGATCCGAACGCGCCCGAGGCGCTGCTCGGTGAAACGTTCGCCGAACTCGGTTTCGACACCGACACATTCGAGGTGGTTCCGGCCCACCGAGCCGACGATCCCGCCTTCGACGTCACCTTTCCCGACATCACCGGCTACGACGTGATCGTGCCGCTGGGATCTCGCTGGGCAGTCTACGACCAGCGGTTACCGTGGGTCGCTACCGAGATCGAGGCGGTCCGCAGGGCGGTCGACGCCGGCGTCGGTGTGCTGGGGGTGTGCTTCGGCGGCCAGCTGGTGGCGACCGCATTGGGCGGCTCCGTTGAGCGCTCCCCGGAACCGGAGATCGGCTGGCATCACGTGCAGAGCGACGATGACGACCTGGTGCCCGGCGGACCGTGGTTCCAGTGGCACTTCGATCGGTTCACCCCGCCTCCCGGCGCCAGTGAGGTGGCTCGAACCGGCCGCGCTGCACAGGCTTTCGTCCTGGGCCGGGCCATGGGTCTGCAGTTCCACCCCGAACTCGACGCCAAGTTGCTCGACGTGTGGATCGACGACGACCGCGAGAACGAGGTGGCCCGCCTTGGGCTGCGTCATGACGACCTTCGCGAGCACACCCTGACCCACGTCGACGACGCCGCGCGCCGGTTGCGGCTGCTGGTGCGCAGTTTCCTGGACCGGCTGGCGAACTAGCCGGCCTCGCGCGCCACCTCGGCACGCACCAGCGTGGCAGCGATCGGCACCGCGGCTGCGACCGCCGGGGTCAACCCGCGGCCGTGGCCCATGTCTGCCGCATCGACGGCGATGACGACCAGTCGCCGCGGCGCCCGGCCGAGGGCACGGCCGAGGTCATAGGTCTGGCTCAAGTTCAGCTCATGCGAGCTGACGCGACTGTGTCCGGCCACATCCTCGACGGTGCAGGCGCGCACCCGCCCCGGTACCGCGTCCGGACCGGCCGCGGCATCGACGACCACAGCCAGCGCGACACCGTCCCAGGCGTCCAGAATGGCCGTTGGTTCGAGCGCACACGTGACGACCCGAACGGTGGCCGGGCATTGCCCGGCCAGTGCGACGGCCACCGCCGGGCCGAACCCGTCGTCACGCCGCTCGATGTTGCCGACGCCGATGACGACGGCGGCGGTCATGATCGATCCACCGTCAGTGTCAAAAAGTGCGTTGCGCACGAGATGCACGGGTCGTAGTTGCGGATGGTGCGCTCGCACATCGCCGTCAGCGCCGCGTCGTCGAGGTCCGCGCCGGCCAGCACCACCCGGGTGAGGTCATCCTCGATGGCGGCCTGGTTCTGCGCGGTCGGCGGCACAATGACCGCCGAAGCGATCAGTCCGTCGTCGTCGATCTCGTAGCGGTGGTAAAGCAGCCCGCGCGGCGCCTCGCTGACGCCGTGCCCGACGCCCGGGCGGGCTGCCACCTCGACGAACGGCCGGGCCGGCGGCTCGTATTCGTCGATGATCCGCAGCGCCTCGCTGACCGCGTACACCGTTTCGACGGCGCGAACCACGATGCTGCGGAACGGGTTTCGGCACTCCGCACCCAGGCCCGCGGCGGTCGCGGATTCTCGCGCCACCGGTGACAGCAGCGCCGAACTCAGCGAATAGCGGGCCAGCGGGCCAGTGAGGTGCCGGCCGCCGTCCAGCGTCGCGTGCAGCGCAGTGGAGTGCGGAACCTGTGTCTCGACCACGTGCTGGCTGAATTCGGCGATGGGAAAGGGGGTTCCGGCGCTTCGGGTGATCAGCCCGTCTTCGATCGCATAGCGCTGCCCGGTCAGTGCCAGCAACTCGTGCTCGACGGTCAGCTCGGGGAAGTCGAAGCCGGCGACCCAGGTCACCGTGGCCAGGGCGTCGTCGAGCGCGCGACGCAGCTGCTCGGCCATCGGTTTGAGGTCGGCCTTGGCCGGCACCGAGTAGAACCCGCCGAGCCGCACGTTGATCGGGTGGATCGAACGGCCGCCGACAAGTTCCATCAGCTGGTTTCCGGCTTTCTTCAGCGCCAGGCCGCGCTCGACGGCGGTGCGGTGGTTCCTGGCGACCGCGATGATGTCCGGTTCGGCCAGGAAGTCCGGCGCGTGCAGCATGTAGATGTGCAGGGCGTGGCTGTGGATCCACTCTCCGCAGTACAACAACCGCCGCAACGCCACCAGCATGGGGTCCAGCGTGACGCCGCAGGCGTCCTCGATCGCGTTGCAGGCACTGACCTGATAGGCCACCGGACAAATGCCGCAGATCCGTGCGGTGAGGTCGGGTGGTTCGGTGTGGGCACGGCCACGCAGGAACGCCTCGAAAAACCGTGGCGGCTCATAGATGTTCAGCTCCACCCGCTCCGGTACCCCGTCGCGCAGCTCGACGTGTAAGGCGCCTTCGCCTTCGACGCGGGTCAGCGCGCCGACGCGGATGGTGCGCTGCTCGCTCATCGGGGCTTCCGATCGGTCTCGAGTGCCTCGTGGAACGCGGTGACGTTGAACGTCTCGAACACCCGATCGGCCTGCTGCCCCGACATCCCGTCGCGGTGCAGCAGCGGGATCATCGCCGGCATGTTGGGAGTAGCCGTCGGTCCGAAGCAGCCGTAGCACCCGCGGTGATGGCGAGGGCAGAGCGCACCGCAGCCGGCGTGGGTAACCGGGCCGAGGCACGCGACTCCCTCGGCCACGGTCACGCAGGTAACCCCGGCGCGTTTGCATTCGGTGCACACGGTGGCCGCGGGCAGTCGGGGCTTGCGCCCGACGAGCAGGGCGGCCAAGGTATCAAGCAGCTGTCCCCGGTCGATCGGGCAGCCGCGCAGCTCGTAGTCGACCGTGACGTGGGCCGATGCCGCAGTCGAGGTGGCCAGGGTGTGGATGTAGTCGGGCCGGGCGTAGACCACCGAGGTGAACTCGGCGACGTCGGCGAAGTTGCGCAGCGCCTGGATGCCACCGGCGGTGGCACACGCCCCGATGGCCACCAGAGTTGTTGACTGTTCTCTGATTTCGCGGATGCGGCGCTCGTCGGAGGGGGTGGTGATGGAGCCTTCAACGAGGGACAAGTCGTACGGGCCGCCGACGATCGCACTGGATGCCTCCGCGAACGCAGCGATCTGGACCTGCTCGGCCAGTGTCAGCAACTCGTCCTCGCAGTCAAGCAGTGTCAGTTGGCAACCGTCGCACGAGGCGAACTTCCACACGGCGAGACTGGGCATCTCAGAGTTCCTCGGTTTCCAGCAGGCTGCGCGCCACGTCGTAGCCGACGACGGGGCCGTCCCGGCAAACCAGAAGCGGGCCGAGTTGGCAGTGGCCGCACCAGCCGATGCCGCACTGCATGTTGCGTTCCAGCGACACCCGGATGTCGGTCGGCGCGACACCCTTGTCCAGCAGTGCCGCGGCACCGAACCGCATCATCGGCTCCGGCCCGCACAGGAAGGCCGTCACGTTCTGCGGCACCAGCGACAGCCGCCCCAGCGGTTCGGTGACGAAGCCGGTCTCCCCCGGCCAGCCCTGGATCGGCACGTCGACGGTTCGGTGCAGCTCGAGTCGCGAATCCTCCTGCCAGCGCTGCAGTTCCGCGGGGTAGAGGAAGTCGCGTTGTGACCGAGCACCGGCGATCAACACCACCCGGCCGTAATTGTGCCGGTCCGACAGGGCGCCGAGGATGACGGGGCGAAGCGGAGCCAGCCCGACCCCGCCGGCGACGATCACCAGGTCGCGTCCTGTTGCGGTGTCCAGACCCCAGCTGGTTCCGAACGGACCGCGCACCCCGATCGTGCTCCCCGGCCGCGCCGCGCACAACCTCGCGCTGACCGCGCCGACCGCGCGGATGGTGTGGGTGATCGTGCCGTCGGCCACCGCCGGATCGCCGCTGACCGAGATCGCGACCTCGCCGACGCCAAAGGCGTAGAGCATCATGAACTCCCCCGGTCTGGGGGTGGAGAGTTCGGTGGTCACCGGCTCCAAACACAGGGTCACCGAGTCGGTGTTCTCGGGCACCCGGGAGCGCACGCGGTAGGGCACCGGCGCCATGGCCGACGACTGCGGCGCCCAGCCGCGGGTCGCGGTCTCAGTCATGCTCGTCCGCCAGCCGGGCCAAGGTGGTCATCTCCTCGGTGATGTCAATTCCGGTGGGACACCATGCGATACAGCGTCCACACCCCACGCACCCAGAGGTGCCGAACTGGTCGTGCCAACTGGACAACTTGTGGGTCAGCCAGTGTCGGTAGCGCGACGCTCCGGAGCGGCGCGCCGGACCCTCGTGCATGAAGGTGAAGTCGAGTTCGAAGCACGACGCCCACTCCATCCACCGCTCGGCATGCTCACCGGTGAGGTCGGTGACGTCGGAGGTGCTGGTGCAGAAGCACGTCGGGCAAACCATGGTGCAGTTACCGCACGTCAGGCAGCGGGCGGCCACGTCGACCCAGTGCGACGAATCCCGCGATTCGACCAGTAGGTCGCGCAAGTCCCGCTCAGGCATCCTGCGTCCCATCGTCTCGGCGGCGGCCAGTACCCGTGTGCTCGCCTCGGCGACCTCCGCATCATCGGCCGGTCGGCACGGCACGCCGGCGAGCACCTCTGCCCCGGCCACACTGCCCACCTCGATGACGTAGGTGGATTCGTCGGTGCCGGTGCACTCGGTGAGGGCGAGATCGTAGCCGCCCCCGCAGGCCGGCCCGGTGCCCATGGATGCGCAGAAGCACAGCCGGCCCGGTTCGGTGCAGTTCACCGCCACCACGAAGATCTGCCGGCGCCGTGCGACATATGAGCCGTCGGGGTGCTCGGCGTCGGACAGCACACGGTCCAGAACGCCGATGGCCGCCAGATCACAGCCGTGCACTCCGAGGAAGGCGTATTTGGGCTCCGGTTCGTAGGAGGTTGTAGCGCCGTCCGGCCCGTACGACCACACCTTCTGGCGTGCCGGATGCAGGAACTGTTTCCAGGACTGCGGCCCCGACGAATGGCCGAACGCGGCCTGGTCGCCGCGACGGCGCAGCGAATAGGTTCCGGGCGCGACATCGACCCCCCAGCCGTACGGCAGATCGTCGGCACTGTCGAGTTCGGCCAGCACGATCGCGTTGTCGCGCACGGTCGGACCGACCACCCGGTAACCCCGGTCGCGCAGTTCGTCGACCAGACGATGTAGACCGGCGCTGTCGAGCACGACGGCGTCAGTGGTTGCCATGCAGACATCGTGGTCCACGACCGGTGCGCCTGACATGTGCCATTGGCCGACGACCCCGAAGGTCTAAAGTCACCTGCGCAGAACCGTTCATCTGATGGCAACCTGGCGTGACTAGCGTCGCCGAGCATGTCCGCCGCGACCGATCAACTCGAGCGCCTACAACGCGAAGTCGACGCGCTGCTCGACGGGCTGGCCGATGCCGAACGGCGCTGGCGACCGTGGACCGATCCGGTCCATAGCGAGAATCATTGCAGCGCAATCAATCTTGTGCACTACTGGGCGATCCGGCAGATGGATCTGCGTAACCTTCAGCAACAGCTGGCCGAAGTCGGGTTGTCCTCACTGGGCCGCAGCGAAGCCCATGTCGAGGCCACCCTGCGCCGAGTTTCGGCCGCCATCGCGGCGATGCGCGGTCACGGCTGGAAGCCCGGTGGTGACACGGTTGCCGGAGCGGGCGTCGAGGTCGAAGACGGTGCGCGACTGCTCGAGCGCAACGCCACGGAACTGCTGGGCCCCGCCGCCGAGGATCGCGCGGCCCGGATCATGGTGACCCTGCCCTCGGAGGCCGCCACCGATGCCACCCTGGTGCGGAACCTGGTTGACGCCGGCATGCGTATCGCCCGCATCAACTGCGCCCACGATGACGCGACCGCGTGGAAAGCCATGGCGGACAACGTCCGCTCCGCGGCGTCGGCTGCGGGACGGACCTGCCTAATCGCCATGGACCTCGCCGGCCCGAAGCTGCGGACCGCGCCATTAGAGCCGGGGCCGCGCATCGTGCGGTTGCGGCCCACCCGCAACGCGCACGGTCAGGTGGTGGCCGCCGGGCGGGGCTGGCTGACCAGCGCCCGACGTCCCGCCCGTCCGCCGGAACCGGGTTTGACGGTGTTGCCGGTCGACAGCGAGTGGCTGGCCCGCCGTGCCGAGGGTGACGAACTGGTGCTGCGTGACACCCGCGGATCCAAGCGTCGACTGTTGCTGGCAGCTGTGGCGCCGGGCGGATTCGTCGTCACCACCGAGAAAACCACATACCTGGGGACC
The DNA here is from genome assembly GCF_054073305.1 of Mycolicibacterium sp. CBM1. Classification (NCBI taxonomy): domain Bacteria; kingdom Bacillati; phylum Actinomycetota; class Actinomycetes; order Mycobacteriales; family Mycobacteriaceae; genus Mycobacterium; species Mycolicibacterium sp. CBM1. The sequence continues at coordinate 379,643 of NZ_JBSXPP010000002.1, read as the reverse complement.
GGAACGGTGTTGGTCGCCCCCGGCGGGGATGCCACCGAGATCGGCGAATTGGCTGCGCTCGAACAGTATCTGCCGCTGACCGCAGGCGATGTCATCATTCTGACCCGGGATTGCACGCCTGCCCGGGTCGACGACGACGGTCCGCCCACCATCGGGTGCACCCTTGCCGAGGTGTTCGACACCGTCGAGCCCGGGGAGCGGATCTTCTTCGACGACGGCAAGCTCGGCGGCACGGTGATCGCCGTCGCCGCCGAGCGCATCGATGTGCGCGTCGACCACCCGGCGCACGGCGAGGTGAAGCTACGCGCGGGCAAGGGCATCAATGTGCCCGACACAGACCTGCCGATCTCCGCGCTGACCGAGAAGGACCTGGCAGATCTGACCGCGGTGATCGAACTTGCCGACTTCGTTCAGCTGTCCTTCGTCCGCGAGCCGTCCGACGTGATCCGGTTGTTCGAGGAGCTGGGCCGGCTCGGCGACACCGAGCTGGGTGTGGTGCTCAAGATCGAGACCCGCCAGGCCTTCGAGCGGCTACCGCAGCTGCTGCTCACCGCAATGCGCCGCCAACGGGTCGGGGTGATGATCGCCCGCGGCGACCTGGCAGTGGAGACCGGCTTCGAGCGGATGGCCGAGCTCCAGGAGGAGATGCTGTGGCTCTGCGAGGCCGCACACCTGCCGGTTATCTGGGCGACCCAGGTGCTCGAACAGCTCGCCACCACCGGGCGGCCGTCGCGCGCCGAGATCAGTGACGCGGCGATGGCCGAGCGCGCCGAATGCGTGATGTTGAACAAGGGGCCCTACATCATCGACGCCGTCGTCACCCTTGACGACATCCTGGGCCGGATGGCCGGACACGAGTACAAGAAGAACCCGCTGCTGCGGCCGTTGCGATCCTGGCGAGCCGCGCCCCCTCCGGCCGGCTAGACGGTATGGAGGCTGACTCGAGGCCGAAGGCCTCGGGCTGCAATCGGACGTGGGTTGCCGGTGTTGAGTGAACACTCGCACTGGTAGAGCCACAGTTGCAGATCAGGAGGCCTCCGGTGAGTTTCAACGGTACGAGTGTGGGGTTGGACGTGCACGTGCTTTCGGTGGTTGCGCATGCCGTCGACGAACAGACGGGTCGAGTCCAGCGGGCGCGGTTATGTCCCGATCACGGCGAGATCCTGGCCTGGTTGCACCAGCTGCGTGGCCCGGTGCGGGTGGCCTATGAGGCCGGGCCGACGGATTTCGGGCTGGCGCGGGCGTTGGCCACTGCCCGGATCTACTGCGTGGTCGCGGCGCCGTCGAAGTTGATCCGCCCGGCTGGGGATCGGGTCAAAACCGATGCTCGTGACGCGGCGCATCTGACCCGGCTGCTGCGCTTGGGCGAGGTCGCCGCGGTGACGGTGCCCGAAGTCGAGGTGGAGGCGGTGCGTGATCTGGTGCGGGCCCGAGAGGAGGCCCGCGCGGATCTGATGCGGGTGCGGCACCGCTTGTCCAAGCTGCTGCTGCGCCAGGGCCGGGTGCACTCCGGTCGACGGGCCTGGAACGGCGTGCACGAAACCTGGCTTCGGCAGCAACGATTCGAGGATCCCCACACCAGGGCAGCCTTCGATCATCACTTCGACGCAGTCCTGTCGGCGACCGCGGCCAGGGATCGCCTCGACGAGCAGATCGTCACCGTCGCGGCCTCACCACGGTGGGCCGATCAGGTCGACCGGCTGGGCCGTCTGCGCGGCATTTCGGCACTGACCGGGCTGGCGTTGACCGTCGAGATCGGTGACTGGATCCGGTTCAGCGGGTCCTCAACCGGCGCCTACGTCGGACTGGTCCCCACCGAGTACTCCTCGGGCGCATCCCGGGTGCAGGGTTCGATCACCGAAGCCGGCAACGCCCACGTGCGGCGATTGTTGATCGAATCGGCCTGGCACCACCGCGCGGCGTATCGCAATCCCGGACCGACGATGCGGGCCCGCTGGGCCTAAAACTGCCACCGATCAAACGAAAGCCGCCCCGGCACCAAACCGGGGCGGCTTTCACCTGCCTCTTGACAAACAATGCCTACATATCAGCTGTGCGTCGGTTCCGGCAGCGGTGCGCCCATGTACATCGACTCGTAGAAGGCTCCGGTCTCGGCCCGTATGCAGGCCACCAGCCGATCGTCCTCGTAGTGCGTGAGCTGGGCCGGCCCGATGTAGCGCAGGACCGCGCCGCCGTGGACCGATGAGCGGGCCTTGTCCTCGTCTGTGCCCGGAATCAGCTCGTCCCAATTCATGCGCATCGTGGTCGTCGTGTGGCGTCCGCTGACGGTGAGTCGGGTCGCGCCGTCCTGGTACTCAAAGGTGAAGGCGTCGGGGAGCGGCTTTCCGGTGTAGGAGTCGAGATGGGTGCTGTCCACGCGGTAGGTGATGTGTTCGCAGTCCTGGGTGCCTGGACCACCGGCAAGCAACTCCGCGCCCCGGTAGACCATCAGGTAAGGCTGCTCGGCGTATCCGAACTGTTCCTCGAAGCGCATGTTCACCGCCAACACGGTGTAGTCGTCGAACTGCGCGTGGAACCAATCCCAATCGTGCAGAAACTCCCCCAACGGCTGGTTCATCCAGCCGCGGTCGATGTAACCCACGCCCTGGCTGTCGATGTCCAGACCGCCGCCGCGAATGACGACATGCGCATTCCCGTTCGGCACCGGGATCGCCCACCCGAAGAAGTGCTCGTCATGCTCCCCAAAAAGGATGTGCCCGGCTTCCGGTCGCCACGGGGCAGCAGTCGGTGTCAGGTCGATCTCGACGGTGACCCCCTCAGCCTCGAAATGCGTCCGATAGCGGCCGTCGGCAAGCCGTTCGAAACGGTTGTCGCCCAGCTGGATGGCGCAGTCAGCGTCGGAGAGCGACTTCAGATCGTCCCCAGCGAAGTGTGCGAACTTCTCGACCATGCTGCCGTCAGGGAACGTGATGGCGATCTGGGCAGAGGGAACCAGCCCCAACTCGGCCATGAAAGCCGGTGCGGTCAGGACCCCGACGGCGATCTCGCACTCGGCGATCTCGGCCTTCATGAACCACCACTCCAGCGTTCCGGGGCTGCCGTCGACGTGCATGCGGTCCTCGCGGATGGCGACCTCACCGGGCCGCACTCCGAGTGCACGGTAATCGCTCTCGGAATGGGCGAGCCGCAATGGGATTGTAGTCATCTTGGTAACCGTCCTTCGTGTGTGCGTGGAGCTACGACAGCCACTATTCCGACACCGACTGTGAGCCCGCGGGCCTCGGTCCGCCTCACGGACCGGCAACTTTCGTTTCGAACGTCAGACCCCGGCGGCGCGGATCGCAAGATCCTCCGCAATACCGGTTGCGGCTCGGGCAACCATGGCTCCGAGCTGGTCCCTGATGCCCGCGGCGAGTACGGCCTCGGGCACCGTGACAGAGATGGATCCGACCGGCCAGCCCAGGCCCAAGCGGATTGCCGCTGCAATCGTGGTCGAAGCCACCTCGAGGTCGCCGCTGACAGCGAACCCACGCCGACGGATAAGGTCGTGCCTGCGTCTCAGGTCATCCTGCCCGGCACCGAGGTGGGCGGCGCCGTCATGGCGGCGCAGATACCGCCCCAGCTCGCCGGGCGGGGCGAAGGCCATGATCACCTCACCGTCAACGCCGGCGTGCAGCGGTTCACGAGAGCCGGTCGCCGAAAAGCCCTCCCGACCGACGTGGCCCACGGTCACGATCTCGTCGCCGTCACGGATGGACAACGTAGCGCCGCATCGAGATTCGCGGGCCAGAGCCTGCAGGCGCCTCATGCCGACATCGGGCAGATCCATCCGGCCGGCCGCTGATACCGCGACGATGAAGGGTTTGGACGCCACTTCCCACTTGGTCCCGTCGCGGTCCGGAACTATGTGGACCCACCCGGCCTCGGCCAAGGTGACAAGGCACCGCTGCACGGTGGTCTTCGGGATACCCAGCGCACGTGCCAGCGCGGACAACCCGACGGGCTGAAGACGCGCCACACCTTCGAGCACCTCAAGGGCGGTCAGAACGTTGCGCACGACGTGTCCACGAGCGGCTTGCTACTCCTCGCCGAGGAGCAGATCGGCATCGAAGCAGCTGTGGTCACCGGTGTGGCAGGCCCCGCCGACCTGATCGACCTCCAGCAGCACCGCGTCACCGTCGCAGTCCAGCCGCACCGAGTGCACGTGCTGGGTGTGGCCGGAGGTGGCGCCCTTGACCCAGTACTCGCCGCGGGAGCGCGAATAGTAGGTGGCTTCCCGGGTGGCCAGGGTGCGGGCGAGCGCCTCGTCGTCCATCCAGGCGACCATCAGGACATCGCCGGTGCCGCGTTCCTGAGCGATCGCCGCGAACAGCCCGGTGGCATCGCGCTTGAGCCGGGCGGCGATATCAGGGTCCAGGCTCATCGGACGTCACCTGCCTTTGTCCTCTTCGCTGCGCTCATCGGACGTCACCCCAACTTGTCCTCTTCGCTGCGCTCATCGGACGGTGATCCCCGCTGCTGCCATCGCCGCCTTCACTTGACCGATCGTCAGCTCACGGAAGTGGAAAACGCTCGCCGCCAGTACCGCATCGGCGCCGGACTCCACCGCAGGCGCGAAATCGCCGACCGCACCAGCGCCACCGCTGGCGATCACTGGAACGGTGACGGCCTTGCGCACCGCCCGCAGCATCGCCAGGTCGAAGCCGGCCTTCGTGCCATCGGCGTCCATAGAGTTCAGCAGGATCTCCCCGACGCCCAATTCCGCTCCACGGGCGGCCCATTCGACGGCGTCGATCCCGGTCCCCTGCCGTCCGCCGTGCGTGGTGACCTCCCAGCCGGACGGGGTGGGCACCGAGCCCGCCGGCACGGTGCGGGCGTCCACCGACAGCACGATGCACTGCGACCCGAATTGCCGGGACAACTCGGCCAGCAACTCCGGGCGGGCGATCGCGGCGGTGTTCACCGACACCTTGTCGGCACCGGCGCGCAACAGCGCGTCGACGTCGGCCACCGAACGCACCCCGCCACCGACGGTGAGCGGAATGAACACTTGCTCGGCGGTGCGCCGCACCACGTCGAGCATCGTCGCACGCCCCGACGAAGAGGCCGTGACGTCCAAAAAGGTCAGCTCGTCGGCGCCTTCGGCGTCGTAGACCGCCGCAAGCTCGACCGGATCACCGGCGTCGCGGAGGTTCTCGAAGTTGACGCCCTTGACCACCCGACCTGCGTCGACGTCCAGGCAGGGGATGACGCGCACTGCGACGTCCATCAGCGGTAATCCTCCGGTGAACCGATAGAAGCCAGGATTTCAAGGACGTGCTCGTGCACGCCGGGCGCCGCGGCCAGCGCCGAGCGCGACGACGGCGTCCACTGCTCACCGGAGAGGTCGGTGACGACTCCCCCGGCCGCCCGCACCAGCGCCACCCCGGCGGCGTGATCCCAGATGTGGTCGCCGAAACTGATTGCCGCACCGAGAATTCCAGCGGAAACATAGGCGATGTCGATGCCGGTGGCGCCGTGCATCCGCAGCTTCGAGCAAACCCGACTCAAGCTTTCCAGCACGGCCAACCGGTAGCGGCCGGGGAACCGGCCACGCCAGTCGACGTTGAACGTGCCGATACCCATGACGCATCCGCCGATATCGCCGCGTCCGATCGGCGACAGCGCGACACCGTTGTAGTACACCGGTCCACCCACCACCGCGCTGTAGCGCTGATCGGTGAACGGCAGCCACGTCAACCCGGCGACCGGCTCGCCCTCGCGCAGCAGACCCAGCAGGATTGCCGCCATCGGCGACCCGGCGGCGTAGTTGAACGTGCCGTCGATCGGGTCGAGCACCCACACCAGCGGCGAATCGATGTCGGCGCCGCCGAATTCCTCGCCGTGCACGCCGATGCCGGTGGACTTCTCCAGCGCGGAGACGACCTGGCGCTCAATAGCCAAGTCCACCTCGGTGGCGAAGTCGTTGCCCTTCTTCTGCACCGCCGAATCGGCGCGATGCCCGGCGATGAACGGCCCGGACGCCTCGTCCAGTATCGCCGCAGCCTGGGCCACGAGGGCGTCGAGGTCCACTACCGGCTCACCGCGGCCAGCGCCTCCGGGAGCGTGAAACGTCCTGCATACAAGGCCTTTCCGACGATCGCACCCTCGACGCCGCTGTCGGTCAGCGTCGCGATGGCGAGCAGGTCTTCCAGGCTGGACACCCCGCCCGAGGCGATCACCGGAGCGTCCGTGCACTCCGCGACGCCCTCGAGCAGGTCGAGGTTGGGCCCGGTCAGCGTGCCGTCCTTGGTGACATCGGTGACGACGAAGCGCGAGCAGCCCTCGCTGTCGAGTCGCTCGAGCACCTGCCACAGATCCCCGCCGTCGGTCTCCCACCCGCGCCCACGCAGCCGGTAGCTCTCGTTGGCCGAAGCGGTGTCGACGAGCACGTCCAAGCCGACAGCCACCCGGTCGCCGTACTCGGCGATCGCGGCCGCGCACCACAGCGGGTTCTCCAGAGCCGCGGTACCGATGTTGACCCGGGCGCAGCCGGTGGCCAACGCGGCCTTCAGTGACTCGTCATCGCGGATACCCCCGGAAAGCTCGACTTTCACGTCGAGCTTTCCGACCACCTCGGCGAGCAGTTCGCGGTTGGAGCCGCGCCCGAAGGCCGCATCCAGGTCGACCAGGTGGATCCACTCCGCGCCGTCACGCTGCCAGGTGAGCGCCGCGTCCAGCGCCGAGCCGTACTCGGTTTCACTACCGGCCTTGCCTTGCACCAGCCGCACCGCGCGGCCGTCGACCACGTCGACGGCCGGAAGGAGAATCAATGGCACTTCTACAGCCCCTCAACCCAATTCGCGAGCAGTGCCGCACCGGCGTCGCCGCTCTTCTCCGGATGAAATTGTGTCGCCGACAGCGGGCCGTCCTCGACCGCGGCAAGGAACCGCACGTGGTGGCTGGCCCAGGTCAGCAGCGCATCGGGTGCACCTTCCCACGTCTGCGCGGCGTAGGAGTGCACGAAATAGAACCGGGTGTCGGCGTCGAGTCCTTTGAACAACCGACTACCGGATGCCGCCTCGACCACGTTCCAACCCATGTGCGGGATCACCGGCGCGTCCAGGCGGGTCACCGAACCGGGCCACTGGCCACAACCGCGGGATTCGACACCGAACTCCACGCCCCGGGCGAACAGGATCTGCATGCCCACGCACACGCCCAGCACCGGCCGGCCCGCCGCGACCCGGTCGGCGATGATGCGGTCACCCCCGATCCCGCGCAGTCCGGTCATGCAGGCCTCGTAGGCACCGACGCCCGGCACCACCAGGCCGTCGGCATTGCGGGCACGCTCGGCGTCGGAGGTGACCTCCACCTGGGCCCCGGTGCGCTCGAGCGCGCGCTGCGCCGATCGCAGGTTGCCCGAGCCGTAGTCGAGGACGACTACACGCTTAGCGGATCCACCTGTCACAGCGAACCTTTGGTGGACGGCACGCCGGTGACCCGCGGATCGGGTTCCACCGCCTGCCGCAGCGCGCGGGCCACCGCCTTGTACTGCGCCTCGGTGATGTGGTGTGGGTCGCGGCCGTAGATGGTGCGCACATGCAGCGAGATCCGGGCGTTGAAGGCCAACGACTCAAACACGTGCCGGTTGACCACGGTGTGGTACGGCACGGCGGAACCGGCGATGGTGAAGTCCACCATGTAGTCCGGTTCGCCGGTGTGCACGAAATAGGGCCGGCCCGAGACGTCGACGGCAGCATGGGCCAGCGTCTCGTCCATCGGGATGAACGCGTCACCGAAGCGGCGGATGCCCTTCTTGTCGCCGAGCGCCTGGCCCAGCGCGGTGCCGAGCACGATCGCGGTGTCCTCGATGGTGTGGTGGCCCTCGATGTCGACGTCGCCCTGGGCGCTGATCGCCAGGTCGAAGCTTGCGTGGGTGCCCAGCGAGGTCAGCATGTGGTCGAAGAACGGCACCCCGGTATGCACGCTGACGTCGCCGGTGCCGTCGAGGTCGAGTTCGACGACGATGTCGGATTCACGGGTCTTGCGCTCCACCCGGGCGCGACGGGTAGCGATGGCGGTCATGGTGCTCCTAGCGGCTGGGCCAGATCAGTGGTGGCCAGCCGGGCGCTGGCGGCCAGGAAGGCGTCATTCTCGTCGGCCAATCCGATTGTGGTGCGCAGGAATCCGCGGATCCCGACGTCGCGGATGAGGATTCCGTCGTCCAGATAGTGTTGCCAGGCCGTTGCGGCGTCGGCGAATTCGCCGAACAGCACGAAATTGGCGTCGCTGGGAATCACCCGGAATCCGAGCTCGGTCAACGCCGCACTGACCCGCTCCCGTTCGGCGACCAGGGTGGCGACGCTACCCAGCGTCTCGTCGGCGTGGCGCAGTGCGGCGCATGCAGCGGCCTGGGTGAGTACCGACAGGTGATAGGGCAGGCGCACCAGCAGCACCGCATCGATGATCGCCGGGGCGGCGGCCAGGTAGCCCAGCCGCCCACCGGCGAAGGCGAAGGCCTTGCTCATGGTCCGGGTGACAACGAGGCGGTTCGGGTATTCGTCGATCAGGGCGATCGCACTGGGCTGGCTGGAGAATTCGCCGTAGGCTTCGTCGACGATGAGGATCCCGCGCCGCATCGCGTCCAGCATCCGCCGCATATCGGGCAGCGGAATGCTCTGTCCGGAAGGATTGTTGGGGCTCGCGACGAACACCACGTCGGGATCGCGAGCGGCAATGACGGTAGCCGCCGTGTCGGCATCCAGGCTGAAGTCCGCGGCTCGCGACGATTCGATCCACTCGGTCTGGGTGCCATCGGAGATGATGGGGTGCATCGAGTACGACGGCACGAAGCCGATGGCGCTGCGGCCCGGGCCGCCGAACGCCTGCAGGAGTTGCTGCAGGATCTCGTTGGATCCGTTTGCCGCCCAGACGTTCTCGTATGACACCTCGATACCGGTCTGCCGGGTCAGGTAGTGGGCCAGGTCCGCGCGCAGTTCGACGGCGTCACGGTCGGGATAGCGGTGCAACTCCGCGGCGGCCCGCTCAACCGAACGGGCGACATCGTCGACCAGCGCGCGGCTGGGCGGGTGCGGGTTCTCGTTGGTGTTCAGCCGCACCGGCACCTCGAGTTGCGGGGCGCCATAAGGCGATTTGCCCCGCAGATCGTCGCGCAGCGGAAGGTCGGCCAGCGTCACACCGGCGCCCGGGATGCTCACTTTTCGAACCTCCGGCGCACCGCTTCACCGTGCGCCGGCAGGTCCTCGGCCTTGGCCAGCGTGATCACATGGCCGGCAACGTCTTTCAACGCCGCCTCGGTGTAGTCGACGACATGGATGCCACGCAGGAAGGTCTGCACCGACAGTCCGCTGGAATGCCGGGCGCAGCCCGCGGTCGGCAGCACGTGATTGGACCCCGCGCAGTAGTCGCCCAGGCTCACCGGAGACCAGGGGCCGACGAAGATCGCCCCCGCCGCCCGGACGCGGGCCGCCACCTCGTTGGCATCGGCGGTCTGGATCTCCAGATGCTCTGCGGCGTAGGCGTTGACCACCCGGACACCGGTGTCGATGTCGTCGACCAGCACGACGCCGGACTGCCGCCCACGCAGCGCCTCGGTCACCCTTTCGCGGTGCTTGGTGGTCTGCAACTGCACCGCGAGTTCGGCCTCGGTCGCCTCGGCCAGCGCGGTGCTGTCGGTCACCAGCACGCTGGCGGCCATCACGTCGTGCTCGGCCTGGCTGATCAGGTCGGCGGCAACGTGCACCGGATCGGCGGTGTGGTCGGCCAGGATCGCGATCTCGGTGGGACCGGCTTCGGCGTCGATACCGACCTGCGAACGGCAGATCCGCTTGGCGGCAGTGACGTAGATGTTGCCCGGCCCGGTGATCATGTCGACCGGGGCCAATTCGGCACCGTCAGTGTCGGTACCGCCGAAAGCTAGCAACGCCACCGCCTGCGCACCGCCGACGGCCCACACCTCCGCGACGCCCAGCAGCCGGGCGGCGGCCAGGATGGTGGGGTGCGGTAGTCCGCTGAACTCGGACTGCGGCGGGCTGGTGATCACCAGCGAGTCCACCCCGGCGGTCTGGGCGGGCACCACATTCATCACCACGCTGGACGGGTAGACGGCGTTGCCACCCGGCACGTAGAGCCCGACCCGCTCGACGGGTACCCAGCGCTCGGTGACCGATGCGCCGGAGTCGAACAGGGTGGTGGTGTCGGTGCGCCGTTGGTCGGCGTGCACCGCCCGGGTGCGGTCGATGGCAACCTCGAGCGCGGTGCGCACCTCAGGATCCAGGGCAGCCAGTGCGGCGTCCAGCTCGCGGGCCGCGACACGCACGGTCAGCGGCCGCACGCCGTCGAACTTCTCGCCGTAGTCCAGCGCAGCCACCGCACCCCGCGCCGCGACGTCGTCGACGATCGGGCGCACCTTCGGCACGACGGAGTCGACGTCCACACCGCCGCGGGGCAGCGCCGTACGCAGCTGGGCCGCGGTGAGCGTACGCCCCCGCAGGTCGATCCGGTTCATCGCGAAGCTGGTCATCGCTTCAATTGTCCCCGATCCGTGCACCTGAATAAAAATCGATTGAGCGCGGCGGCGCCGAGCCCGGATACTGCCGTCATGCAATGGGACCTGTGGCTGGCCTTTCTGGGCGCCTCCATCGCCATCAGCATCTCCCCCGGCGCCGGTGCCATCCAGTCCATGGCGACCGGCCTGACCTGTGGTCTGCGCCGCGGATACTGGAGCATCACCGGGTTGCAGATCGGCTTGATGCTGCAGCTGGCGGCCGTGGCCGTCGGCTTGGGGGCCACGGTCGCGCAATCGGTGGTCGCCTTCTTGGTCATCAAGTGGGTCGGCGTCGTCTACCTGGTGTATCTCGCGGTACGCCAGTGGCGCAGCGCCCCCTTGGACCTGGACGACGAGCTGCGCACCGGCGCCGACAACCGCCGGCTGGCCCTGCTGGTGCGCGGCTTCCTGGTCAACGCGACCAACCCCAAGGGGCTGGTGTTCCTGCTGGCGGTGCTACCCCAATTCGTGGTGCCGACCGCACCGCTGGTGCCGCAGTACCTGACCATCGCGGCCACCATGGTGGCCGTCGATCTGGTGGTGATGGGGGCATACACCGGGCTCGCGTCGCGGCTCCTGGGCTGGCTGCGCACTCCCCGTCAGCAACGAGCGCTCAACCGGACCTTTTCGGGGCTATTCGCGACCGCAGCGGTGGTCCTCTCCCTGGTGCGACGCGCCGCGGCGACCTGACCGGCTACCCCTGCGGGCAGCGCGCGGCGGCTCTAGAGTTAAGCCCTGCAATGACTGCCATACCAACGCCGTCGACGCTGCGTGGCCGCCGGCTGACGCAGAAACGCCCCGCGGCCGTGCTGGCGGCCCTGATGCTGGCGGTGCCGCTCGTGCCCGTGATCCTCGACGCCACACTGCCGTCGCGGGAGTGGAATCCCGCGGAGGCCGGCGCCGAACAGCTCAGTGCCGTCACCGACGAGGGCAACGTGGTGGCGGTGGAGACCCCACAGGGGTGGCAGGCGCTCGACCAGGGCGACAGCGCGGTGTTACGCAACAGCGACGTCACCGTTTTGGTGGAGGTCTTCGACCGGGATCAGCGTGATCCCGACGCGGTGACCGACCGGCTCATCCGGCTGCATCGCATCCAAGGCATCACCTCGGCCCTCGACGGCGGTCACATCACGTCTCCCGACGGCGCCCTCGACGGGCACACCTGCGTGGCCGTCACCGAGTCGGCCACCGGAACGTGCGCCTTCCTGCACGACGACGACGTCATCGTCTCGGTCGTGGCGCTGGGCTCACCGGGCCAGCCAGCCCCGCCGATCGGCCAGGTCATCGATCTGATCACCAGGACCAAGCAGTGAGCGCCCCGCAGCAGCCGCTGGTCTACCGTCCCGGGTCGGCGGTGTTCTGGCTGTACGTGGCTGCCGCGGTCGTCGGGATCTTCGGGCTGCTGCTCGAGTACGGCGGCGCGATCCACGAGACGATGTCGGCAGAGATCGTGCTCAGCCCGGTGTGGCTGGCGTTCATCGTCTTCCTGGTCTGGCTGATGTACCGGTTCGATCCATACCGCACCGTGCGGCACTATCCGCAGGTCCTTGTCGCCGGCGCTGCGCTGGGCGGCACGATCGCGCTACTCATGGCGATGAACGGCAACACCGCGCTCAACGAGGTCTGGGGGCGCTACATCGACCCAGACACTCTCACCCAGTGGGGGCCAGCGCTGACCGCGCCCATCATCGAGGAGGCGGCCAAGGCGCTGTGCGCGGCCGTCATTCTGGTGCTCTGCGGCGCGGTGTTCAACCGGATCTCCCAAGCGCTGCTGGTCGGCATGTTCGTCGGCTTCGGGTTCGACGTGATGGAGGACCTGAGCTACGCCACCAACGACGCGCTGAAGAGTCTGGACTCCGACCTCTCCGGCGCCGGGACGAACCTGGTGGTCCGGATCCTCACCGCCATCCCAGCACACTGGGCCTACACCGCATTGGTCACCGTCGGTGTTCTGATTCTGTTATCGACATTCGACGAGCGCACCAGGTGGTCGTGGCGGCGCCGCATCGGCACCGCGCTTCCGCTGCTCGCGGCCGGTCCGTTCATGCACTTCATCTGGGACGCACCGGTCCCCGGCGTGCTGGGCAAGTTCGCCATCAACCTCGCCGTCTTCGGTGTGGCCGTGTTCCTGCTGCTGCGTTACGAACGCAGCCGTCTGGTGGACCTCATCGCTGCGATGCGCACCACCCAAGCGCTGGCCGGCGTCGAGCCCGCGGTGTTGGAGTCGCTGCCCACGGCGCGCGCCCGCCGCAAACTGCGCCGCGCGGCCCGCCGCTCCGGCGGCCGACCCGCCGGCAAGGCCGTGAAGTATGAGCAGCGCGCCGCCTTCGACCTGTTGGCGGCCGCCGCCGTAGAGGGCACCGCCGCGGCCCCCGCGCCGGCCACGGCATAGATTCGGCACCATGGCAACCAAGGATCATCCGAACAACGCGCCCGGCGTGCCGATGAAGTTCCCGGTCTGGTTCGAGAACTTCCAGATCAAGTACTTCAACCCGGCCATGCGGCCGCTGGCGAAATTCATGCCGGGGATGTCGGTCATCTCCCACCGCGGCCGGACGTCGGGCAAGGCTTACGAAACGATCGTCTCCGCCTATCGCAAGGGCGACACCGTGGCGGTCCTGCTCGGCCATGGAAAGACCAACTGGGTCAAGAACATTCTGGCCGCCGGTGAAGCCGACATTCGCCTGGGCCGGCACACCCTGCACCTGGTCAACCCGCGGATCGTGCCCGCGGGAACCGACGACCCGTCGCTGCCGCGGATCGCTCGTTCGGGCGTCAAGCGCGGCGTGGGCGCGTTCGTCGCCGACGTCGGCTGACCTACAGATCGAGTCCGACGTCGAGCACCCGCACCGAGTGCGTCAATGCGCCGACCGCCAGATAGTCGACGCCGGTGCCGGCGTACTCGGCGGCGGAGCCTAGGCTGAGCCCGCCGGAGGATTCGAGCTGCACACCAGGGGCACGCGCGTCCCGACGTTGCACGGCGATCTGGGTCTGCCAGACCGGGAAGTTGTCCAGCAGGATCAGCGCCACGTCCTCGGCGAGAACCTCGTCGAGTTGCTCGAGGGTGTCCACCTCGACCTCGCATGGCACATCCGGCGCGGCGGTGCGTACCGCGCGCAGCGCCGCCACCACCGACCCCGCGGCCGCCACGTGATTGTCCTTGATCAGGGCGGCGTCGCCCAAGCCCATCCGGTGATTGACCCCGCCGCCGACCCGCACCGCGTACTTCTGTAGCGCCCGCAGACCGGGCAGGGTCTTGCGGGTGTCGCGGATGCTGGCCTTGGTGCCCTCGACCGCCTCGACCCACGCCGCGGTGGCAGTGGCGATCCCGGACAGGTGGCACACCAGGTTCAGCAGTGTCCGTTCGGCGGTGAGCAGGCCCTGCGTGGGCGCCTCCACCCGCAACAGCGCCGTACCGGCTTCGAGTCGGGTGCTGTCCTCGACCCGGTCGACGACCGAGTAGCCGTCCTGCCCGAGTACCTCGTCGAGCACCAGCAGCGCCACGTCCACTCCCGCCGCGACGCCGGGCTCACGGGCCACCAAAGCGGCGACGGTCCTGGCGTCGGCGGGCACGGTGGCCAGCGTCGTGACGTCGGGGCCGTAGCGGAGATCCTCCTCGAGCCCGCGCCGGATCGTGACGAGCGCCTCCGCCAGCTCGGTGTCGGTCGGTTTCATCGCACACACACCGCCGCCGGTTCGCCGTGCAGGGTGCGACTGACGGCCTGCGCCGGGTCGGCGGTGGGATAGTCACCACGATGGTGGCAGCCGCGCGACTCGGTGCGGGCCAGCGCGGCGGCGGCAACGGCGCGGGCGGTCACGGTCAGCGCGACATCCTCGACGTCGGCCCGGGTGGCGGTGGAACGGGGCGTGGCCTCGGCCAGGGTTTCGGTGAGCTGCTCCAAGCCGTCGGCGTCGCGAACCACCGAGGCCCAGCGGGTCATCGCGGCCTGCAGTGTCCGGCGGTCCAGCGCATCGTGTTGGCACCGTTCGACTTTGGCCATCGGCGCGGCGGCATCTCGGGAATGCTGCGCGGCGGCGTTACCGGCGCGACCACCGACCACGAGACCTTCCAACAGGCTGTTCGACGCCAGCCGGTTGGCGCCGTGCATTCCGGTCCGGGCGACCTCACCGGCCGCGAACAGGCCGGCCATCTCGGTACGCCCGTACACATCGGTGCCGACACCGCCGCAGCTGTAGTGCGCCCCCGGAACCACCGGGATCGGCTCACGGGTGGGGTCGATTCCGGCGGCTCGGCAGGCGGCCGTCACCGTCGGGAACCGCTGCTCGAACCGGTCGACTGAGCGGGCATCGAGGAACACACATTCATCGCCGCTCGCCCGCAGCCGCGCCTCGATGGCCGCGGCCACCACGTCGCGCGGCGCCAGATCGCCCAGGGGGTGCACCCCGTCGGTGACCGACTCACCTCGGGCGTCACGCAGCACGGCGCCCTCGCCGCGCAACGCCTCGGTGATCAGCGGCCGCCGGCCGGTGCCGTTGCGGTCGAACAGCATCGTCGGGTGGAACTGGATGAACTCGACGTCGGTGACGCCGACGCCGGCCCACAGCGCCAGCGCAATGCCGTCGCCGGTGGAGCCCTCCGGATTCGTGGTCGCCGCGTAGAGATGGCCGAGGCCACCGGTGGCCAGGATGACCGAGCGGGCGTGCACCACCCCGAGTCCATCGGCGTTGCGGACGAGCACCCCGGTGACCGCCGATTCATCGTGCAGGATCTGGAGTGCGACGTGGTTGCGGCGGATGTCCAGGGTGGCGGCGGCATGATTGAGCGCGCGCTGGACCTCGGCACCGGTGGCGTCCCCGCCTGCATGGATGATCCGCCGTCGGGAGTGACCGCCCTCTCTGGTGAGCGCCCATTGCCCGGGAGCGCTCTCGTCGAACCGGGCACCGTCGTGCACCAGATCGACCACCGCGCGGTGACCGTCAGCGACGATCGAGCGCACCGCGTCGGGATCGCACAAACCCGCACCCGCGGCCAGGGTGTCGCGAACATGGGCGTCGACGGAGTCGTCGGTGCTCGGCAGCACGACCGCGATGCCGCCCTGGGCGTAGAACGTCGCCGTATCGTCAGCCTTGCTCAAAATGACTGTGCGCCGGCCCATCCGGTGTGCGGCCAGCGCCGCGGCCAGACCGGCGACGCCGGTGCCGATCACCACGACGTCGGCGCGTTGCTGCCAGTCCACGCCCGCGGTGTTGGCACCGCAAGCGAACTGGCGGGTCATTCCCCGCCGCCGGGCTGGCCGATCTCGATCATCCGCTGGACGCTGGCGCGAGCCAGCCGGGCGGTTTCGGCGTCGACGTCGACCTCGTCGGCGCCGTCCACCAGGCAGCGCAGTAACGCGGCCGGAGTGATCATCTTCATATAGCGGCACGATGCCCGGTCATTGACGGCCTGGAAGTCGATACCCGGTGCGGCGCGGCGCAATTGGTGCAGCATGCCGACCTCGGTCGCCACCAGGACCTGCTTGGCGTGCGAGGCCTTGGCCGCATCCAGCATGCCGCCGGTGGACAGGATCTTCACTCGGTCGGCGGGGAAGGAACCCTCGCCGGCGAGGTACAACGCCGATGTGGCGCAGCCACATTCGGGATGCACGAACAGCTCAGCGTCGGGATGGCTGCGGGCCTGGGCGGCCAGTTCGTCGCCGTTGATACCCGCGTGCACATGGCACTCGCCAGCCCAGATGTGCAGGTTCTCCCGGCCGGTCATCCGGCGTACGTGCGCGCCGAGGAACTGGTCGGGGCAGAACAGCACCTCACGGTCGGCCGGAATCGAGGCCACCACCTCGACCGCGTTGGACGACGTGCAGCAGATATCGGTCAGCGCCTTCACTGCGGCGGTGGTGTTGACGTAGGACACCACCACCGCGCCGGGGTGCTCGTCTTTCCAGGCCTGCAGCTCTTCGGCGGTGATGGAGTCGGCCAGCGAGCAGCCGGCGCGCTGATCGGGGATCAACACCGTCTTCTCCGGGGACAAGATCTTGGCGGTCTCGGCCATGAAGTGCACGCCGCAGAACACGATGGTGTCCTCGGCGGCTTCGGCGGCGATCCTCGACAGTGCCAGCGAGTCGCCGACGTGGTCGGCCACGTCCTGAATCGCCGGCAACTGATAGTTGTGGGCCAGGATGGTCGCATTACGCAGTTCCGCTAGACGGCGAACTTCGGCCGCCCACTCTTCGTCGCCGACCACTCCGGTGTATCCACCGGGCCCGTCAGTGATGCGGGCAGCCAGGTCGCTGGCGACGGAGTCGGCACGATCCAAGACGGTCATCGCCGCCTCCTGTCTTGCAGTCGAGGTTTTCGACTTATAATCGAAAACGTGACTCATACTAGCACCGAGCACGAGGTGCTTGCCGTCGTATTCCAGGTTGGCGACGCCAGCTCCCGGAAACCCAGCCTTAACGTGCTGTTATGGCAACGGGCCCTGGATCCCGAGCGCGGTAAGTGGGCACTGCCCGGCGGCCGGCTGGGACCCGACGAGGACCTGATCAGTTCTGTGCGTCGCCAACTGGCCGAGAAGGTCGACGTGCGTGAGATCGCCCACCTCGAGCAACTCGCGGTCTTCTCCGATCCCGGCCGGGTACCGGGCCCGCGCACCATCGCCTCCACCTTCCTGGGTCTGGTGCCCTCGGTCGCCACCCCCGAGCTACCACCGGACACGCGCTGGCACCCGGCAAGCGCGCTGCCCGACATGGCGTTCGACCACGGCCCGATGGTGGACTACGCCAGGACCAGACTTGCCGCGAAACTCTCCTATACCAATATCGGATTCGCCCTCACACCAAGGGAATTCGCACTTTCCACACTGCGCGACATCTACGGTGCGGCGTTGGGATACCAGGTCGACGCGACCAACCTGCAGCGCGTGCTGGCCCGCCGCGGGGTGATCACACCGACCGGAACCACCGCACATTCGGGCCGCAGTGGCGGCCGCCCGGCGGCCCTGTACCGCTTCACCGACTCACGGCTGCGGGTCACCGACGAGTTCGCCGCATTGCGCCCGCCTGGGTGAGTCGACTGGTTCTTAGAGCCTTCTTAAGGTATGAAGGATGGAATGAATCCGGTGAGTGCCGTCGGGGCCGTCAGCCCCGAATGGATCGGCGCGGCCCCGCACGAGGAACTCGAGCGGGGCGCGCGTCCGGTGCTGCCGGCCGAGGACGCGTTCTACCAGCCGCCGACAGGCTTCGAGCATGCCGAGCCGGGCACCGTGTTGCGCTCCCGCGATGTCGAGCTCGGGTTTCTCGGCCTGATTCCGCAACGCGTCACGGCAACTCAACTGCTGTATCGCACCACCGATCACGACGGTTTGCCCCAGGCCACCGTCACCACCGTCCTGATTCCGAGCGGCCACACGCCCGCTCAGGTCCGCAACATCGTGTCGTACCAGTGCGCCATCGATGCAGTGTCCTCGCGCTGTTTCCCGTCGTATGCGATGCGTCGGCGCGCCAAGGCGGTCGGATCGCTCCCCCAGCTGGAATACCTCCTGATCGCTGCCGCACTGGCAGAGGGCTGGGTGGTGTCGGTTCCCGACCACGAGGGGCCCAACGGGATCTGGGGCGCCCCCTACGAGCCCGGCTATGCCGTCCTGGACGGCTTGCGCGCCGCGCTCGGATTCGCGCGGTTCGGCCTCGCCGACGACAGCCAGATCGGGCTGTGGGGTTACTCCGGCGGCGGGTTGGCCAGTGCATGGGCGGCCGAAATGCACGAGGATTACGCCCCCGAGCTCAACATCGTCGGCGCAGTCCTCGGATCGCCGGTCGGCGACCTCGGCCACACGTTCCGGAAGTTGAACGGCACCTACCTCGCCGCGCTGCCCGCCCTGGTGGTGTCCGCGCTGGCCAAGACCTACCCCGACCTGAATCGGGTGATCGAGCAGAACGCCACCGACGAGGGCCTGGCATTGCTGCGTCGGCTGGAACGGATGACGACCGCCGAGGCCGTCATCCGGCTGTTCCGTACCGATTTCGACAACCTGGTGTATCCGCCACTGGAAGAGATCCTGGCGACCCCCGAGGTTCAGTACGTCTTCGACAACATCAAGCTGGGCAAGGCGGTGCCCGACCTGCCGGTGCTGATCGTGCAGGCCGTGCACGACTCGGTGATCGCGGTCGAGGACATCGACGACCTGGCGCACGCCTATTCGACCGGCGGAGCGAAGGTCACCTACCACCGCGACGGGTTCAGTGAGCACATGCTCCTGCATCCGATGTCGGCGCCGATGACGCTGCGCTGGCTCACCGACCGGTTCGAGGGGCGCCCAATCGACGAGCACATCGTGCGGACCACCTGGCCGACACTGCTCAACCCGATGACCTATGCCGGGATGTGGCGGCTCGGCGGCATCGTGGCTCGGGTGTTCTCCGGCGGCCGCATCCCGTTCCGCCCGCTGTAGCGGGCCTCAGTTGTCCCTGGGCGGCCAGCCGCCCAAATCGTCGCGCGGGGTGGCCACCGCTAACAGCGCATATACCAGTGCGGCGATCGCGGCCGGGAACAACAACGTCGTCGCGACCTGCAGCGGGCCGTGGGAGAAGAACACCGGCGGCGCCTCGGAGTAGTAGAAGACCCGGTTCTGCGGCGTCACTGGTGCGGTGTCGAACGGATTGGGGCCGTAGCGCCAGTGGACCAACGCCGCACCGACGCCAGCCGCAACAGCGGCCGACGCGAGGAGCCCGACCCACAGCGCCGTCGCGATGACCGGCCCGCGATGCGCGCGCCACTGCCACACCAGCACCGCCGCGACGATCGCCAGCGATGTCAACAGTCCGATGAGCATCGCCGCCGCGACGAACAGATGGTCCGATTCGCTGCCCAGGTAGGTCTGCACGCGTTGACCGGAACGGGTCAGCGCCACCACACCGTGCGCGGGCGGAGCCAGCCAGGACCACAGCGCGCCCGCCAGTGCGCCGACGATCACCAGACCCCCGACGACGACTGCCGCCGCGCGCCGCCTGGACGTCCGCGGGACCGGCGGTGGTGGCGGGACTGGTGCGACCGGTGCCGCGGTGTCCTCCAGGCTCATCGCTGGCCCTCAAGGTCGTGGGAGTCGACGCGGCCGTGCCGCGAGCACTTCGCCCACCAGCCGTCCGGACGGACCTGGACGACCATCCGGCGGCCACACTCGGCGCAGAACCGGGGCGGCTCGAGCCCCAGTTGGGCCGCCGTCGGCACCGAGGAGCCGGCGAGGTCGCCGGTGTAGACGTTGTAGATCCCAGCACCAACCGGCGCGGGCAACTGTTCGACCATCACCTTGCCCTTTGTACAGATTCCGGGCTACAGGCTGGCGTTGAGAGCCTTGATCGGCATCTGCAGATCCTCGAGCAGTTCGAGGTCCGCCTCGGCCGGCCGGCCCAACGTGGTCAGGTAGTTCCCGACGATCACCGCGTTAATACCGCCCAGGATCCCCTGCTTGGCGCCCAGGTCGCCGAGAGTGATCTCGCGGCCGCCGGCGAAGCGCAGCATGGTGCGCGGCAGGGCGAGGCGGAACGCGGCGACGGCCTTGAGCGCCTCGGTGGCGGGCAGCACCTCGAGGTCACCGAACGGGGTGCCCGGGCGCGGGTTCAGGAAGTTCAACGGCACTTCGTGCGGGTCGAGTTCGGCGAGGTTGGCGGCAAATTCCGCGCGCTGCTCCAGGGTCTCCCCCATCCCGAGGATGCCGCCGCAGCACACCTCCATGCCGGCCTCGCGGACCATCTCCAGCGTCCCCCAGCGCTCTTCCCAGGTGTGGGTGGTCACCACGTTGGGGAAGAACGACTGCGCGGTCTCCAGGTTGTGGTTGTAACGGTGCACGCCCATATCTTTGAGGCGGTCCACCTGCTCCTGGGTCAGCATGCCCAGCGAGCAGGCGATCTGAATGTCGACCTCGTTGCGGATGGCCTCGATGCCGGCAGCGACCTGCGCCAGCAGCCGCTCATCGGGGCCACGCACGGCCGCCACGATGCAGAACTCGGTCGCACCGGACTTGGCGGTCTGCTTGGCGGCCTCGACCAGGCTGGGGATGTCCAGCCAGGCACTGCGCACCGGGGAGGCGAACAGGCCCGACTGCGAGCAGAAGTGGCAATCCTCTGGACAGCCACCGGTTTTCAGGCTGATGATGCCCTCGACCTCGACTTCCGGGCCGCACCAGCGCATGCGCACCTCGTGGGCCAGCGCCAACAGCTCGTCGAGCTGGTCGTCGGGCAGCTGCAGAACTTCGAGCACCTGCTCGCGGGACAGCCCTTCGCCGCGCTCGAGCACCTGCTCACGGGCCGATGCCAATACGTCGGTGGCTGCCTGCGTCACTCGCTCGTCCTCCTGCAATTCGCCAACTTGAACAGTGTTCAGGCTAGGCTACCGGTGTGCAGCTGCACAAACGCGACGTGGTGGGCAAAGCGGCGGCGATCCTGGACAATTACGGCATCGCCGACCTGACCATGCGCCGGTTGGCCCGCGAACTCGACGTCACCCCCGGCGCTCTCTATTGGCACTTCGCCAACAAACAGGAGCTGCTCGGCGCGGTTGCCGACCACGTGCTGGGCCCGGCTTGCCGGCCCGTCGCCCAGCAGGACTGGCGGCGACGCATCGAGAAGGTGTGCCAGGCGCTGCGCGACGCGCTGCTCTCCCACACCGACGGTGCGGAATTAGTTTCGGCCAGCTTCGCCGCGGGCCAGTCTCGCGCCGTCGAGCAGATCCTCGGCATGCTCGCCGAGGCAGCGGGCGAAGCGGGCATCGACGCCGCCCACCAGACTCAGGCAGCGCGCACCGTGCTGCACTACGTGCTCGGTGCCACGGCCGACGAACAGTCGCGGCTGCAATGGGATGCCGCCGGCGCGGAGCTACCGGCGCGGCAGTCGGTGCTGGCCGCCGACCCGTCCGCCGGCTTCGTCTTCGGACTGCGGCTGCTGACCGACGGGCTGGCTGCCCAGCGTGCGGCGGCCGACCCGACGCTCAACTGAGCAGCACCCGCTCCACCCGAGCGTCGCCGTCCCAGCGCCGCAGCCCGACGACGGTCGCGGCGATGTCCTCGGCGATGCCCTGTACCTCAGCCAGCGCCCGCCCTATCTCGTCGGCGCCGAACCGGCGGCCCAGCGTGACGTGCGGCGTCCAGTGCCCAGGGGCGCTGTGGGGGTAGGGCTCCGTCGCGAAGGAACGGCACCGGCCGTAGATCTCGTCATGCAGCACCAGCAGCCTCTGCGAGGCGACGACCAGGCGAGCCAGCGTAAGCCGGTCACCGCCGCCGAAGATCAGCGGTGCGCCCACCACGACCCGCAGCGGCAGGTCCTCGGCAACGTCCGCCAGCTGGGCGTCGACGTCGGGTGCGATGCGTTGGGCGGCGATCAGCGTGACGTGCGGCCGGTTGGTCTCGCTGGTGACCCGCAGCTGGCTGGGCAGTCCGGCCGCGGCAAGCCGATGCCAGACGGCGCGGAGGACGGCGTCGCTGCGGTCGTCGAAGAGCAACTCGATCGAATGCGCCATCTCAGATCAGGCTGGCGACCCAGTCCGGATCGAACGCCCGAGCACTGAACAACTCGAAGTCCACGGTGGACACCGCTGCCACGCCCGCAGGTAGCGCAGCGCGCACCGGGGCCAGTCGCGCCAACGCGTCACGGTTGGTCTTCGCCACCGCTCCCGGTTGCGCCGGCCACGTGCCGATCACCAATCCGGCGCACGAAAGACCTTTGGCAGCAAGACCTTCCAGCGTCAGCGCGGTGTGGTTGAGGGTGCCCAGCACGGGTTCGGTGACGACCAGCACGGGTGCGGAGAGCTGCACCGCCAGGTCTCGCAGCGTCACCCCGTCCGCGGCCAGCTCCACCAACAGACCACCCGCCCCTTCGACCAGGGTCAGCCGGCCGGGCCGGTCGGCGGCACGAACGGCGGCCAGCAACTCGTCGGCGGTCGGCAGGGGCTGCCCGGCGAGTTCGGCGGCGGCCGCCGGTGCCATGGGTTGTGGGTAACGGGCCACACCGATCAGCTCGCTCACCCCGGACAACCGCCCGACCTCGGCGAGGTCGTCGTCGCCATCGGCTGTTCCGGTCTGGACGGGTTTGCACACCGCCACCTCGCGGCCGTTGACCCGGGCGTGGCAGGCCAGCGCCGCTGTGGCGACCGTCTTGCCGACTCCGGTGCCGGTTCCGGTGATCACCAGGACACTCATCGGCGACGACCGCCCAGGACGGCGGTCAGCACCTCACGGGCAGTGTCCAATTCGTCGTCGGTCAGCGAGGCCCGCGCAGTCAGCCGCAGCCGCGAGGTGCCCGCCGGGACGGTGGGCGGCCGGAAGCAGCCAACGCGCACCCCCGCCTGCAGGCAGGCGGCCGCGGCAGCCAACGCCACCTCCGGATCGCCGAGGATGACCGACACCACGGCCGACTCGGGGACCTCCGCGACGTCGCACATCCCAGCCAGGGCGCGCGCCCGGTCGATCACGGCGGCCGCTCGCTCGGGTTCGGCGTCCAACACCCGCAGCGCGGCCAGCGCCGCACCCACCGCGGCCGGCGCGAGGCCGGTGTCGAAGATCATCGTGCGGGCCGCGTCGATCAGGTGGTCACGCACCGCGGCCGGGCCGAGCACCACACCGCCCTGGCTGCCCAGGGACTTCGACATGGTGGTCGTCACGATCACATCGGGAGCGCCGGCAAGGCCCACCTCGTGGACCAGCCCGCGCCCACCGGACCCCCGGACGCCCAGCCCGTGCGCTTCGTCGACCAGCAGCAGCGCACCGTGGGCGCGACAGACCTCGTGCAGCCGGCGCAGTGGGGCGAGCGCGCCGTCGGTGCTGAACACCGACTCGGTGATGACCAGGGCTCGCTCCTCGTCGCGGCCGGCCAGCGCCGCCGCCACCTCATCGACGTCGTTATGCGCGGAGACTACGACCCGGGCCCGGGACAACCGGCAGGCGTCCACCAGCGAGGCGTGTGAGAGCGAGTCGGAGACCACCAGTGAGCCGGGCCCGGACAGGGCCACGACGGCGCCGATGTTGGCGGCGTAACCGGAGGAGAAAACCAGAGCGGTGTCGACGCCGACGAACTCGGCAAGCTCGGTCTCGAATTCCTCGTGCAGTTCGGTATTCCCGGTGACCAGGCGCGAGCCGGTGGCGCCCGCCCCCCAGGTGCGCAGTGCCGCCACTCCGCCGTCGATCACCGCCGGATGTTGCGAGAGCCCGAGGTAATCGTTGGAGGCCAGGTCAAGCTCGGTAGCGACCGCGGGCCGGGTACGCAGCGAGCGTCGCAGCCCGGCGTGCCGGCGTTGCTGCTCGACGGTGTCGAGCCAGGCCAGTGGCGAAAGACCTACGCGGGTCACAGCGGCTCCTCTGCGGACTTGAACACCGTTCAGGTTAGCGTGGCGACGAGCACCGAGGCACGAGGGGTGAGGAGTCGCGCCATCAGGCCAGCGTGGCGACGAGCACCGAGGCACGAGGGGTGAGGAGTCGCGCCATCAGGCCAGTGCACCGGCAACGGCGACCATCGCCGAGGTGATCTTGGCGATCTCCTCCGGCGTGCAGACGAACGGCGGCATCGCGTAGATCAGGTTACGGAATGGGCGCAGCCAGACCCCGTGGTCGAGCGCCACCGGGGTGGCCACCGCCAGGTCGACGGGCCCACGTGTTTCGATCACCCCGATCGCCCCGCAGACCCGCACATCGGCGACACCGGGCAGATCCCGGGCCGGCGCCAACCCGTCGGCCAGGCCGGCACCGATCTCCGCGACCCGGCCGCGCCAGTCCTGGGCGAGCAGCAGCTCCACCGAGGCCACCGACACCGCGCAGGCCAGCGCGTTGGCCATGAACGTCGGGCCGTGCATCAGCGCGCCGGCGTCGCCGTCGCTGATCGTCCGGGCGATGCCCAGCGTGCACAGGGTCGCCGCGAGGGTGACGTATCCACCGGTCAGCGCCTTGCCGACGCACATGATGTCCGGGCTGACCCCGGCGTGGTCGGCGGCGAACATCTCCCCCGTGCGACCGAACCCGGTGGCGATCTCGTCGAAGATCAGCAGCACGTCGGTGCGGTCGCAGATGGCCCGCAGCTCGGTCAGATACCGCGGGTCGTGGAAGCGCATGCCGCCCGCGCCCTGCACGAGCGGCTCGACGATGACGGCAGCCACCTCCCCGGCGTGCTCGGCCAATTGCGCCTCGAAGGCGGCGACATAGTCCGGGTCGTACTCGCCGGGCACGGGTGGGGCGAAGATCTGCCTGGCAAGCACCGAGTTTTCCCCGGCGGCCCACAGCTCATGCATGCCGCCCTCGGGGTCACAGACGCTCATCGGAGTGAACGTGTCGCCGTGATAACCGCCCCGCCAGGTCATCAAGCGACGCTTCTGGAAGCGGCCCACACTGCGCCAGTACTGCAACGCCATCTTCACCGCCACCTCGACGGCCACCGAGCCCGAGTCGGAGAAGAACACGGTGTCCAGCCCGGCCGGGGTGACGTCCACGAGCAGTTGCGCCAGCCGCGCGGCCGGCTCGTGAGTGAGCCCGCCGAACATCACGTGGTTCATCGTGGCGAGCTGCCGGCCCATGGCGGCGTCCAGCACGGGATGCCCGTGGCCGTGCACCGCGGTCCACCAGGAGGCCATCGCGTCGAGCACCTGCACCTCGGTGCCGTCGCGGACCAGCGTCAGCCAGGCACCCTTGGCCCCGACCGCGACGACGGGTGCGAGGGCCCCGGCCCCAATGCTGCTGTAGGGGTGCCAGATATGGGCGGCGTCGATCGCACTGATCTGGTCGGGGGTCAGCGCCGGCACGCTGCAACCCTATCGGGCGCTGGGCAGCGCCCGAGCACACCTTTGCTCGACGAAAGGCGACACCTTGTGACGCGGTTCGCTGGAGATGAGCTGTTCAGGCGAGTTGGGTAGATTGTCACTCGACCATGTTGACCCTGCCCACGACCCGGCCGACGGTAACAACCGACCCGGGTGCCGCTCAGCGCGCCGCGTTGGGGTCGCGGAAATCCGGCTTCTACCGCCACGACCTCGACGGTCTGCGCGGTATCGCCATCGCCCTGGTGGCGATGTTCCACGTCTGGTTCGGTCGCGTCTCGGGCGGTGTCGACGTCTTCCTGGTGCTGTCCGGGTTCTTCTTCGGGGGTTCGCTGTTACGCGCCGCGCTGAACCCGGCTTCGTCGTTGTCGCCGTGGCCGGAGATCGTCCGGCTGGTGCGGCGGCTACTGCCGGCTCTGGTTGTGGTGCTTGCCGCCGCGGCCGTGCTGACCATCCTGATCCAGCCGGAGACCCGGTGGGAAACCTTTGCTGACCAGAGCCTGGCCAGCCTCGGCTACTACCAGAACTGGGAACTGTCCGCGACGGCGTCGAACTACCTTCGTGCCGGTGAGGCCGTCAGCCCCCTGCAGCACATCTGGTCGATGTCCGTTCAGGGGCAGTTCTATATCTCGTTCCTTATTCTTGTCTTTGGGTTTGCCTTCTTGCTGCGCCGCCGACTGGGCAAGCGCCTTCGCGTCGTCTTCATCGCTTTGCTGGCCGTCCTGACGGCGGCGTCGTTCATCTTTGCCATTTACGCCCACTCGGCCGACCAGACCACCGCCTACTACAACAGCTTCGCCCGGGCCTGGGAATTGCTGGTCGGCGTCCTCGTCGGGGCGCTGGTGCCCTACGTCCGGTGGCCGATGTGGCTGCGGACAGCGCTGGCCACCGTGGGACTGGCCGTCATCGCCTCCTGCGGCGCCCTCATCGACGGGGTCGACGAATTCCCCGGCCCGTGGGCCCTCGTGCCAGTCGGCGCGACAGTACTGATGATCCTTGCCGCAGCGAACCGGCAGGCCGCCGCGTCGACGCGGGACCGGCTGCCGTTGCCCAGCCGCCTGCTGGCCACCGCGCCGCTAGTGACATTGGGCTCGATGGCCTACTCGCTGTATCTGTGGCATTGGCCACTGCTGATCTTCTGGCTGGCCTACACCGGCGACGGTCACGCCGGCTTGGTCGACGGCGCCGCGATCCTGGCGGTCTCCGGCGTGTTGGCCTACCTGACCATGCGCTTCGTGGAGGAGCCGCTGCGCTACCGACGCTCCGCACGCGCGACCACCCCCGCCCCGGTCGTCATCCCGTGGCGCAGTCGCCTGCGTCGCCCCACAATCGCGCTGGGCACCACCGTCGCGATGCTCGGAGTAGCGCTGACCGCCACCTCGTTCACCTGGCGTGAGCACGTCACCGTGCAGCGGGCGAACGGCAAGGAACTGGCCGAACTGTCGCCGGTGGGCTACCCCGGCGCCCGCGCGCTGACCGAGCACGTCCGGGTCCCGAAGCTGCCCATGCGGCCCACCGTCCTGGAGGCGAAGAACGATCTACCCGAGTCGACCAACGACGGCTGCATCAGCGATTTCGACAATGTCGGCGTGATCAACTGCTCCTACGGCGACGTGACCGCTACCCGGACCATCGCACTGGCCGGCGGCTCGCACGCCGAGCACTGGATCACCGCGCTCGACGTACTGGGCCAGCTCCACCACTTCAGGGTCGTCACCTACCTGAAGATGGGCTGCCCGCTGACGACCGAGAAGCAGCCGTTGGTGATGGGCGACAACCGCCCTTACCCGAAGTGCCGGCAGTGGAACGAGCGGGTGATGGCCAAGCTGATCCACGATCACCCCGATTTCGTCTTCACTACTTCCACGCGGCCGTGGAACATCAAACCCGGCGATGTGATGCCCGCCACCTACATCGGCATTTGGAAGGCTCTCTCGGACAACAATATTCCGATCCTGGCGATGCGCGACACCCCATGGCTGGTCAAAGACGGAAAGCCGTTCTTCCCGACCGACTGCCTGGCCAAGGGTGGTGACGCGGTGTCATGTGGCATCAAACGCTCCGAGGTGCTCTCCGATCGCAACCAGACCCTGGACTTCCTGGGTCAATTCCCGTTGATGAGGGTGCTGGACATGAGTGACGCGGTGTGTCGGCCCGACTGGTGTCGCGCAGTGGAGGGAAATGTGCTGCTTTACCACGATTCTCATCACCTGTCGGCCACGTACATGCGCACGCTGATCCCCGAACTGAACCGGCAGATGGGTCCGGCGACGGGGTGGTGGTGACTACCGCGCATCCTTCCCCGCACGTCGATAAGGTCGAGTGATGTCGTCGAGCCAACCCGCAGTGACCACGGTGTGGCCGGGCACCGCCTACCCGCTCGGTGCTACCTACGACGGCGCGGGGACGAACTTCTCGCTGTTCTCCGAGGTCGCCGACCGGGTGCAGTTGTGCCTGATCGCCAAGGACGGCACCGAGACGCGCATCGAGCTCGACGAGGTCGACGGGTTCGTCTGGCATGCCTACCTGCCGACCATTACCCCGGGGCAGCGCTACGGCTACCGGGTGCACGGCCCGTGGGATCCCGCCGCCGGGCACCGGTGTGACCCCAGCAAGCTGCTACTCGATCCGTACGGCAAGTCCTTCCATGGTGATTTCGACTTCTCCCAGGCGCTGTACTCCTACGACCTGTCGGCCGACGACCTGGCCACGGGCGGAGTGCCGCCGATGGTCGACTCGCTGGGCCACACCATGACCAGCGTGGTGATCAACCCCTTCTTCCACTGGGGCTCCGACCACCCGCCTCGCACGCCGTACCACGAGACGATCATCTACGAGGCGCACGTCAAGGGCATGACCCAGACGCACCCCGGCATCCCCGAAGAGCTGCGCGGCACCTACGCGGGATTGGGCCACCCGGCGGTCATCGAACACCTCAAGGACATCAATGTCACCGCCATCGAACTGATGCCGGTTCACCAGTTCCTGCACGACCACCGGCTACTCGACCTCGGCCTGCGAAATTACTGGGGCTACAACACCTTCGGCTTCTTCGCCCCGCACTACCAGTACGCCGCGACCCAGCATGCCGGCGGTGCGGTCGCCGAGTTCAAGACCATGGTGCGCTCATTCCACGAGGCCGGTATCGAGGTGATCCTCGATGTGGTCTACAACCACACCGCCGAAGGCAACCACCTGGGCCCCACGATCAACTTCCGCGGCATCGACAACGCCGCCTACTACCGGCTGCTCGACGACGACAAGCGGTACTACAAGGATTTCACCGGCACCGGCAACAGCCTCAATGCCCGTCACCCGCACACCCTGCAGCTGATCATGGACTCACTGCGCTACTGGATCCTGGAGATGCACGTCGACGGGTTCCGCTTCGACCTGGCCTCTACGCTGGCGCGCGAATTCTACGACGTCGACCGCCTCAGCGCCTTCTTCGACCTGGTGCAGCAGGATCCGGTGATCAGCCAGGTCAAGCTGATCGCCGAACCGTGGGACGTCGGGGAGGGCGGCTATCAGGTAGGCAACTTCCCCGGGTTGTGGACGGAGTGGAACGGCAAGTACCGCGACACCGTGCGCGACTACTGGCGCGGAGAGCCCGCGACTCTCGGCGAGTTCGCCTCGCGGCTGACCGGGTCGTCGGACCTCTACGAGGCCACGGGTCGCCGGCCCAGCGCGAGCATCAACTTCGTCACCTGTCACGACGGCTTCACGCTGGCCGACCTGGTGTCCTATAACGAGAAACACAACGAGGCGAACGGCGAGGACAACCGCGACGGCGAGAGCCACAACCGTTCCTGGAATTGCGGGGTCGAAGGACCCACCGACGACCCGAAAGTCCTGGCGCTACGCCATCAGCAGATGCGCAACATCATGGCCACCTTGATCCTCTCGCAGGGCACACCGATGATCGCGCACGGCGACGAGATCGGTCGCACCCAGCACGGCAACAACAATGTCTACTGCCAGGACTCCGAGCTGTCCTGGATGGACTGGTCCCTGCGTGAGGTCAACACCGAACTGCTCGAGTTCACCCGAAAGGTGACCGCACTGCGCAAGCGCCACCCGGTGTTCCGCAGGCGGCGGTTTTTCGAGGGCGAGCCCATCCGCAGTGGCGACCAGGTACGCGATATCGCCTGGCTCACCCCGTCGGGGATCGAGATGACACATGACGATTGGGGCTCAGGCTTCAAGTTCGTCTCGGTGTTTCTCAACGGCGAAGCCATCACCGCCCCGAACGCTCGCGGCGAACGCGTGGTCGACGACTCCTTCCTGCTGTGCTTCAACGCCCACAGCAAGCCCATCGACGCCGTCACACCCGACGGCGACTACGCCGAAGAGTGGACCGCAGTCCTCGATACGTCGGATACCGCAGGCAACACCGAGATCCTGGTCAAGGCCGGCGAGAAGATCACCGTCTCTGCCCGATCGGTTCTCGTGCTTCAAAAGACCGTCTAACGGGAACAGGGACAGCTATGGCTTACCCGGTGCTGTCCACCTATCGACTACAACTGCGCGGCGCGTCCGCGGGAGAGGCATTCACCTTCGCCGACGCCGAGAAGCTCATCGACTATCTGGACAGCCTGGGCGTCAGCCACCTCTACCTGTCCCCCATCCTGACCGCGGTGCCGGGCTCGACGCACGGCTACGACGTCACCGACCCGACCACCGTGTCCGACGAACTCGGCGGCGCCGAGGGGCTGGCGCGCCTAGCCGACGCGGCCAAGGCCCGCGGGTTGGGGTTGATCGTCGATATCGTGCCCAACCACGTCGGGGTGGATCAGCCCGAACGCAATCCGTGGTGGTGGGATGTGCTACGCCACGGACGGGAATCGGCCTACGCCACCTATTTCGACATCGACTGGTCGGTGGACCCCGATGGACGAATCCTGTTGCCGGTCTTGGGTTCCGATGACGACACCGCCGACTTGACGGTGGACGGTGACACCTTGCGGCTGGGCGAGCTGGCCTTCCCGATCGCCCCCGGCACCGGTGCGGGCACCGGCCCCGCGGTGCACGACCGCCAGCATTACAAGTTGATCGGCTGGCGCAACGGGGTCTGCGGATATCGCCGATTCTTCTCGATCACCTCGCTGGCCGGACTGCGCCAGGAGGACCCGGAGGTGTTCGACACCACCCACGCCGAGGTCGCCCGCTGGTTTCACGAAGGACTCGTCGACGGTGTGCGGATCGATCATCCGGACGGGCTGACCGACCCTGCGGGGTATTTGGTCCGGCTGCGTGAGCTGCTGGGACCGCGGGCCTGGATCGTCATCGAGAAGATCCTCGGCGTGGACGAGGCACTGGACCCGATGCTGCCCGTGGACGGCACCACCGGCTACGACGTGCTGCGTGAGGTGGGCGGCGTGTTCGTCGATCCCACCGGAACCGAAGCGCTGACCGCGCTGGTGGAGGCCAACGGTTTCGATTACGCAGGCGTCCCGGAGTTGTTGCGGCACTTGAAGATCAACACCGCCACGACCACGCTGGCCAGCGAGCTGGCCCGATTGCGCAGCTCCATTGTGACGACCGTCGGCGCCGACCACCCGTTGTTGCCCGACGCCGTGGCCGCACTGCTGACCAACATCGGGGTGTACCGCAGCGACTACCTGAACCTCGCGCCGGTGCTGTCCAGCGCCATCGCCCACACCGTGGCCGCCCAGCCGGCGCTGGCCGCTCCGCTGGAACTGGTGTCGACCGCGGTCGCCACCGGGGACGAACCCGCGGCGCGATTGCAGCAACTGTGCGGCGCGATGACCGCAAAGTCGGTGGAGGACTGCTACTTCTACCGCGACGCCCGGCTCGTGTCGCTCAACGAGGTCGGCGGGGAGCCGGAGCGCTTCGGGGTCAGCGCCGCGGAATTCCATCGCAGCTCGGCGGTGCGCGCCACGCTGTGGCCGCGGTCGATGACCACGCTGTCGACCCACGACACCAAGCGCGGCGAGGACGTGCGGGCCCGTATCGCGGTGCTCTCGCAGGTGCCGTCGCTGTGGGCGGAGTTCGTCGCGAGTTGGGCCACCACCACCCCGGCACCCGACGACGCGACGGCACTGTTCCTGCTGCAGAACATCTTCGGGGTGTGGCCCGCCGACGGCAACGTCACCAACGAACTACGTGAGCGCCTGCACACCTACACCGAGAAGGCCGTCCGCGAAGCCTCCTGGCACACCTCGTGGAACGAGGTGAACACCGAATTCGAGGACGCCGTGCACGCCTGGGTCGACGCCATCCTCGACGGGCCGGTGGCCACCGAGTTGACCGGGCTGGTCGTCCAGCTCGAACCGCACGCACACAGCGACGCCCTCGGCCAGAAGCTGCTGGCGCTGACCGTCCCCGGCATTCCCGACATCTACCAGGGCACCGAGCTCTGGGAGGACAGCCTCGTCGACCCCGACAATCGCAGGCCGGTGGACTATTCCGCACGAGCCGGGGAACTGGACCGGTTGTCCCACGACAAGATTCGCGTCGTGACGGCAGCATTGCATGCCCGCCGCGACCGGCCCGAGACGTTTTTGTCCGGCGGGTACACCCCGGTGCTGGCCGCAGGTAGCGGCGCCGAGCACGTGGTGGCGTTCCGGCGTGGTGCGGAGGTCCTGGTTGCGGTGAGCCGGTGGACCGTGCGGCTGCACCACGACGGCTGGGGTGACACGCATGTTCCACTTCCGGAGGGCACCTGGACCGACCGGCTGACCGGTGCCGCCTGGTCGGGCGCGGCCCCGGCCGGCCAGCTGTTCGCGGAGCTTCCCGTCGTCCTGTTGGAGAAGTGTGATGCCTGAATTCGCGGTGTGGGCACCGTTGCCCAAGCTGGTTCGGCTCGACGTCGCCGGCGCGCTGCACGACATGACGCGCGACGACGACGGCTGGTGGCACGCCAACGTCGACTGCCCCCCGGACGCCCGATACGGCTTCGTCCTCGACGACGATCCCGCCGTCGTACCCGACCCCCGCTCCCCCCGCCAGCCCGACGGTGTGCACGAGCGGTCGCAGTTGTGGGATCCGGCGCGGGTGCAGTGGACCGACCAGGGCTGGGCCGGCCGCTCGATCGAGGGTGCGGTGATCTACGAACTGCACACCGGCACCTTCACCGACGAAGGCACGTTCGACGCGGCGATCGCCAAGCTCGACTACCTGGTGGACCTCGGCGTGGATTTCGTCGAGCTGATGCCGGTCAACGCGTTCAACGGCACCCACGGCTGGGGCTACGACGGGGTGTTGTGGTACGCGGTGCACGAACCCTACGGCGGGCCAGACGGTTTGGTGCGCCTGATCCAGGCCTGCCATGATCGCGGGCTCGGGGTGCTGATCGATGCGGTGTTCAACCATCTGGGCCCGTCGGGCAACTACCTGCCCAAGTTCGGGCCGTATCTGTCCTCGGTGGCTAATCCGTGGGGCGAGGGCGTCAACGTCGCCGGACCCGACGCCGACGAGGTGCGTCGCTACATCATCGACTGCGCGCTGCGCTGGATGCGCGACTTCCATGTCGACGGGTTGCGGCTGGACGCGGTGCACGCGCTGGTGGACAACACCGCCATCCACATCCTGGAGGAGATGGCCGCCGAAACCGACGCGCTGTCCGCGGTTGTGGGCCGGCCGCTGTCGCTGATCGCCGAGAGCGACCTTAACGATCCCCGGCTGATCACCCCCCGCGACCGCGGCGGCTACGGGATGACCGCCCAGTGGGACGACGACATCCACCACGCCATCCACACCGCCGTCTCCGGCGAACGGCAGGGCTACTACGCCGATTTCGGTTCGATGGAGACACTGGCCACCACCTTGCGCAACGGGTACTTCCACGCGGGTACGTACTCGTCGTTCCGGCACCGCCGCCACGGCCGGCCACTGGACAAGTCGCTGATCCCGGCGACCCGCCTGACGGCATACACCACCACACACGACCAAGTCGGCAACCGAGCTCTGGGCGACCGGCCCTCGCAGAACCTGGACAGCGGCCAGCTGGCCATCAAGGCAGCTTTGGCGCTTGGATCACCCTATACAGCAATGCTTTTCATGGGTGAGGAGTGGGGATCGACGCGACCTTTTCAGTTCTTCAGCTCCCATCCCGAACCCGAGTTGGGCATCGCGACAGCAGAGGGCCGCAAGGCCGAGTTCGCCGACCACGGCTGGGATGCCGACGACATCCCCGACCCGCAGGACCCGCAGACGTTTGAGAACTCCAAGCTGGACTGGGACGAGACCGAGCAGGGCGACCACGCCGAACTGCTGGCGTTCTACCGCGGGTTGATCGCGTTGCGGCACACCGAACCCGACTTCGCCGATCCCTGGCTGACCCATCTTGCAGTGGACTTCGACGAGGACCAGCGGTGGATCGTGATGCGCCGTGGACGCTTCGCCGTCACCTGCAACCTCGGCGAGGACGCGGTGAACGTGCCGGTCACCGGCGAGGTGGTGCTGGGTTGGGGCGAGGTGCTGCCCGGACCCGAGATCACCGCCATGCCTGGACATTCCGTGGCAATCCTGCGCACGTAACCTGCCAAGTCACTGGGAATCTCTGCCAGAGATGGAACCGCCGGCAACGGTTAGCTTAGCCTCTCCATAGTCCGGGTCTCCACCGGATCGGTGGAGAGGAGTCGGTCTGCAAGGCATCTTCGTGGGCACGTTCCTCATCGGCCTGCGTGAGGGACTGGAAGCAACCCTTATCGTCAGTATCGTGGGCGCATTCCTGCGCCGCAACGGGCGATCGGTTCGGCCCATGCTGGTCGGTGTCGGGCTGGCCGTCACCCTGAGCATGGCCGTCGGAGTCGGACTGGACGCACTGTCCGCGTCACTGCCCCAGCGCCAACAGGAAATGCTGGAAACCGTGATCGGTGCCGCCGCCGTGGCGTTCGTCACCTCGATGATCATCTGGATGAACCGCGCCGCTCACCGACTCAAAGGCGAGCTGGAACATGAGGCGGCCCAAGCCATCAACACCGGAAGCACGTTGGCGTTGGTGACGATGGCTTTCCTTGCGGTGATCAAAGAAGGATTCGAAACAGCCGTCTTCCTGCTCGCGGCCGCACAGGCAACGCACAGCAGTGGCGGAGCGGCACTGCTGGGGGCCGTTGCCGGTATCGCGGTGGCCATCGCCATCGGCGTCGGCATCTACTTCGGCGGGCTCAAGCTCAACCTTGGCCGGTTCTTCCGTATCACCGGGGTGTTCCTGGTGTTCATCGCCGCCGGCCTTGTCGTCGGTGCGGTGCGCACCGCGCACGAGGCCGGCTGGATCGACATCGGCCAACAGCGGATCTTCGATCTGTCGTCCTGGATACCCCCGCGCTCGGTGCGCGGGGCGTTGGTGACCGGAATGTTCGGCATTCCCAGCGACCCCCGGCTCATCGATGCCGTCGCCTGGTTGGCGTACGCCGTTCCGGTCCTGGCAGTGGTTCTCCGGCCGGCACGACTCCACGCCTCCCCCACACAGCGGCCTCGGCTACTGGCCGCCACCTCGGCGGCGTTGGCCGTTGCCGCGGCACTGCTGGTCATCGCCGGCTGGTCACAGCACGCTCAGTCACCGGGTTCGACCCGGACAGTCACCCTGGCCAGTGGCGGATCCACCACTATCGCACTGCACTTCACCGGCGACGCAGCGTCATTGACGGTGGGCGACGGCGGACCCATCGCGTTGACGAAGGCCGGTTCCCAGGTGATCGACGGACTGCCGGTTACGCTGTGGCAGAAGACCTTTCCCGCTAATCCCGGTGCCGTTGCCAACCCGGTGTCGCTGGCGCAGCTTGCAAACCTGACCGGCGGCCGGCTGCCGGTCGGCCTGAGCAGCACCCGCACACCAGGCCCGTTCCAGGCGCAGTGGACCGCGACGATCTCGTATTGCGTCAGCAGTCATGGCGATTCGCTTGTCAGCGGCCAGCGGCAGAGCAACCGGGTCGCCGTGCTGCGAGGCGGCGGGCTGAGCTCACCCAAGACGGTGAGCCTGGGCGTTCTGGACGGCGATTGGAGCACCACCGCGGCCGACGACGCCGCCGTCGCAGCGACCGTCTCTCACCTCACCGCGCGCCTTGGCGAGCAGCGGCTGTGGCGCATCTGGCTGCCACTGCTGTTGGCCGCCTGCTCGGTCTTGACCGCCGTCCTGGCCTATCGCGCCGGCCGTAGTTCCCCCACAAGTGAAGAAAGGCACGACCTCGATGACTACCACCATCCTCAGCCAAGCCAGATCGGGACCCCGTAGCGTGCTGCGCCACGCGCCCACCCTCGCGGCGATCGTCGCGTTCGGTGTCAGCGGCTGCACCGGCTCGCACACCAGCGGTGCACCTGCCAACACACCATCGGCGACTGCGGCCAACGGCGTGACATCCGTCAACGTGACACTGACCAACGAATCTGGCAAGGACACCTGCAAGCTCGACACAACCAGGGTGCCGGCCGGACCGGTGACGTTCACCGTCACCAACACGAGCGCGGCGGGTATCACCGAGATCGAGCTGTTGCAGGACCAGCGCATCGTCGGCGAGAAGGAGAACTTAGCGCCGGGCCTCGACCCAGTGTCGTTCACCACGACTCTCAACGGCGGTCCCTACAAGATCTACTGCCCCGGCGCGGCCGCGGAGTACGTCGACGTCACAGTCACCGGACAGGCGCCGTCCGCACCGACGGGAACCGTACCGACCATCCTGGCCGACGGTACGAAGACCTATGCGTCCTATGTAGCCGACCAGGTGAACCAGCTCAACACCGCCGTGAAGGCACTCGACGCCGCCATCCAGGCAGGTGATCTCAACCAAGCCAAACAGGCCTACGCCAAAGCCCGCCCGTTCTACGAGCGCGCGGAGTCCAGCGTCGAGGGATTCGTACTGCCCGGCTTTGCCGTCGACGACAATGCCGGCAACCTCGACTACTTGATCGACATGCGACAGTCCACGCCAGTGGACGCAAAGGTCGGCTGGAAGGGCTTTCACGCAATCGAGCGAGATCTGTGGCAGGGCGGGGCGATCACCGCGGGTACCAAGGCACTGAGTTCGGAGCTAGTCGGCAATGTCGGCAAGCTCGACGGCATCGTGCAGAACCTCCAGTACAAGCCGGAGGATCTGGCCAACGGTGCGGCCGATCTGATTGAAGAGGTGCAGAACACCAAGATCACCGGCGAAGAGGAAGCCTTCAGCCATATCGATCTGGTCGACTTCGCGGGCAATGTCGAAGGGGCACAGCAGGCCTACGCAGCGTTGCGACCCGGGTTGCAGAAGATCGACCAGAATTTGACGACTCAGCTGGACCAGCAGTTCCAAGCCGTGCTGACCGCACTGGACCATTACCGCGATCCGTCCGCCCTCGGCGGCTATCGGCTGTGGACACCGCAGCTGCAGGCCACCGATGCGCCCACACTGACCGCGGTGATCCAGCCGCTGCACGAAAGCCTGTCGACGGTCGCGCAGAAGGTGGTGTCTGCGGGCTGATGTCGGAACCATCCGAGCGACGTTCCGATACCGCGTCCATGACGGTTTCACGACGCGGCATGTTGTCGACCGCCCTACTGGCCGGCCTCGGCGGAGTCGCAGCCGGGGCGGCGGCAGGCGGCGGCGTGGCGTGGGCGCTCGCGTCCTCGGCGACACCGGGCGACGAGGTGGACCTGTCCAGGAGCTATCCGTTCTACGGGCAACCACACCAGGGCGGCATCGCGACCGAACCACAGCGCAACGCGGTCTACATGACGTTCCGGTTCACCGATTCGGCGGACCGGAGCGCACTGCAAAGCCTTCTCGCACGCTGGTCAGCGGCCGCGGCCGTGCTGCAGCAAGGCACGCCCATCGGGTCGGTGCAGCCCGACGTCGAGGTCCAACCACCCACCGACACCGGTGAGGCATTCGGGTTGAGCCCGGCCAGCCTGACCCTGACCATCGGGTTGGGGCCGTCGGTCTTCGGACCCCGGTTCGGACTCGCGTCACGAAAACCGGCACTGTTCAACGACTTACCACCACTCAATGGTGACAATCTGGATCCACGACTGACCGGCGGTGACCTGAGCGTCCAGGCGTGCGCCGACGACCCGCAGGTCTGCTACCACGCGGTGCGCAACCTGGCCCGGCTCGGCCGCCGCGTCGTCTACCCGCACTGGGCCGTGCTGGGTTTCGGTCGCGCCTCGGCCGGGCCCGGCCAGAGCACGCCTCGAAACCTGTTGGGGTTCAAGGACGGGACCCGAAACATCAGCTCCGAAGAAGACTACGATCAGTTCGTCTGGATCGCCGGCGGCGACCAGCCGTGGCTGGAGGGCGGCACGTACCAGGTGGCGCGAAAAATCCGGATGCTCCTGGAAACCTGGGACAGCGACAGGATCGGCAATCAGCAGCAGATCTTCGGGCGGGCGAAGGAGTCCGGCGCACCGTTGACGGGTTCGGCGGAATCCGATACCCCGGATTTCGCGGCGCGGAACGCGGCCGGCCTCGTCATCGACCCGCTGTCGCATGTCGCGCTGGCCGCACACGAGAACAACGACGGCATTATGATTCGCCGGCGTTCCTACAATTACACCGACGGGCTGGACGCCACCGGGCAGCTCGACGCAGGCTTACTGTTCCTCTCCTACCAGAACGACCCGCGGCACTTCATCACGATCCAAAACCGACTCGGCGCACACGATTTGCTCAACGAGTACATCCGCCACACGGGGTCGGCCATCTTCGCCGTCCCACCCGCACCCCAGCAGGGGCGGTATGTGGCGCAGGAGCTGTTCGCGGGCTAAGTCAGGTAGCGGTAGGTCGGCGAATCGGGCTGCAACAGTTCGACATGGGCCTCGGATTCATCCATCCGCTGCAGCAGTCCGTCCAGATCGGCCGCTGAGCTCAGTTCGATACCGACCAGTGCCTCACCGGTCTCCCGGTTGTTGCGCTTGACGTACTCGAACAGGGTGATGTCGTCATTGGGCCCCAGCACCGTGTCCAGGAATCGTCGCAGTGCACCCGGCTCCTGCGGGAAGTCGACCAGGAAGTAGTGCTTGAGACCGCGGTGCACCAGCGAGCGCTCCAGGACCTCGCCGTAGCGCGAGACGTCGTTGTTGCCGCCGGAGATGATGCACACCACCGTGGAGCCCGGCGCGATGTCGGCCTCCAGCAGCGCAGCCGCCGACAATGCGCCCGCCGGCTCGGCGATGATGCCTTCATTCTGGTAGAGATCGAGCATCGCCGAGCAGACCGCACCCTCGTCGACGGAGGTGATGGTCACCATGTCACCGGCGGCCGCCAGGGCCGCGTAAGTGTGGGTGCCGGCCCGCGCCACCGCGGCACCATCGACGAACTGATCGACGTGCTCGAGGGTGACCGGTGCACCGGCCGCCAGCGCTGCCATCATCGACGCGGCGCCGGCGGGTTCGACGCCGAGCACCGCGGTGTTGGCGGTGCGCTCGGACAAGTACGTCGTGATGCCCGCGATGCACCCACCTCCACCGACCGGGACGATCACCAGGTCGGGCTCGGCGTCGAGCTGGTCGACGATCTCCACGGCGATGGTGCCCTGCCCGGCGATGGTGCGGGGATCGTCGTAGGGCGGCACCAGCGTCGCACCGGTGCGGGCGACGTCATCGAGTGCGGCGGCCGCGGCGAGGTCGAAGGTCTTGCCGCCGACGATCAACTCGATGAATTCGCCGCCGTGATAGCGAATGCGGTCACGCTTCTGCTTCGGGGTCTTGGCCGGCACGTAGACCCGGCCGTGTACGCCCATCGATCGGCAGGCCAGCGCGAATCCCTGCGCGTGGTTGCCCGCCGAGGCGCATACCACCCCGGCCGCCAGCTCCGGCTCGGACAGCTGCATCAGCAGGTTGAAGGCGCCGCGCAGCTTGTAGGACCGCACGCTCTGCAGGTCTTCGCGTTTGAGGTAGACCTCGGCGCCGGTAGCCTGGGAGAGCCGGTCGCTGTACTGCAGCGGGCTGCGGGTGACCACTCCCGAAATTCGGTGGGCGGCCTCATCGATGTCAGCCGCGGTCAGCGGTCCCGACAGTCGGCTCCGGCTCAGTTCGGTGGACACCCGTTAATCGTGCCACCAGCAGGGCGGAATCAGTGAATCCGCGAGGACATCGCAGGAACCCCGAAGCGGTCGGCGAGCAGCCGGATGAGGTCGGGGTGGGCGCCCAGCGGCGATGTCACGCCGTCGGCCCCGGACTGCCCGAGCCGGGTGTGGAACACACCGGGAGCCAGCAG
Source organism: Mycolicibacterium sp. CBM1 (assembly GCF_054073305.1). Classification (NCBI taxonomy): domain Bacteria; kingdom Bacillati; phylum Actinomycetota; class Actinomycetes; order Mycobacteriales; family Mycobacteriaceae; genus Mycobacterium; species Mycolicibacterium sp. CBM1. The sequence goes on along the minus strand of NZ_JBSXPP010000002.1, from coordinate 340,238 downwards.
GTATGAGGCGACGAACACCCGGCGCCCCGAACGTTTGAGCCGGTGCACCTCCTCGGCGGCCGTCGGCGTCCCGGTGGCCACGAAGCCGACCGTCACCTCACCGACCAGATCGGCCAGCAGCGCGGCCGCCTGTGCCACCTCCGCACGGGCCTGGGGATCCGACGAGCCGGCCGCGGCCAGGACCACCGCGTCCCCGGCGGTCCAGCCGGCGTCGGCCAGCCGAGCGTGCAGGACCCGGGCGAGCATCGGGTCGGGCCCGAGCGCGGGGGTGACCGTGACCTGGGAATGGCCACTCTCGCGAATCCGGGCCGGCAGGTCGGCGTTCACGTGGTAGCCCGCCGCCAGGAAGGCTGGAACCACGATGGCCGGTCTACTCGAATCGGCGAGAACCTCACGCGGGTTGGGGCCCAGGACGTCGACGAACGCCGTGCGCACCGGTCCGACGTGTGCGGCGACGGCTGACGCGATCTCGGTGATGGTCGCCAGGCCCTGCGGGCTTCGGGTGCCGTGTGCGACCAGGATCAGATCGTGGCTCATGTCGCCGCCGGATCCAGCGCCAGCCGGTAACCCCGCTTGACGACGGTCTGCACCACGCGCGGGGCCGCCAACGCGGACCGCAGCCGGGCCATCGCGGTCTCCACCGCGTGGGTGTCGCCCCCGCCGCCGGGCAGCTCTGCGAGCAGCTCCTCGCGGGAGACCACCAGGCCGGGTGACACCAGCAATCGGCGCAGCAACGCCATCGCCGCGGGCGGCAACACCTTGAGGTCACCATCGACCTCGACGCTGCCGCTGCGCACGCTGATGTCGTGCCCACCGGCACGGAATTGACGTGCGAGACAGGGTAATTCGCTGCTGATGAGTCTGGCAAGCGCGCCGAGGCGGTAGCGCTCAGGATATCGGGCCTCCACACCGAGGCGGGTCAGCGGCGTCGCGGTCACCGGCCCGACGCAGAACACCGCCACGTGGTTGCGCAGGGCGGCGATCAGGCATTCCAGCGCGCCGAGCGCCTTCGCTCGTTCCAGCAGCGACGCGACGGCCGGCGCGCTGGTGAAGCTGACCGCATCGACATCGGCGTTGATGATCATGGTGACCAGCTGGTCGAGGCGGCGCGAGTCGTCGGGTGTCTCCCATCGGTAGACCGGCACCTTGACCACACGCGCACCGGCCAGCGCCAGCGCCTCACAAATGTCGGTGTCGGGCTCCCACTCGCTGGCGGCGCCGTGTAGCTGCACTGCGATCCGCAGACCCTCCACCCCTTCGCTGAGCAGCCGCTCGAGCACTTCGACCGACGACTCGGACTCCGGGCTCCACTCCTCGCACAGGCCGGCCTGACGCACCGCGCCGCGGGCTTTGGGGCCGCGGGCGACGATCCGGGTGGACTCCAGTGCGGCGGTCAGTTCCTCGGAGACGTCCCAGCCGTGGGCGGCCTCGATCCAGCCCCGAAAGCCGATACCGGTGGTCACCACCACCAGATCCGGCGGCTCTTCGACGAGGTGGGTGGTCACCCGCTGCAGCTCCACATCGTCGACCAGCGGCACGATCCGGATCGCCGGAGCGTGCATCACGGCGGCACCTCGCCGTTCCAGCAGTGCGATGAATTCCTCGGCCCGGCGCGCCGCGGTCACCCCGACGGTGAACCCGGCCAGCGGCTCAGTGGTTTCTGATGTCGATGAATCCATCGACCACCCTGACGTCGTAGACCGGCAGCGCGTAAGACTCGTCGTCGAGGCAGCGGCCGTCGATCAGGGAGAACACCTGCTTTCCCAACGGCGACGCGACAGTCGGCTCGCCACCGCGGTCGCCGACAATGCCGCGCGACATCACCGCGGCCCGACCGAACGGGTCGATGTTGCCCACGGCCGCCAACGTGCCGTCAGCCAACAGGAACAGCGCGACCTGCTCCCCGTCGGCCAGGAGCACGGCCGCGCCGCGGCCGGCCAGCAGTGTCTCGAGCCGGCACGCCGGTGTCCAGGTGTGCGCGTCGGCGCCGGAGCGGATATCCGCAAGAACTGTCATGGTTTCCTCATCCTCCCCACACCCACCCAAGCCCTTGATAGAGCGGCGGTGTTTCGCTTCTGTTACAGGTGGCTTTCCGTGGCGTTGACACTGCTCGGCATGCCCAGCAGCACCGGCACCTTGCGCGGGCCGGTCTCATCGAACGCGACCGTCGGATCAGGTTGATCCGGGGCGTTGACGAAGGACACGAACCGGGCGAGTTTGCTCTCGTCGGCCAGCACCCCGGCCCACTCGTCGGAGTAGCCCTCGACGTGGCGGGCCATCGCGGCATCGAGGTCGGCGGCGATACCCAGTGTGTCGTCGCACACAACGGCGCGGATGTGGTCGAGCCCGCCCTCGATGCTCTCCTGCCACACCGCGGTGCGCTGCAGACGATCGGCGGTACGGATGTAGAACATCAGGTAGCGATCGATGTAGCGCACCAGCGTCTCCGAGTCGAGGTCGCCGGCCAGCAGCTGGGCGTGTTTCGGAGTGGCCCCGCCGTTGCCTCCGACGTAGAGGTTCCAGCCCTTCTCGGTGGCGATCACCCCGACGTCCTTGCCGCGGGCTTCCGCGCATTCGCGTTGGCATCCGGAGACACCCATCTTGATCTTGTGCGGCGAGCGCAGCCCGCGGTAGCGCAACTCCAGGTCGACGGCCATCGCCACCGAGTCCTGGACGCCGTAGCGGCACCACGATGAGCCGACGCAGCTCTTGACTGTCCGCAGCGACTTGCCATACGCGTGGCCGGATTCCATGCCGGCGTCGACGAGTCGCTTCCAGATCAGCGGCAGCTGTTCGACGCGGGCACCGAACAGGTCGATACGCTGCCCACCGGTGATCTTGGTGTAGAGACCGAAATCGCGGGCCACCTCGGCGATCACCATCAGCTTCTCCGGGGTGACCTCGCCGCCGGGCAGCCGAGGCACCACCGAATAGGTGCCGTTGCGCTGAATGTTGGCCAGGAAGTGGTCGTTGGTGTCCTGCAGCCCGGCCGCCTCGCCGTCGAGGATATGGTCACTGGACGTGGACGCGAGGATGGATGCGACGACAGGCTTGCAGATGTCGCAGCCGGTTCCGGTGCCGTGCTCGGCGATCAGCGCGGAGAAGGTGCGCAGCCCGGTGGTGGCGACGATCTGGAACAGTTCGGCGCGGGTTTGCGTGAAGTGTTCGCACAACGCCTTGGACATCGCCACGCCCTGCGCCTCGAGCAGCCTCTTGAGCATCGGGATGCAACTGCCGCAAGACGTTCCGGCCGAGGTGGAGCACTTGATCGCGGGCACGTCGTGAGAGCCGTGCGAAATGGCCTCGGCGATGGCTCCTTTCGACACCGAATTGCACGAGCAGATCTGCGCGTCGTCGGGCAGCGCCCCGACACCCACCTCAGCACCGGCCGGCGAGATCAGGGTCGCCGGGTCGGCGGGCAATGGTCGGCCCACCAGTGGGCGCAACGTGGCGTAGGCGCTGGCGTCGCCGACCAGGATTCCGCCCAGCAGAGTCGAAACATCATCGGAGACGACGAGTTTGGCGTAGGTCTGGTTCACGGCGTCATTGAGCACGACCTCTAGGGCGCCGGGCGTCGCCGCGTGGGCGTCGCCGAAGCTGGCGACGTCGACCCCAAGCAGTTTGAGCTTGGTGGACAGATCCGCACCGGGGAACTCGGCGCTGCCGCCGAGCAGCCGGTCGGCCACCACCTCCGCCATCGTGTAGCCGGGGGCGACCAGACCGTAACACCGCCCCTCGACAGCGGCGACCTCACCGATCGCGAAGACATCCGGATCGGATGTGACGCAGCCGATGTCGGTGAGGACTCCGCCACGCTCGGCAATGTCCAGACCGCAGTCAAGGGCCAGTTCGTCGCGAGGGCGCACCCCTGCGGAGAACACCAGCACCGCGGCGTCGAGCCGCTGGCCGTCGGAGAGGAACACGCTCAGCCCGTCACCGGTGTCGAGGATGTCGGTGGTCGACACCTCGGTGTGCACGGTGATACCCAACTCGCCGACCAGCCGGTTGAGCAGGGCGCCACCGCCGTCGTCGATCTGCAGCGGCATCAGCCGCGGGGAACGCTCCAGCACGTGCGGCGACAAGCCCAGCAGGCGAAGGGCGTTCGCCGCCTCGAGGCCCAGCAGACCGCCGCCGACGACGATGCCGGTCGCTCCCGGCTCGGTCGCTGTGGTGACGGCGCGGATGGCGTCGAGGTCTTCCAGTGTGCGGTAGACAAAGCAGCGCTCCAGGTCGCTGCCGGGGATCGGCGGGACGAACGGCCGCGAGCCGGTGGCCAGCACAACCGCGTCGTAGCAGACCCGCTCCCCCGCCGAGGTCAACACCTGACGCGCTGGACGGTCGATGGCCACCGCGCGGTGACCGATCCGTAGATCCACCAGTTCATCGGCAGCGTAGTCGTTTCCGGCAAGAGCAAGCGCGGTGCGATCCCACGCCTCGATGTAGGACGACAGTCCAACTCGGTCGTAGGCCGGGGTGGCTTCCTCACACAGCACGACCACCTGCCAGCTGCCGTCACGATCCCGGTCACGCAGCGCCTCGACGAAGCGGTGCCCGACCATGCCGTGGCCGATAACCACGACGGTCTTGGGGCCGGTCTTGCGGGCGGTCATGCGACAGCTGCGGCGCTGTCGACCGCGGTCTCGTCGGTACGGGTCACCTTGGTCGCCTGCGCAGGCGTGCGCACGTAGGCCAGCCAGGTGATGACCGCGCACAGCACGTAGAAGCCCAGGAACACCCAGAACGCCATGGTCGCCGATTTCGCGGGCGAGAGATAGGAGGCGCGCAGCGCCATGTTTACCCCCACCCCACCGAGACCGCCGATGGCTCCGGCGATTCCGATCAAGGACCCCGACATCCGCTGCGACCATGCCCTGCGGTCCGCGGCCCCGAGGTGGTCCAGGCTGCGGGATTTCGCCTCGAAGATCGACGGGATCATCTTGTAGGTGGAGCCGTTACCCATGCCGGACAGGATGAACAGCATGATGAACCCCGCGACGAACGCGGCCATGGTGGCACCCGACGCCGGGCCGGCGGCGGCGTCGTCGATCTCGCCGGCCGCGACCAGCCAGGCGGCGGCGGCGATCATCGCGGCGAAGGTGTACAGGGTGACTCGCCCACCCCCGAATCGATCGGACAACCAGCCGCCCAGCGGACGTGACAGCGAGCCAAGAACGGGTCCGATGAAAGCGATCTGGGCGGCGTGCAGCGACGCCTGGGCGGCCATCGCCGGTGTAACGGGGCCGCCGTGGGACAGCCCGGCCAGGAAATTGAGCTGCAGCACCTGACCGAAGGCGAACCCGAAGCCGATGAACGAGCCGAATGTGCCGATGTAGAGCAGCGAGATCAGCCACGAATCACGATGGGCCAGAACCGCGATCATCGAGCGGGCGTCGGTGCGCTGGTTGGTCAGGTTGTTCATGAACATTGCCGCACCGAGCGCTGCCAGCGCGACAAGCACCAGGTAGACCGCGCAGACCAGGTGCGGCGACCGGTTGCCGACGGTCGCGATCACGATCAGCCCGACGATCTGGATCACCGCAACTCCGATGTTGCCCCCGCCGGCGTTGAGCCCCAGCGCCCAGCCCTTGTATCGCTGCGGGTAGAAGGCGTTGATGTTGGTCATCGACGAGGCGAAGTTGCCGCCGCCGAGACCGGCTAAGGCGGCCACGATCAGAAACGTGGTGTAGGACGTGCCCGGGTGGGCCATGAAGTAGAGCGTCAGCGCCGTCGGGACCAGCAAGGCTATCGCCGAGACGATGGTCCAGTTGCGGCCGCCGAAGCGGGCGACGGCGAAGGTGTACGGGATGCGCAGCAGGGCGCCGATGAGGGTGGGCACCGCCACGAGGAAGAACTTGCCCGCCGCGTCGATGTGGTAGACGTTCTGCGGCATGAACAACACCATCACCGACCAGATCGACCACACCGAGAACCCGACGTGTTCGGCGAAGATGGACCAGATCAGGTTGCGGCGTGCGGTTTTCGCACCTCCGTTGTTCCAGGCGTCGACGTCCTCGGGATCCCAGTCGTCGATGTCGTAGCGGCTTCGGGTGGGAGAGATCTGCGCGGAAATCTGCATACGTCCACGGTAGGAATCCTTTGTTGCGGTCCGGGTGCACACGGTGATCGATGTGTCACAACCTCCTCACTTTCGGCGGGGCCGGGCGGTGAGGTCAGTACACGTCGCGCACGTAACGTTTGGCGGCGACCAGTTCCCGCTTGTAGTCATGGGCCGCTGCCGCACTGCGCCGCCCGTGGGTCTCGATGATCGTGCCCAGCGCCGAGTCGACCCCGGTCGCCATGGTACTGGCATCGCCACAGACGTAGAGGTGGGCACCGTCCTGCAGCCAGCTCCACAGTTGGGCACCGTTGTCGATCATCTTGTTCTGCACATAGATACGCTTGGCCTGGTCGCGGGAGAACGCCAGGTCCAGCCGGTTGAGGAAGCCGTCACTGACCATGTCGGTCAGGTCGTCGCGGTAATAGAAGTTCTCGGCCCGGTGCTGGTCGCCGAAGAACAACCAGTTGCGCCCGGTATGACCGAGGGCGCGGCGTTCCTGCAGGAACCCGCGGAACGGCGCGATCCCAGTGCCGGCACCGATCATCACGATCGGCGCGGACCTGTCCTGCGGCGGGCGGAAATGCGGCGAGCGTTGCAGGAAGATCGGGGTGGGCACACCGGTGGCACGGTCGGCAAGGTAGGTCGAACACACTCCGCCCCGCGGCGAGCCGTCGATTCCGTTGTAGCGCAACACCGATACCGTCAGCTGTACCTCACGCGGGCTGACCAGCGGGCTCGACGAGATCGAATAGAACCGCGGTGTGAGCCGGACGAGGACGTCTTGCCACTGCTGGGCGGTGGCGTCGACGGTGACGGTACGCACGGCGTCGAGGCCGTGCCGCACGGCGCGCAGCCGTTTGGCGGCCGCCTTGTCGGGGGCCGCCGCGGTGAGGAAGTCCAGCAGGTCGGGAGTCAGCCGGCAGAAGTCATAGGCCACGGTGAGCGCTTGGCGCAGTGAGCATTCCGTTGCGTCGACTTCGACCGCTTCGTCGCCGGTCAGTCCGGTGGCAACCAACCACTGGTCGACGTCCTCGGGGTTGTTGGTGGGTTGCACGCCCAGCGAGTCGCCGACGGCGTAGGAGACGTCGTACTCGGAGATGTCGAAGCCGAACTGGCGCACCTCCTTGGCCGCCGTCACCGGGGTGAGCCGGATGTTGCGGCTCAGCCTGGCCGGTAGCGGGTGGCCCCGGGTGAAGGGCGTGGCCACGACATCGACCGCACCGGCGGTAGCCGGATCGGGCAACACCGCAGCGGGATTGACCAATTGCACGACGCGGCGATTCCACTGGCCCAGCGCGGTGGCGTCGTGGGCCTCGCACTCACCGCGGTCGAGCAACCGAGCGGCACCGAGTTCGGCCAGCCGGGCGTCCAGTGAGCGTGCGTGGCCGCAGAATTGACCGTAGGACCGGTCACCGAGGCCGAGGACGGCGAACCGCACTCCGGTCAATGCCGGGGCGTCGGGCGCCTGCAGGCGAGACCAGAATTCAGCGCCGTTGTCCGGCGGTCCCCCGTCACCGAAGGTGCTGGTCACCACGAACACGTCACCGGCGCGGACCAGTTGGTCTGGTGTCACGTCGGCCATTGCGGCGAGTCGGGCCGAAACACCCTGGGCGGCAATCTCCTCGACGAGCCGCGTTGCGTGGTCCTCGGCGTTGCCGGTCTGCGAGGCCCACAGGACCACCGGTCCACCATCGGCCAGGGTCGGTGGGGTGCGGCCCGGTTCGGCGGGCGCCGGGCGGACTCCGACCGGTCGCAGTCGCACCGCGCACACCTTGAGTTCGGGCTGAAGCGACTCGGCGTCCACCGCATCGTTGGTGACCGCATTGACGGTCAGATCCGCGCCCTGCTGGTCGTTCCAGTGGAACGGCGCGAAGCAGGTTCGCGGCCCGACGCGGTCAGTGACGACGGCGGGCAGCACGGCGCGGCCGCGGCGGGAGCACACCTCGACGTCGAGGCCGTCGACGATGCCCAGCGATGCCGCATCGTCGGGATGGATCTCCAGAAACGGGCCGTTGTCCAACCGGGTGAGCTTGGGTACCCGGCCGGTCTTGGTCATGGTGTGCCACTGGTGCGCGAGCCGACCGGTGTTGAGGACGAACGGGTAGTCCTCGTCGGTCACTTCGTCGGGCCCCACGTGCGGCCGGGCGTGGAAGACCGCCCGCCGGGACGGCGTCGCGAACGCCAGTCGGGGGGCCCGTCCGTCCGCGTCGACGTGATGGCTTTGACTGACTCCGTCGTTGAGATAGCGGATCGGGTGGCGACGCTGGTCGTCGCCGGGCGGGCACGGCCATTGCAGCGGACCCTCGCGCAGCCGCTGATAGTCAGCTCCGCGCAGGTCGTAGCCGGTTCGGGGGTTCCAGAACCGGCGGATCTCGTCGAACACCTGCTCGGCGGACCGGTAGTCGAAGTACTCACCGAAGCCCATGGCCGCGGCGACCTGGCAGATCAGCTGCCAGTCCGGCCGGGCCTGGCCCACCGGCGAAACGCATTGCCGGACAAGGGTCAACGTGCGCTCGGAATTGACCATCACCCCGTCGGTCTCCGCCCATAGGGCGGCGGGCAAGACCACGTCGGCGTAGCTGTTGGTGGCGGTGGCGGCGTATGCGTCCTGGGTGACCACCAGCTCGGCGGCCCGCAGACCGCGGATGACGGTGTCACGGTTGGGCACGGTGGCCACCGGATTGGTGCAGATGATCCAGCAGGCCTTGATGTCCCCGGCCGCCATCTTTTCGAACATGCCGACGGTGCCGTGACCCGCCTCGTCGCGCAGGGTTCCCGCTGGAAGGTTCCAGATCGACTCCACGAACGCACGGTCCTCGGCCGACGCCAGCGAGCGTTGGCCCGGCAGGCCAGGACCCATGTAGCCCATCTCGCGGCCGCCCATGGCGTTGGGCTGGCCGGTCAGCGACAGCGGGCCGCTGCCCGGTCGGCAGATGGCCCCGGTGGCCAGGTGCAAGTTACAGATGGCGGTGGTATTCGCCGTGCCGTGGGTGCTCTGGTTGAGACCCATCGTCCATAGCGACATCCACTCGCCGGCCTGCCCGATCATGGCTGCCGCGGTGCGGATGTCGGCCTCGGCCAGTCCGGTGATCTCGGCCACCGCGTCAGGGGGGTAGCCGGCGAGGAAGTCGGGCATCGCCGCCCAGCCTTCGGTGTGTTCGGCGATGAAGTCGGTGTCGATATCGCCGGCGGCCACCAGCAGGTGCAGCAGACCGTTGAGCAACGCCAGGTCGGTGCCGGGACGGATCTGCAGGAAGAGGTCGGCTTTGGCCGCCGTCTCCGTGCGTCGGGGGTCGACGACGATCAGTTTGGCCCCGACCCGCAACCGGTCGGCTATTCGCAGGAACAGAATGGGATGGCAATCGGCCATGTTGGCGCCAATGACGAAAAACAGTTCAGCGCAGTCGATATCGGAGTACGAGCCGGGTGGGCCGTCGGAACCGAGGGATTGTTTGTAACCCGCCGCGGCGCTGGCCATGCACAACCGCGAGTTCGATTCCATGTTGACGGTGCCAATGAAGCCCTTGGCCAGTTTCGTCGCCAGGTATTGCGCCTCGATCGACATCTGCCCCGAGACGTACAGGGCCACCGAGTCCGGGCCGTGACGCTCGACGATCCCCCGTAACCGGGTCCCCACGCCGGTCACGGCGTCGTCGACATCGGCGGCCACCAGCTGCTCCCCCCGCGCCGGGCGTACCAGTGCGCTGGTAGCGCGGCCCTCGGCGTTGCCCATCAACTCGGCGTGGGTGGCACCTTTGGTACACAGCCGGCCGAAGTTGGACGGATGGAGCCGGTCACCGACGACCTTGGCGATGACCGGCCCGCGCCTGCCGGGGGCGGTGTGCACCTCGATGCCGCACCCGACACCGCAATACGAGCACGCGGTGCGGATGCGGTCACCACCATCGGTCCCGGCCACGGGGTGATCATGCCCGACGGACATTACGGCCGGTGCGGCGTGAGTTAGGGGCGCGATAACGCGCGCTCACCGGCCGCCGCACGGCGTTGTGAGGTCAGGCGGGATTGAACAGCCGGCGCTCGAACAGCGTTGAGTCCTTCATCCGACCCAAACGCACCTTAGAGTTGCCTTATTTTTCTCTTATCTTTCTTATGGTTGTGGTAGCGTCGCGGCGGTCGGGATGGGCCCTGAGAGCACGACATGGGCGAGCCGACCGATCGAGCCGTTGCCCTCGGGCGTTGGCATGGTCAGGCTGCTGGCCGCCGCGGTACTCGGTGAGTGGTTGTCGGCTGTCCCGGTGGCGCAACGGGATCGGTTGCCCGACAGCCTGTTTGTTCGTCAAGGTGATCCCTGGCCCGCCACAACGACCCTGACAGGAGGCGATCCGCATGCAGCCAAGGCCGGACGACCATGACCATGGTTTGGACGTGATCTATCGCGACACCCGTGCCCGGGTGTCGCACCTGCTGAGCACGCTCGCCGACGAGCAGTGGGAGCTCCCGGTGCCCGCAACCCCACAATGGACGGTCCACGACCTGGTGGCCCATCTCACAGGGGGTGCAGTCGACGCGGCTACCGGACGTATCGACGGCGCCCCCGGCCAAGCGTGGACAGCCCGCCACGTCGATGAACGCCGCACCATCCCCGCCCACCAGTTGCTTCGCGAGTGGCACGCCGTCGGGCCGGTGATCGAACAAGGGCTAGCCGGACAGCGATTCACCGGGCCGAACATCGCCGCGGACCTGATCTGCCACGAAGCCGACCTGCACGAAGCCCTCGGTCATCCCCGCCCCGCTCGGGAGCACTGGCAGCAACCCTTCCTCCCGGTGATGATGCAGTTCCTGCGCCAACGCCTCAAAGACTGCCCGACCGTTCTCATTCGAAACGACGATGGTCACGAATGGCACTGCGGTGCAGGCGAACCCGCCACCGTGCTGGAAGCTGAGAGCTACGAGTTGTTGCGGGCGATGTTCAGCCGCCGCTCCCGACGCCAGATCGCCACCTGGAACTGGACCCACGCGCCCGCGCCACCGGTGATCGACAGCTTCGGATTCTTCGGTCCGCGCGACGACGACCAACCCATCCCCCCACCCGATGGAGGCCAACATGGCTGACTGCGATGTGCTGATCGCCGGAGCCGGCCCCACCGGATTGATGCTGGCCGGTGAGCTGGCGTTGGCCGGAGTCGACGTCACGGTGATCGAGCCGCGAGCCGGCCACGATCTCGTGGGTTCGCGCGCGGGCGGTATGACGCCGCGCACTATTGAGGTCCTCGACCAGCGCGGTATCGCCGAGCGGTTCGTGGCCGAGGGCAGCACCGGCCAATACATCCACTACTCCGGGATGTTCTTCGACATCTCCGACCTCCCCACCCGGCACAACTACGGGCTGGCTCTGCTGCAGTACCGCATAGAGAAACTCCTCGCCGAATGGATCGCTGAGCTCGGGGTCAGCGTCGACTACGACTGTGCGGTGGCCGGGTTCACCCAAGATCCCGCCGGCGTCGACATCGTCCTGTCGGATGGAACCCGCCGACGCAGCGCCTACCTCGTCGGCTGCGACGGAGGCCGCAGCCTCGTGCGCAAGAGCTCCGGCATCGGCTTCCCTGGATGGGAGCCCTCCACCAGCTGCCTGGTCGCCGACGTCACACTGGCCGACGAGCCGCCCTGGGGCCTGCACACCGACGGCGGGTTTCATTCATTCTTCCGATTCGACGGTGAAGACACGATCCGGGTCGTGGTGACCGAACCTGAGGTCGGCAGCGCCCGGGACGCCACGCTGACCGACCTCAGCACGGCACTGATCGCCTTGCGCGGGACCGACTACGGACTGCGCAGTGCCACATGGATTTCCCGGTTCACCGACACCACACGGCAAGCCGACAACTACCGCGACCGACGTGTACTGCTGGCTGGCGACGCCGCCCACGTCCACTTCCCCGTCGGCGGGCAGGGGCTGAACACCGGCATCCAAGACGCCGTCAACCTCGGATGGAAACTGGGCCAAGTCGTCACCGAAACCTCCGGCGAGCACATCCTGGACACCTACCACGACGAACGACACCCGGTCGCGGCCCGCGTGCTGCACAACACCATGGCGCAAACAGCCCTCAACGGCCCCGGCCCACGCGTGGCCGCACTACGCGACACCATGGCCGAACTGCTCACCCTCGACCAACCCCGGACCCGGATCGCCGCCATGATGTGCGGACTCGACATCAGCTACAACCCCAATCCGGCAGACCCGCTACTCGGCCTGCGGATGCCCGACCTCGACCTGCACACTGCCGACGGCCCCACCCGACTGTTCACCCTGCTCCACCCCGCCCAGTGGATACTGCTCACACACGGCCAACCCTGCAGCGCGGACCTCACCGGGTGGGAACGCCGCGTGACCACGGTGCACGCACACACGACACCGACCTGGCACTTGCCCATACTCGGCGAGATCGCCGCCCCCCAAGCTGTCCTGGTCCGCCCCGACGGCCATATCGCCTGGGTCGGCCGCGGCACCACCACCACCGGGCTCACAGACGCCCTCACCACATGGTTCACCTGATCGGCCCGCGCCACAGAACCGGCAACGCTGTCCCACCGCGTGCGCACCGAGTTTGCAGCACGTCGACAATGGAACGCGCATGCTGAAGATATCCAGAACACCCTTATCTAGAGTTTCGGCTAGCCGAAAAGAAAGATGCGAGCGATCCTCAAAGGATGACGAGTGTTGAGCAGGTGCGGGCAGCCCTGGCCTCGTCCGGGTCGCAAGTCCGGATCGCCGGGGTGCCGTGGCCGCTGTACAAGCTGATGGCGTTGGTGCTCGGTCTGTTGGTGTTCGTGGTGCTCGCCCTGGTCACCGCCCAGGCAGCCCCGGCCGTCCTGACCGCCGCCGCACTGTCGACGACGATCTGGCTGGCCTTCGGCCTCCGCCGCCACCCGCGGGGCTAACGCTCCAGTATCCGCTTGAGGGTGGCCAGATCGGCCGCTATCGCCGCCGCATCGGCCGCATATTCGGCGTCAGACATGCCCGGCCTGCGCCGAAGAGTGAAAACAACCTCGCTCCACTCGGCACCGGCCGGCACCACCCGCAGGGGATTGAACACCGGCTCCCCCGACGGCAGCGTGACGACGTGGTCGAGCACTCCCAAGTCATTGGCCGGGGTGAATTCGATGGCGATCTCGCCCATCGATGACTGTGCCACCCAGGTGCCGCGATGTGTCCCGATCCTTGTCATCGTCCATGCCCCCATCTTGCATATCCCCGGGCAGTCCCGGGCGGCGATGCTCTGGATAAACCGACTCTGCGTCATGAGACTTTGCCCGTGCACACGGGTCCGCTACACCAGCGCGGGCCTGGCACACAATATCGGCGGCCTCCTCGGCGGCGGTGTGCCCCCGGTGATTTCGGAGTACCTTCTGGACAGGCACGGCAGTTCGAGCATCGCGGCGATGCTTGCCGGCTTGGCACTGGTCAGCCTCGCATGCGTACGCCTGCTGAAAGAGACTGACGCACAGAATAATCCGCGCCCGGAGGATCGGCCGGTAGGCTAACCCCCCAGGCAGCCTGGCCCGAGCAAGGCCTTGAGGTCGCCCATCAGCGCCGAGGACGGCGTCACCCGCAGCGACTGGTCCAGTTCCAGGGTGGTGATGCGGTCGCCGCTGATCAACCGCAGATGGACCTGTGCGGTTCCCGGGTGACGGGCCAGCACCTGTTTGAGTGCACTGACCTTGTCGATGGTGCACTGCCGAGTGGGCAGGCTCACCGCCAGCGGCCGGTCCGGCTGGGCGTTCGAGAAGTCCGGCACCACAAGCTCATTGGCGATCAGTGAGATCCGGTCATCCTGGATGCGCACCTTCCCACCGACAAGGACCACCGCGTCGTCGGCGATCTCGGCCCCGAACAGCGAGTAGGTCTGCGGGAAGAACATCACCTCGATGCCACCGGTGAGATCTTCCAATTGTGCTGATGCCCAGGGCATTCCGTTCTTGTTGACGCGGCGGTTCACTGCAGCCAAAATGCCGCCCACCCGCACCTGGGTATCGTTGGCGACGTCGCCGTCGAGGATGGCCGGGATCTGCGTGTCGACCTGGGTGGCCAGCAGGTGCGCGACTCCGTTGAGCGGGTGGCCGGACACGTAGAGTCCCAACATCTCCCGCTCGAGAGCCAGCTTGTGCTTGTCGTCCCACTCGTCGTCGGGCACCCGGATGGTGAACGCCGAATCGGCAATGTCGGCGCCACCGTCGGCGCCACCGAAGAGGTCGAACTGACCCATTGCCTCGGCCTTCTTGGTGCCCAGGACCGAGTCGACCGCGTCGGTGTGGATCAGGAACAGCCCCTTGCGCGGGTGGCTGAGCGAATCGAAGGCACCGGCCTTGACCAGCGACTCGGTGACCTTCTTGTTGCAGGCTGCGATGTCGATCTTGTTCAGGTAGTCGGAGAAGTCGGTGAACTTTCCTTTGTCGGTGCGGGTGGCGATCAGCGAACTGACTACGTTGGCGCCGACGTTGCGGATTGCGCCGAGGCCGAACCGGATGTCGTTGCCCACCGAGGCGAAGTTCTGCACCGACTCGTTGACGTCGGGCGGCAGCACGGTGATGCCCAGTCGGCGGCAGTCGGCCAGGTAGACCGCGGCCTTGTCCTTGTCGTCACCGACAGAGGTGAGCAGGCCGGCCATGTACTCGGCCGGGAAGTTGGCCTTGAGGTAGGCAGTCCAGTAAGACACCAGACCGTAGCCGGCGGCGTGCGATTTGTTGAACGCGTAACCGGCGAACGGAAGGATGGTGTCCCACAGTGCCTTGACCGCCTTCTCGGAGAACCCGTTGGCGGTCATTCCTTCCTTGAAGCCCTGATACTCGGCCTCGAGGACCTCGAGCTTCTTCTTGCCCATCGCTTTTCGGAGCGCGTCGGCCTTACCCATCGAGTAGGAGGCGACCTTCTGGGCGATGAACATGATCTGCTCTTGGTAGACGATCAGGCCGTAGGTCTCGGACAGGATCTCCTTGAGCGGCTCCTCCAGCTCCGGATGGATCGGTTTGATCGGCTGGCGGTTGTTCTTGCGGTCGGCGTAGTCGTTGTGGGCGTTCATGCCCATCGGGCCGGGCCGGTACAGCGCCAGCACGGCGACGATGTCGTTGAACTCGGTGGGCTGCATGCGCCGCAGCAGATCTCGCATCGGCCCACCGTCGAGCTGGAACACACCCAGGGTGTCGCCGCGGCCCAGCAGTTCGTAGGCCTTGGGGTCATCCAGCGGCAGCTTCTCCAGGTCGATGTCGATGCCCCGGTTGGCCTTGATGTTCTCGATGCAGTCGCCGATGATCGTCAGATTTCGCAGCCCGAGGAAGTCCATCTTCAGCAGGCCGATGGCCTCACACGACGGGTAGTCCCAGCCGGTGATGACCGCCCCGTCCTGCGGGCGCCGCCACAGCGGGATCGCCTCGATCAGCGGCTGCGAGCTCATGATCACCGCGCAGGCGTGCACGCCGGCGTTACGGACCAGACCCTCCAGCCCGCGGGCCGTCTCGTAGATGGTGCGCACATCGGGATCGGTGTCGATCAGGCCGCGGACCTCGGCGGCCTCCTTGAACCGCTCGTGGTTCGGGTCAGTGATACCCGACAGCGGAATGTCCTTGGCCATGATCGGTGGCGGCAGCGCCTTGGTGATCCGGTCGGCGATCGCGAAGCCCGGCTGGCCGTAGTGCACCCGGGCCGAATCCTTCAGGGCGGCTTTCGTTTTGATGGTGCCGAACGTGATGACCTGGGCGACCCGGTCGCTGCCCCACTTCTCGGCGGCATACCGCACCATTTCGCCGCGGCGGCGGTCGTCGAAGTCGATGTCGATATCGGGAGCCGACGGGCGCTCCGGGTTGAGGAAGCGTTCGAACAGCAGACCGTGCGGGATCGGGTCGATGTTGGTGATGCCCAGCGCGTAGGCCACCAACGAACCGGCCGCCGACCCGCGGCCCGGGCCCACCCGGATGTCGATGGAGCGGGCGTAGTTGATCAGGTCCGCCACGATCAGGAAGTACGACGGGAATCCCTTGCCGCAGATGACGTCGATCTCGTAGGCGGCGCGCTCGGTGTACTCCGGTGGCACACCGTTAGGGAATCGCCGGCGCAGCCCGGCCTCGACCTCGTGGCGTAGCCAGGATCCCTGGTCGTGGCCCTCGGGCACCGGGAAGATCGGCATCCGGTCCACCGGCGCCCACACCTCGGCGTAGGACTGCACCCGTTCGGCGATCAGCAGGGTCGAATCGCAGGCCCCGGGAACCTCGGCGTCCCACAGGGCGCGCATCTCGGCAGCCGACTTCAGGAAGTAGCCGTCGCCGTCGAACTTGAACCGGTTTGGGTCGGACAGGGTCTTGCCGGTCTGCACGCATAACAGCGCTTCGTGGTTGTGCGCCGCGTCGCGCGTGACGTAATGGCAGTCGTTGGTGGCCAGCGGCGGGATGCCCAACTTGCGGCCGACCTCGAGCAGCCCATCGCGGACCCGCCGCTCGATCGACAGGCCGTGGTCCATCAGTTCCAGGAAGAAGTTCTCCGGCCCGAAGATCTCCCGCCACTTTGCCGCGGCCTCCAGCGCCTCGCGGTCGTGGCCCAGCCGCAGCCGGGTCTGCACCTCCCCCGACGGGCAGCCGGTGGTGGCGATGATGCCTTCTGCATGCTCGGCGATGATCTCGGCGTCCATCCGGGACCACTTGCCGAGCTGTCCTTCGAACGAGGCCCGCGACGACAGCTTGAACAGGTTGCGCAGGCCGGTGGCATTCTCGGCGACCATCGTCATGTGGGTGTAGGAACCGCTACCCGAGACGTCGTCGCTCTTCTGCCCGGGATCGCCCCACAGGATCCGGCGGGTGTCGAATCGAGAAGCGGGAGCGATATAGGCCTCCACCCCGATGATCGGCTTGATACCGACCTTGGTCGCCCCGTTGTAGAACTCACTGGCCCCGAACATGTTTCCGTGGTCGGTCATGCCGATCGCGGGCATTTCGAGTCGTTGCGCCTCGGCCAGCATGGGCGAAATCTTCGCGGCACCGTCGAGCATCGAGTACTCGGTGTGGTTATGAAGGTGTACAAAAGAGCCGGCAGAAGTTCCAGTACCCATAGGCCCGTCAGTCTAGGGCCGCCAACCGACACACTTCGGCGTGTCGCGCCACGTGTCCGGCGAGTGTGCCGAAATCGGCCGGACGCCGACGGTGCACTGCCCATGGAGGCCTGAATGTTCCCGCGCAAACCCCCGTTGCGCAGTGTCGGCACCGACCCCGACTACCGCTTCACGCTGGCCAACGAGCGAACGTTCCTGGCCTGGTTGCGGACCGGTTTGGCGCTGCTGGCGGGCGCGGTCGCGTTGGCCAGTCTGGTCCACGATTTCGGGCCGCGCCCATTCCGGATCGCCATCACGATCCTGCTGCTGATCTTGTCGCTGACCGTGACGGTGGGCGCCTATCTGCGCTGGAACCGCACCGAACGGGCGCTTCGCGAGGGGCAGCCGCTGCCCACCGACCCGATGCCGCGAATCGTGGTGGGCGGGGTCGCGATCATCGTGATCGCCGCGGCAGTCCTGATCTTCCTCGCCGAGTTCGGCCGCTAGATGGACCCCGATGCCGACGGCTTGCTCGACGCTCAAGGTGTGGCCGAGCGCACCGCCCTTGCCTGGCAGCGCACTGTCATCGGGGTGCTGGCCGTGGGCGCGCTGATCGTGCGCTGGAGCATCACCGAGCGGTTCCCGCCCTGGCCAGGTGTGGCTCTGACCACGGTAGCCGCGGTGGCCAGTCTGGTCCTGGTGCGCTGGCGCTACCGACGGGTGCGCGACCAGGTGCGGGCGGGCCACACGCCGCTGTCGCGGTATCTGGTCCCTGGGACCGCGCTGTTCGTGGTCGTCGTGGTGGTGGGAGTCGGCGCCGGTGTGCTGGTTTCCTACGCCCGGCCGTGACGCGTGCTCAGGCGCCTTCGCGCAGCATCCGGGCAATCTCGCCGGCCTGCTCTGCGGTGACGTCACCCGACAGTTGCAGGACCTCGCCGTCGATCGGCTCGGTGATCTTGGGCGCCCAGACCACAACGCCGCCGCGGACGAAGGCGACTTGCTGACCGATGTGGTCCGTCGTGTAACCGGCGAAGGCCTTGGCCGACTCGGCCGTCATGGTCATCTGCACCAGCTGCTTGTTGGTCAGCGGGTTCAGGAAGGAGTCGACGTCGGTCAACTGCAAGCGCAACGCCTCCGGCTCAAGTTCGTACACCGCCGATTTGAGGATGTCGCAGGTGCGCAACGGCTGGTCCGGCGGCGTCGGCGGGGGTGCCGCGCAGTCCTGCGGGGTGATGACGAACGCGCCCGTGACAGGTCTCAGAGCTACGGGCTTGATGCTGTAGGTCGCCGGTGTGGTGGTGGTCGTGGTCACCGGGGTGGCCACATCCTGTTTGTTGTTGAGCACCCCGGGCGCCAGCAACACACCGAGCACCGGCAGCACGATCGCCGCCACGGCCAATGCCGCCGTCAGCGCGATCAGGAGCCGTTTGCGGCGGAGATTGTCGGTCATGCAGTCCTCGATTCGGCGGTCGTCAGGTCGGGGGCCGTCACATCGGAACCGGTGCGCCGAAGCCGGGGATGATGCCGACCGGGATCACCGCAAGGGCGACGACACCGACGGCGAAGACGATCAGGGTGCGCTTGCTCGGCGGCTGGTCGATCTCGGACTGATTGCGGGTGTAGAGCAGGAACACGATGCCGAGGTCGAAGGCGATGACGACCCACCAGCGGACCCAGTCCACGCCGGTCGCGAACACCGGCAGAATCATCGCCAGCCCAATCAGCACGGCCAGCGGACGTCGGCGCAGGCACGCGCCGAACCGGCGCAGCGGTACGCCGGAGACGTGCGCAATGGCCAGCAGGCTGATGGCCAGCACAGCGATCCCGTAGACGGTCGAGCCGGCCAGCGCGACCACACCGATGCTGCCGACGAATCGCACGCCCTCGCTGAAACTCTGGTCGAACATGGGCAGGAAGGCCCGACAGAACCAGTCGTGGTAGTCGACGTAGTAGTGGAAGCCGCGCAAGAGCTGCCCGATCGTGGGCTTGCCGGCCAGCGGATGATTCATCGGCCCGTGCTGCACCAGCTGGCACAGCTGGCTCGACACCCCGCGCCTGCCGAAGGCGGCGAGGGCCAGCGCAACCAGGACGGCGGGCCCGAGCGCCAGTGCCGCGCTGACCCGAAACACCCGCGCGCTCGATCGGTCCGCGAGCACCGTCAGTGCCGCCAGGATCCCCAGCCCGAACAGGAACGGGGTGGCCTCGTGGATGAGCGTCAGCACCGCCAGGATCACCCCACCGACGGCGCTGCCGACAACCGTCGCGCGTGCGGTGCGCAAACGGGTCAACGCGACCGCGAAACCGGCGAAGACCGCACCCCCCAGCAGGTCGGTGCGGGCCGAGAACAGGGCGAACGCAAATCCGAAGGGCAGCACGGGAATCAGCAGGGCGAGCAGCCGGCGCCGCGGCGAGCGGCCCGATCGGAGCGCGACCACCCACACCACCGCGGCCAGGCCGGCGGTGAAGAACACCGTCGGCACCCAGCGCAGGACGGCCAGGCCACCGAAGTAGTGCTCGCGTCCGAACAGGCCGAGCAGTTCCCCGGCCAGTCCGCGCCGGATGAAACCCACCGTGTAGTCGACGGCGAAGTAGGAATACCAGTAGCCGTCGGGGATCACCGTCACTGCGATGGTTATCAGCACCGCGGCCCAGATCACCAACAGCACCGTGAACGTGATGAAGAAGCCACGCCGACCGCCGGTGGTGACCGCGGTACTCGGCATGTAACCCCCACTGACTCGCGGCGGCCCCTGCCGCCGGACGCGGCGTCGCCGCGACGATGAGTATAGGGTCGGTGCACGTGACCTCAGCGGAGATGGTGGCCTATCTGGGCTTCCACGAGAAGGACAACCTCGGCGACGACGCGATCTACGACGCGGTCCGGTCACAGCTTCCCGGCGTGGAATTCAACGATGTGCCGCGTCTGCCGCACGAGATCGTCTTCCCGTTCGCCACGGCGCTGGACCGGGCTCGCCGGCCCAGCACCCTGGTGATGGGCGGCGGAACGCTGGTCGGGGTCCGCTACTTCCGGTTGCTGCTGCGACTCGGCCTGGCGGTGACGAACAACAACGGCCGCTACGCCATCGGCGTCGGTGTCCAGGATCCCAGCTACGTCGGCCGGGGCAGCGGCTCGGCCAACGGCGAGCTGCATCGCTGGCGGCCGCTGCTGTCCGGGTTCGACTCGGTCTCGGTGCGCGGCCCGCGCAGCGCCGAGCTGCTGGCCGACCTCGGGCTGACCGTCCAGGTGACCGGCGATCCGGCGCTGATCCTGCCGCGCCCGGAGGCGCCCGTCGAGGACGGCCTGGTCGGGGTCAACCTGGGTTATGGCGACGACCTGTGGGGTCACGACCCTGCGAACGTGGCCGAGCAGGTAGCCGTCGCGGTGCGCGAATTGGCCGGCCGGGGGCACCGATTCAGCGGGATCCTGATGAATCCCGGTGACCGCAAGTGGCTGGAGGTGGCGTTCGCCGGCCTGGATGCCGAGATCCTGCAGCCCTCCGATGCGGCGGGCGCGGCGCGGGAGCTCGCACGCTGCTCGGTGGCGATCGTCAGCCGCCTGCACGCCGGAATCCTCGCCGCGCTGTCCGACACCCCGGTGGTCTCGCTCGAATACCAACCGAAGTGCCGCGACTTCGCGTTGTCCATCGACGACGAACGCTCGCTGATCCGCACCGACCGGGTCACCGGCACCGCAGTCGTCGACCGGGTGCTCGACTCCCTGGCTGACGCGGCCACGATCCGGGCGACCAAGCGCGCGGCGGTGGACCGGTTACGCGACCAGCTGCGTTCGGAGTACGGCGCCCTGCGTCGTCAGCTAGGGGTCGCCCCGGACTGACTGGACTGACGCGCCGTCCGGTCGCGCCGAGCCCGGCGCAGGGCGTCGCCGCTGAACACCGCCAGCGCCAGCCAGATCAGCCCGAAGCCGACCCAGCGGGCGGGTGGCATCGGCTCGTGACCGACCACCACGCCCCACGTCATCTGCATGGCCGGGGTCAGATACATCAGCAGCCCGAGCGTCACCAACGGCAGCCGGTGGGCGGCCGCAGCGAAGAACAGCAGCGGGATGGCGGTGATCGGGCCGGACAACATCATCAGCACGATGTGGCCCGCCCCAGTGTTGGCGAACTCGCCGTGCCCCGACAGTTGCAGCCACACCACGTAGCCGATGGCCAGCGGCGCGGCGATCGCCGCCTCCATGCCCACGCTGATCCGCGGGTCGACCGGCACCACCTTCTTGACCGCGCCGTAGAGGCCGAAGCTGAACGCCAGCCCGAGCGCGATGACGGGCGGGCCGCCCACCTCGATTGCCAACAGCACCACCGCTGCGAGAGCGATCACCAGCGCGACCACCTGGGCCCGATTGAGGCGCTCACGGAAGATCAGCACACCCAGCAGGACGCTGCCCAAGGGGTTGATGAAGTAGCCCAGCGCGGCGTCGACCACATGACCGTTGTTGACCGCGTAGATGTAGATCACCCAATTGGCCGAGACCAGGGCCGAGGCACAGGCGAGCAGCCCCCAGGTGCGGCGGGTGATCGACCGCAGGTCGGCCAGACGGTGCATGGCCAGGATCACCCCGGCCATCAAGACCATGGTCCAGATGATCCGATGAGCCAGAACTTCAAGCGCGCCAGCGGGTTTCAGCAGTGGGAAGAACGCCGGGAACAGACCCCACGAACCGTAGGCCCCGATCCCGTACAGCAACCCACCTGATTTGGCCTCACGCCCGACCGGCGCCGTCACGACTCGGTGCGCAACACGTCCAGCGCATGCTGCAAATCAGCCGGGTAGGCACTGGTGATCTCCATGTGCCGACCGTCGGCGGGGTGGGCGAATGCCAACGAGCGCGCGTGCAGCCACTGGCGCTGCAGTCCGAGCCGCTTGGCAAGCACCGGGTCGGCGCCGTAGGTCAGATCCCCGGCGCACGGATGGTGCAGCGCCGCGAAATGGACCCGGATCTGGTGAGTGCGGCCTGTTTCCAAGTGAATGTCGAGCAGGCTTGCCGCCCTGAACATTTCGAGGGTGTCATAGTGGGTGATGCTGGGGCGGCCGGATTCGGTGACGGCGAACTTCCAGTCGTGGCCGCGGTGACGGCCGATCGGCGCGTCGATGGTTCCGCTGGACGGGTCGGGATGACCCTGTACGACGGCGTGATAACGCTTGTCGACGGTGCGCTGTTTGAACGCCCGCTTGAGCAGGGTGTACGCCCGTTCGGAGAGGGCGACGACCATCACCCCTGATGTGCCCACGTCCAGTCGGTGCACGATGCCCTGACGTTCGTGGATGCCGGAGGTGCTGATTCGGAAGCCGGCCGCGGCCAACCCGCCGAGCACCGTCGGGCCGTGCCAGCCGACGGTGGCGTGGGCGGCCACCCCCGGGGGTTTGTCGACGGCGACGATGTCGGCGTCGGAGTACAGGATCGTCATGCCCTCGATTTCGACGGGCGTGTTCTCCGGCGGCGGCGCTTCCTGCGGTATCTGCACGTTCAGCCATGCACCGGCTTCGAGCCGGTCGGACTTGGCCGCACGGGCGCCGTCGATCTCGACGCCGCCGTCCTCGGCGATGGCGGCGGCAGCCGTGCGAGACAGGCCGAGCAGCCGGGCCAGCCCGGCGTCGACACGCATGCCGGCCAGTCCCTCCGGGACCGGCATCGACCGTTCCGTCATCAGGGTGTCTTCGCCTCGTCGTCGGTGCCGGACCGTTCGGGTCCGCGCCGGCCGATGGCGTCGAAGTCATAGCCGAACAGAGACAGGGCCACCAGCAGGATCGCACCGCCGACCACCGCCGGATCGGCCACGTTGAACACCGGCCACCATCCAATCGACAGAAAGTCGACGACATGACCGCGCAGCGGCCCGGGCGACCGGAAGAACCGGTCGACCAGGTTGCCCAGCGCGCCGCCGAGGATCATCCCCAGCCCGACGGCCCACCACGGCGACACCAGTCGGCGGCCCATCCAGAAGATGCCGGCCACCACGCCGGTGGCGACCAGTGTCAACACCCAGGTGTAGCCGGTGGCCATGGAGAACGCCGCGCCGGAGTTACGCACCAGAGTCCAGGTGACAGTGTCACCGATGATCGAGACCGGCTGGCCGGGGGTGAGCAGCTTGACCGCGAGCACCTTGGTGACGACGTCGAGGGCTAACACCACGCCAGCCACCGACAGCAGCAGCCGCAACCGCCGCGGTGCCGGCGCGCCGACCCGCTGGTCACCGGTGTCGGCCACCGGATCGGCGCTGCCTGTCGTTTCGTCGTTCACTCCCCCATCATTCCCTAGTCCCGTGGCGATCAAGCCACGAGGTGCGGCCGCACCGAGCCGGTGCTGGACCGGTGCGCCATGATGGCGGGCATGTCACGACTTGTCGTCGTCACCACTGGCGGGACGATCGCCACCAGCGCCGACACCGACGGAGTGCTGCGCCCGGTGCGAGCCGGTGCCGACCTTGCTCGCGGGCTCGACGCGCAGGTGGTCGACCTCTTCGCCCTGGACAGCTCGCAGCTGGGCCCCACCGAATGGTTGCGCATCGGTGCCGCCGTCGCTGAAGCCGCGGCAGGCGCGGACGGGATCGTGGTGACCCACGGCACCGACAGCATGGAAGAGACGGCGCTGTGGCTGGCGCTCACCTACGACGGCACAGTGCCGGTTGTCCTGACCGGGGCAGCCCGCTCGGCCGACGCCCTCGACGCGGATGGGCCGGCCAACCTGCGCGACGCCCTGGTGGTGGCGGCCAGCCCGCAGGCACGCAACCTCGGCGTCCTGCTCTGCTTCGGCGGGTCGGTGCGCGGGCCGCTGGGCACCACGAAGGTGGGTGGGGCGCAGTTGTTCGACGGTCCCGAGGTCGGCATCGTCGCCGCCGGTCGGTTCACCGTGACCGGCACCGCGACGCGGGCGTTCCTGGGCGCGGTCGGCGAGATCGCCCGGGTGGACATCGTCTCGGCCTACCCGGGCGCCGACGGGACCGCGATCGACGCCTTCACCGAGGCGGGCGCCCGCGGGCTGGTGGTCGAGGCGATGGGGGCCGGCAACGCCGGCACCGCCGTGGTCGACGCCGTGGCACGGGCCTGCGCGCGCGGTGTCTCGGTAGCAGTCACGACGCGGGTTCCCGGTGGCCGCACCACCGCGGTATACGGGCCGGGCCACGATCTGGTGCGCGCCGGGGCGGTACTGGTGCCGAGGCTGCGCAGCAGTCAGGCGCGGGTGCTGCTGATGGCGGCGCTCGGCCTCGGGCTACCCGTGGCCGATGTCGTCGCCCGCTGGGGCTGAGCGGGCGAGCTCGTCGACGTAATCCGGCCAGTCCAGGCTGTCTACCGGGTTGGCCCGTGCCAGGTCCGGGTTGGCGCACGCGAACGTGCGCATCACCCCCGGGCCGGTGCCCCTGGTCTCGAATCGCACGCTGACCACACCGTGACCGGCTCCCTGCACCCAGCCGTGCCCGAGGTCAGGGTGGTGGACATCGTCACCGATACGCCAACCGCCGGCTTCTGGGACGGACTCGGGCACCGGTGCGTGAGTGTCCGTCATGTCGGCGAGTTCGGCCTCTTGCTGTTCGAGGTCGGGGAACAGCGACTCCTGCCGCACGTCGGACAGACCCGAAAAACCAACGCCGACAAGGCGGATCGGGCCGACGTCGCGGGGATCGAGCAGTAGCCGGCGGGCCGTCGCCGTCAGCGTGCCCGCGTCGGCGGTGGCGTAGGGCAGGGTCGCCGAGCGGGTGAGGGTGGACATGTCGGACTTCTTGAGTTTGACGGTGACGGTGCGGGCACCTCGGCCGTCGCGTTCCAGGCGTCGGTGGGCATGCTCGGCGATCGGGCCGACGGCGTCGCGCACCTGCTCGATGGTCGTCAGGTCGGCCGGGAAGGTGGATTCGGCACTGATCTGCTTGGCCTCGGCTCGCTCCACCACCGGGCGGTCGTCGATGCCGCGGGCCAGCCGGTGCAGCGCCGGGCCGATCGTCGCGCCGAGGATATTGGCCGCCTCGGCGTCGGACAGCGCTGCGAGTTGCCCGACGGTCTCAATCCCCAGCCGGTGCAGCTTTTCCTCGGCGACCGGGCCGATGCCCCACAGGCGACGGACCGGCAACCCATCGAGCAGCCCGCGTTCCTCGTCTCGGCGGATCACCCGAAGCCCGTCCGGCTTACCCAGGTCGGAGGCAATCTTGGCGATCTGCTTACCCGAGCCGGCCCCCACCGATGCGATCAGACCGGTCTCCTCGTGCACCCGGCGGCGCAGCCGGGCGCCGAACTCCTCAACCTGCTCGGCGCTGGCACCGACCAGTTCGGCCGGCTCGCCGAACGCCTCGTCGAAGGACAGTTGCTCGAGCACCGGCACCATGGCTCGCACGGTATCGAGGACCCGTCGGCTGGCCACGCCGTAGACGACACCGCGCGGGGGAAGCACCACCGCAGCGGCTCCGATCATCCGGCGGGCCTGGTGCATCGGCATTGCCGAGCGGGCGCCGAACCTGCGGGCCTCGTAGCTGGCTCCGGCCACCACACCCCGACCACCCAGCCCGCCGACCAGCACCGGGCGCCCGCGCAACGTCGGCCGGGTCAGCTGCTCGACCGACGCGAAGAACGCGTCCATGTCGAAATGCAGAACCCAGCGTTCCATGTCCTGATGCTATTGCGTCCTGAAGCTAGTGCCCGCCGCCGAGTGGCCAATTACGACACGGGATTTATCCTGCTCGCGTGCGCAAGTGGACACTCGGCAGCGACATCTAGGCCTTGGCGATCGCCACTCGAACGCCGTCGCCGATCTCGGTGCCGTCGACCGGCTCACCGAACTCGAAGCTGGTCGCCAGAATCTCGCCGGCGATCAAGTCGCGGTGGGTGCGCGCCCACTGCTCGTGGTCGGGCGGAACCGACATCACCACGCGAATCCGGTCGCTGACGTCCAGGCCGGTGGACTTGCGCAGATCCTGCAGTTCACGGATGCGGTCCTTGGCCCAGCCTTCGGCTTCCAGTTCGGGGGTGAGGGTGCCATCGAGGACCACCAGTCCAGCGCCGCCGGGCAGCGCGGCGGTCCATTCCGGATCCGCCGCGACCAGTCGGGAGCTGTACTCCTCCGCAGTCAGCACCACGTCCCCGGCGCTGAGGGTGCCGTCGGGGTTCAGCACACCGTGGCCAGCCTTGACCGCCTTGATGGCATTCTGGACGGACTTGCCCAGCCGCGGTCCGGCGGCGCGGGCGTTGACCGTCAGATCGAAACGGCCGTAGGCGGCGATGTCGTCGGTCGGCTCGACCTGCTTGACGTTGAGTTCGTCGGCAATCAGGTCGACGAACGGCTGCAGACTTTCCGGATTATCCACTGCCACAGTGAGTTTCGATAGCGGCAGTCGCACCCGCAGCTTCTTGGCCTTGCGCAGTGACGAAGCCGTCGAACACACCTCGCGGACCTGGTCCATCGCGGCGACCAGTTCGGGGTCGGCAGGGACGACGCCGGCCTCCGGCCAGTCGGTCAAATGCACCGATCGCTGGCCGGTCAATCCCCGCCAGATCACCTCGGTGGCCATCGGAAGCAGCGGGGCGGCCAGTCTGGTGGTGATCTCCAGCACCGTGTGCAGGGTGTCGATCGCGTCGGGATCCTCCTCCCAGAAACGCGAACGCGACCGGCGCACATACCAGTTGGTGAGCGCCTCGGTGAACTGTCGCAACTGCTCACAGGCACCGGAGATGTCGCACCCATCCATCGCCGCGGTCAGGTCGTCGCGCAGTGCGGCGAGCTTGGCCAGGATGTAGCGGTCCAGGACATGTCGCGAATCTGTGCGCCAGGTACCGACTTTCGGTGCGTATAGCGTCAGGAAGCTATAGGCGTTCCACAGCGGCAGCAGCACCTGTCGCACGCCCTCGCGGATGCCCTGCTCGGTAACGACGAGGTTTCCGCCGCGCAGGATGGGCGAGGCCATCAGGAACCAGCGCATGGCGTCCGAGCCGTCGCGGTCGAAGACCTCGTTGACGTCGGGATAGTTGCGCAGCGACTTGCTCATCTTCTGACCGTCGTTGCCGAGCACGATTCCGTGCGACACACACGTCTTGAACGCCGGGCGGTCGAACAGCGCGGTGGCCAGCACGTGCAGCGTGTAGAACCAGCCGCGGGTCTGCCCGATGTACTCGACGATGAAGTCACCGGGGTTGTGCGTCTGGAACCATTCGACGTTCTCGAATGGGTAATGGACCTGCGCGTACGGCATAGACCCGGAGTCGAACCACACGTCGAAGACGTCCTCGATACGGCGCATGGTCGAATTACCGGTCGGGTCATCGGGGTTCGGCCGAGTCAGTTCGTCGATGTAGGGCCGGTGCAGGTTGTCCGGGCGCACACCGAAGTCACGTTCGAGCTCGTCAAGGCTGCCGTAGACGTCGACGCGCGGATACGCCGGGTCGTCGGACACCCAGACCGGGATCGGGGTGCCCCAGTAGCGGTTTCGGGAGATCGACCAGTCCCGCGCGCCGGAGAGCCACTTGCCGAACTGGCCGTCCTTGACGTGTTCGGGATACCAGGTGATCTGTTGGTTGAGTTCCACCATGCGGTCGCGGAACTCGGTGACCTTGACGAACCACGACGACACAGCCCGGTAGATCAGCGGGTTTCGGCAGCGCCAGCAGTGCGGATAGGAGTGTTCGTAGGTTTCGTGGCGGATCAGCACGGGCGCGTTGACCGCCGCGGCCGCGGTGCCGTTCTTGAGGTCGCGGATGATCTGCGGGTTGGCGTCGAAGACGTGCTGGCCGTGGTAGTCCGGGACGGACGCGTCGAACCGGCCCTTGGAATCCACCGGGGTGACCGGCACGATGCCGACGGTATCGGTGGTGGCTTTGTCGTCCTCGCCGTAGGCCGGTGCCATGTGCACGATCCCGGTGCCATCCTCAGTGGTGACGAAGTCACCCCGCAGCACCTGAAAAGCGTTGGGCGAGTCCATGAAATACGGGAATGGCGGCAGGTAGTGCAAGCCGAGCAGCTGCTGGCCGCTCACGGTTTGCAGCACCTGCGGCTCCTCCCCCAGCTCGCGGGCGTAGGCCGCCAGTCGCGCCTGCGCCAGCACAAAGCGGCGGTCATCGGCGGCGACCACCACATAGTCGACCTCGGGGTTGACCGCGACGGCCTGGTTGGACGGCAGCGTCCAGGGCGTGGTGGTCCAGATCAGCAGATAGGCGCCATCAAGGTCAGCGCGGTCGGATCCTTCTGCCACGACCCGGTACCCGACCGTGATCGCCGGGTCCTGGCGGCTCTGGTAGACATCGTCGTCCATCCGCAGTTCGTGACTGGACAACGGGGTCTCGTCGTTCCAGCAGTACGGCAGCACCCGAACACCTTGGTAGGCAAGGCCTTTGTCCCACAACTGCTTGAACGCCCAGATGACCGACTCCATGAACGACAGATCGAGGGTCTTGTAGTCGTTGTCGAAGTCGACCCAGCGGGCCTGGCGGGTCACGTAGTCACGCCACTCGTTGGTGTACTTGAGCACCGAGGCCCGGCAGGCATCGTTGAACCTCTCGATGCCCATCTCTTCGATCTGGGCCTTGTCGGTGATGCCGAGCTGACGCTGCACCTCGAGTTCGGCGGGCAGTCCGTGGGTGTCCCAGCCGAACCGGCGTTCCACCTTGTAGCCGCGCATGGTGCGATAACGCGGCACGATGTCTTTGACGTAGCCCGTCAGCAGGTGTCCGTAGTGCGGAAGACCGTTGGCGAACGGCGGCCCGTCGTAGAACACGTACTCGGGCGCGACGGCCCTGCGGTCCAGGCTGGCGCGGAAGGTGTCATCGCTCGCCCAGTAGTCGAGCACGTCGAGCTCGAGGGCGGGAAAGTTGGGTGAGCCACCCGCCGACTTCGGATACCCGTTCTCGGTCACGTTCGCGTTCGTCTCCTGTGCCAGGTGCTTAGGCACGGGGACGACGACGCGCTGGCTTGCGCGACCGCCGCGGTACCACCCCGCTTACGCACGCGTGCGTGCGTCGCTCGTTTCAGGCTGTGACGGGCCCGCCCGTTCGGTTCTACTGGGCTGGTCAGCCGTTCTTCCGAAGGCTCCCCGGTGATGGCCGGATCGACGCCGCTGCGTCAGATTCTAACCGGTCAGCCGGCGGCGACCGGCGTCGCCTCCGATGTCAGACCGATCAGTCCGAACCGGAACTGCGTCGCGAGTTCTTCCACCGTGCAGCGGTCCAGCCGGCGCGTGTCGTACCACCAGTCCATGGCCAGCACCCCGGCACTGCGATAGGCCAGCACTCCCAGCGCAGGGCCGTCGACGAGCTGCAGCGGCCCCAGCGACGGCTCCGGCGGCAGACCCAGGTAGGAGAACACCACGTCGGCCGGCGAGCCGGCCACCTGCCGGGCCGGCGTCAAGGCGCACTGGACGTCTGCCAGCATGGCATCAGCGTCCAGTCCGCTCTCGATCGCACAGCAGAGCCTGACCGGCTGGACCGTCGTCAATCCGCTCACCGTGACGACGCCGACACCGATGGCACGGGCGATGGCCCGACCGAGCGCCGCGAGGACCACCTCCTCGATGCCGAGACCGGTCGCGGCGACAGCCCCGTCGAGTTCCGCGGTGAGTTCATCGGACAGCGGCGCTGACAAACAGACCAGATCCTCTGGTCGGGCCGGGCCGGAGATCTCGTCGTCGACTACCCGCACATTGCTAGACGGGTAAGTCGCGGGAGGAGCAACCATGCACATACCGTAGCGGCCACATCCCAGAAATGGGAGACCAATCCCAGAATCGTGACAATCCTGTCAACAACCCGCTCTTTGTCTCGGTTGCCGTTGCCAGTACCCATTACCGGGAGTTCGGGTTAAAGTGAGTCGTGCCTCGGACCGACGAAAACGGACGTCAGCTCAAAACCCTGCTCGACTACCTCCTCGACGGTGATATCGAGGCCAAGGACATATACGAGGCGCTTAATGTGTCCAGCAGCACCTACTACCGGCGGGTAAAAGAGCGGGACTACCCCAATGCTGAAGAGTTACGTTTGGTGGCAGGGCGATTCGGCCTGAGCTATCCCGATCTTCAGGTGCGATTCGGACTGATGACCCGCGAGGAAGTCCGGCAATACGTCGAATCAGCGCCATTTACGGTAGCGACAATTGATTCCGGCACCACCACCCGCATTCCGGTCAAACTTTCGAAATTGCAACCGCGTGTCGATGCCCCCCCGCTGTAGTATTTGCTGAGGCAATTCGGGGGTTAAGGCAGTGGCATGGCTCTTGGCGCACTAATCACGGTGACGTTGGCGTGTATCGGATGGAGTCTGTGGATTCGGCGGCTCACGTGGTCATCCAGGTGGGAAGTCGCCGCCACCCTCAATATCGGGCTGCAGGGCGCGGCGGTGCTGTTGATGTCACCGCTGGCATCGGACACGCTCGGGCGGTTGCTGCATTCACTGACCGGCGTGTGGAACCTCGAGGACTACATCGCCCACGACTGCTACGTGGTGGCAGCGTCGGCCATCGTCTACAACGCGCTGGGCAGGCTTCAAGACGACGAAACCACGCAGGCGGCGTTCAAGCAGTACGTCGAACGCCCGGCCACGCTATGCATTCCGCTGCTGCTGGCAACGTTCTCGTTGGGCAACGGAGCCGCGGTCTACCGGTCCGACTTCTTCACCGTGCCGACCGACTTCTGGCTGTCCGCCTACTGGGTGGTGCTGTGCGGAACTCTGATCCACCTGCTCGGCTACGGGGCGCGTGCGCTCCTGGTACTGCGTCGTGACCCGCGGTCGCGGCGCATCGCCAACGTCTACCTGGTGGCCTCCGCCAGCGGCATCATCGCCTGCACAGTCCGGATCATCACCGCCTGCGTGCCGCCGCTACAGGAAGCGGAGCGGGGCACCCTGGTCTGGTTCTTCGCCTGTAGCTGCGGTGCCGGCTTTGCACTTGCGTCCGCACATTCGTGGCGGATCAAAACCAGGTGGTTCAACCGCGTCGCGCGCTGACACCGTCTGGTGCGTCACTTCTTTCGCTCAGGACAGCTGCGCCGTATGGCGGCCAGCGGTACGGGCACTGTCGGGCGTACGCTATGGGCTGCACTAGTCGGGCGAAGAGTGTCCCGCAAATACGGTGAGAGGGCACCCAATGACTGCATCGTCCATCCCCGACCTTCTGCGTGAGCGCGCGAGCCTGCAGCCTAACGACGCAGCATTCACATTCGTTGACTACGAACAGGACTGGGAAGGTGTCCCCGAGACGCTCACCTGGTCGCAGCTGTATCGGCGGTCCAGCAACCTCGCTCACGAACTCAGGCAGCGCGCCGAGACCGGCGATCGCGCCGTTATCCTTGCGCCGCAAGGCCTCGAGTACATCGTCGCCTTTATCGGTGCCCTGCAGGCCGGGCTTATCGCGGTTCCGCTATCGGTCCCCTCGCCCGGTGCACACGACGAGCGCACCAAGGCGGTAATGGCCGACACGTCACCGACTGTCGTGCTGACGACGTCGACGGTCGCCGCTGATATCGCCGACTATGTCGGGCCACAATCAGGCGCCCCCGCGCCCATACTGCTCTCGATCGACAAACTCGACCTCGAATCCCGACGGGGTACATTCCGCGGCGGAAAGCTGCCGGCCACGGCGTACCTCCAATACACGTCCGGCTCGACCCGGCGACCGGCCGGCGTGGAACTCACCCACAAGAATCTCGCCACGAACTTCGAGCAGATCATGTCCGATTTCTTCGTGGACCACGGCAAGGTTCCCCCGCCTGACACCACGTTCGTGTCGTGGCTGCCCTTCTACCACGACATGGGTCTGATGCTCGGGGTCATCGTGCCGATCATGGCGGGCCTGCACGCGGAGCTCACAAGTCCACTGGCGTTCCTCCAACGGCCGGCAAGGTGGATTCACATGCTGGCCAAGAACTCTCGTGCGGTGTCGGCGGCACCGAACTTCGCCTTCGAACTCGCCGCAGGCCGTACCTCTGATGAAGACATGACGGGGCTCGAT
The DNA here is from genome assembly GCF_054073305.1 of Mycolicibacterium sp. CBM1. Lineage (NCBI taxonomy): Bacteria > Bacillati > Actinomycetota > Actinomycetes > Mycobacteriales > Mycobacteriaceae > Mycobacterium > Mycolicibacterium sp. CBM1. The sequence goes on along the minus strand of NZ_JBSXPP010000002.1, from coordinate 308,215 downwards.
CTCGGCGGCGTCGTACACGTGTTGAGCGGCAGCGAGCGCGTTCATCCCAGGACCGTGAAGCGCTTCCTGGACCGGTTCGCCAAGTACAGCTTCTCTCCCGCCGCGCTGCGGCCCTCCTACGGATTGGCCGAAGCCGTGGTCTACGTGGCGACCAGGCGAGTGGGGCAGCCACCCGAGATCGTCCACTTCGACTCCGAAAAGTTGTCGGCCGGCCACGCCAAGCGGGTCGCGGGCCCAGCGGGAACACCACTGATCAGCTACGGGATGCCAGCATCGCCGATTACGCGAATCGTCGACCCGGACACCGCAATCGAGTGCGCAGAGGGCCGCACTGGCGAGATCTGGGTGCATGGTGACAACGTCGCGCTGGGGTACTGGCAGAAACCAGAGGGCAGTCGCACCACCTTCGGGGCGACCCTGAACTCGGCGACTCCGGAAACCCCGCAGGGACCGTGGCTGCGCACCGGCGACCTCGGCTTCGTCTCCGACAACGAGCTATTCGTGATGGGGCGGATCAAGGACCTACTGATTGTCTACGGACGCAATCACTCACCCGACGACATCGAAGCGACCGTGCAGGAGATCTCCCGGGGTAGGGTCGCCGCAATCTCAGTGCCCGATGACCGCACCGAGCACCTCGTCGTCATCGTCGAACTGAAGACCCGCAACGAGAGCACCGAGGAGACGATGACGCTGCTCGACGAAACCAAGCGTGAGGTCACCTCGGCGATATCCACCGCACACGGACTCAAAGTGGCCGACCTGGTGCTGGTGGGGCCGGGTGCGATTCCCATCACCACGAGCGGCAAGATCCGTCGCGCCAGCTGCGTAGAGATGTACCGCCACAACCAATTCAGCCGACTGGACTGCTGAGGTAGCCCAGGCCGCCGCACTGTGCGACGAACCCACCGTGGCGGCGGCCCTCGGCGATACGGACGTACACCGACTTCATGGCCTCGAGATAGCGCACGATCGACTCGCGGGCCACTGCGTTACCGGGGAAGAGCAGGGTCACGACTGTCTTCGAGTGCAGCCGCGTGACCCACATCGAAACCTGGTGAGACGGTTTCCCCTCTTCGATAACCCTGAAATTGAGATCGGAATTGGCGACGATGGACAACGGAGCCACACTGGCATCCAGGAAGGACATCACCAGATTGCCGGGCTGCGGCCGACACACCGCCTGCTCCGGTGAAGACAAGGCGACTACTCGATCGAACGGCACCTGAGCCAGATCCACTCCGGAGTCGAATGACGCCTGCGCCGCACGAGCAGTGTCACTGAACGAGGTCGGGGTAACAGTGACGCTGACCGGAACCAGACCGGTGAACCAGCCGGTTGTCGTGAACAGCTCGGGTGATCTCCGGGTATCGATCGGCGTCACGACGTGAAACGACTCAGCTCCGGTCAGTTCGTACTGCGCCAACGCAGCGCACGCGAATACTCCACCGCTGAACCGAGTTCCGCCCGCGTCACATGCCGATTCAAAGCGTTGGGTCTGGCTTTCGTCCATCAACGTCATCGTGATTGCCTCGCCACTGCACGACATGGACAGATCTCCCAGCGCCAGCGGGAACTTCGGCAGGCTTCCTCCGCTGTTCTGTGCGAACTCGATCCACCGCCGCACTTCAGGAGTCTGAGCCGTCAACCCTGAGGTGTACCGGCGCTGCTCGGCGCAGTAGGCGGCATAGCTACCCGCTGCAGGGAGCTTCATCGGCGGAGCGCCGGAAGCCACCACTCCGTACATCGTGTCGATCTCAGCGAGAAGCACTCCCAAGATGGAGGGATCGACGAACAGATGAGCAATGCTGGCAAAGAAGGTGAAGTGGTCCGCATGCTGAATGATTCCGAACCTGAACCCCGCCCAATGGCGCGGATCTGGAGTCGACAAGATGAGCGCGCGCAGCTCGTCGTGGGTCATCTCGCCGTGTTCCTCACCGGCAACGTTGATATCGGTGGGCCGGACTATGGTGTGGCGGACCGGATTCTCCGGATCGTGCAGATCGAACCAGCTGTGGTAGGTGTCGTGGCGCCGCAGATGCGCGTTGATCACATAGGTCATTGCTCGTTTGTCGCACTTGCCCGGGATATCCCAGCTCATGATCATCAGTCTCGACATCTCGACCCCGCGGTTGGCGTGATCGACGAAACGGCGGAGGTGTTGGGCTTGCTGATAGCTCGGCGGATCGGCACTGACAGGAGCCTGCCGGGCCCTCTCGACAGCTCTGGCCGTTGCTTGCCAACAGATTACCGACCCAGCCGGCGGCACCCACTCGTTGAGCGAGACAATTGAGAACACACTACCTCCTGTACTGCGACCGGAGCCTCTTCGCGGCCGGTCAATGGTTCTGGCTAGCTTCGAAGCCGGTCACAAACAATCTCGACCAACGCATCGACGGTCGTGATGTCTGTTGAAGTGACCCGCACTCCGGTCTCTGATTCGATGCGACCACGCAACTCGAGGTTGCCCAGCGAGTCCAGGCCGTACTCGGGCAGCATCCGAGCGGGATCAATACTGCGCCGAAGCTGGAGACACACCTGCTCGAGGACCAGCGGCCGCACCAGGGCCGGCCACTGCTGGTAAGGCAGAGCATCCAGCTCTGTCCTCAACCTTGTTACCGCACGCGTGTTTTCGGTTATAAGCTCGGCGAACAGCTGACGTTGCGTCAGCGTGGAAGTCGGCGGCTGACCAACGAGTGGCTCGTACGCGCTGGAAACCCGGTCGTGGCGCAGAAGCGCCTGGAACGCATGGACCAGTTCGTGGTTCGCCGAATCGCCCACAGCGATTGCGGTCGCCGGTAGCCCCTGCGCCCAACGCCACTGTGCGAAGGCCTCCAGCCAGCTGTCGGCCGCGACCGGCGCAACCTGTCCGGCCGCCCCGGTCAATGCCGCCGTCGACAGGATCACGCAGAACCACTCCACCGATTCCTGTGCCACCGCCTCGTGGAGCCGCCAGGCGGCGTATGCCTTTGCCGCCCAGTGACTCTCTACCTGGACCTCGTTGATATCCACCAAGGGGGTGCCGTCGAACGCTGTCACCGCGTGCAGAACTCCGCGGAGGGGCCGGCCGCCGGCCGTAGCCGCGGCGACCAATCGTTGTGCCGTCGATTCGTCGGCCAAGTCACCACCCACGACCACTACCTCGATGCCGTGGCGCCGGATACGCTCGACAGCCTCTGACGTATCGACCACACCTGCGGGGTGATCGCCGAGAACGATACGGCCACAGCCCAACTCAGCTATTCTCTGCGCAAGAACCAGGCCGACACCGTCGGTTCCGCCGGTAACGATGTACGATCCGTCCACACCGAACGCCGGCACCTCTTCCGGTGGCACGATGGCGCAACCATATCCGGTTCGAGGGATCTCAAGAACGACCCGGCCGGTTGACGAACAACGACGGAAGGCCTCGATCGCGGCCCCCGCATCGGCGAGCGGGTAGCGAACCACCTCCGGGGCGAGCAACGATCTGTCAGCGCAGAGCCGGTAGACAGTGGCCACCAGATGCGCCACCGTCGCCGGGTGGCTGACGGCGAGCTGCGCAAGGTCGAGGGCGTAGAACGCCAGGTTGCGGCGTAGGTCCGTGAGGACCGTTGTGCGCTCGGAATAGATGTTGTCGATACCGATCTCAACGAAGCGCCCACCCATCGCCAACACGTCGATCGCCGCACGCCGAGCTGGTCCGGTCAGCGAGTTGAGCACGATATCGAAGCCGTATCCAGCCGTGGTAGAACGGATCTGGTCGAGGAGGTCTGGGTCGGCAGCGTCGTAGACGTGTGCAAGCCCGCAGCCACGCAGCGCCTGGCGCTGCGGTTCACTCTCAGCGGTCGCATAGACCTGCGCGCCGGCCGCTCGGGCGATGGCAACAGCCGCTCGTCCCACCGCTGCGCCGGCCGACTGAATGAGCACCTTGTCGCCGCTGCTCACGCGAGCCAGCTCATGTAGGGCATGCCAGGCGGTGGCCACGGGGGTCATCGCAGCTGCCGCGTCCAAGTCCGCTAGACCAGCCGGCAGACGCACAGCGGCATCCGCTGCACAGCGGATGAACGTCGCCCAGCATCCCTCCGACGTGATGCCGCCGACCCGATCACCGACCCGGTGATCGGTCACACCGGGACCAACCGCGGTGACCACCCCGACGAAGTCCGTTCCCAGGCCGGGTGCGTTGCCGGCCGAGCCGGAGTGACCCCCGCCGATCACCAGGAGGTCGAAGTCGTTGATCACCGAAGCCGCCAATGCGACCTCTATCTGCCCCGGGCCAGGCGATACTCGTTGCACGGCAACCGTTTCCAGTGACTCGACGCCGGCCTGCCTGCGGATCTGCAGCCGCACGGCGTCCCGGCCGTGCTCGATCTCGACGGTACGACGTTCGTCGGGACGGATCGGCGCGGGACGCAACCGGGCGGCGTAACACGTTCCGTCGCGCCATGCGGTCTCTTCGTCGTCGGTGCCGATCACCAATTGCCGAGCAATCAGTTCCAGATCGGTGTCCTCGTCGAGGTCGATCTGACGGGCGCGCATATGCGGATACTCCGAATCGACCACCCGCATCACCCCGCGGAGCCCCGCCTGCTCCAGATCGGCCACATCACCCCGGACGACGGTCTGGGCGCCCCGGGTGAGCAGATGCAACCGCGGATGTTCGCTCGCCGTCGCGGAAACCTCGCGAACGACTCGCAGCAGGTGACACACCTGCGCGAAGCCGGTCCCGAGCGACGGATCATGGCCGCCGCGGCCCGCCACCACCACGAGGCCGGTCACCGTTTGCTGGTCGATGTGAACGCGCAGTTGCTCGGCTGCGCCCGCCTCGTCACACCGCGGTGGCCATGTGAGAGTGGCGCATTCGGCGCCCAGCAGTTTCAATGCGTCCGTCAGCGCGGTGACCATCAGGTCATCGTCGGCGCCCATGTCGAGCAACAGCCAGGATCCCGCATCCACGGGATCACCCCCCGGCAACTGACGCCGTACCCACCCGATCGACATCAGGTTCTCATCGAGCAGACGGTCCTCTGCGCACTCACCGGGAGAACTGGGACCGAACCGCGCCCCGGTCACGGCCAACACCACGTTGCCTCGCGCGTCGAGCAGATCGAGGTCGACCACTGAACCGTCCCCGTCGTCGACTGTTCGCGCATAGCCGTACCGAACGGCACGAGTCCCGCTGAATACGCGCAGCCCGGCAATCGACACCGGCCTGATGAAGCCGCCCAGCCGCCGTGGGGCGAGCGCAGCTGCCACGGCTCGCAACGCCGCTTCGAGCACAACCGGTGGGATCTCGTAGCCGACCTGTTGCCAATGAACGGACGCGGGAATCTCGAGTTCGGCCAACCATGTTCTGGCCGGGCCCGTCCCGTCACCGTTGCCGGAATGCAGCGCCAGCAGGCCGGAAAACGCCGGACCGAGTTGGATGCCGCGGTCCTCCGTAGGACGACAATGGGCGTCGTCTTCCACACGGTGCGGGTGCTCGGCCAGCAATGCCGCGACATCGTAGGCCCGCGGAACGTCGGGGTGCCCGGCCGGCTGAAGGACGGCAGCGGCGCACAACGACTCGGCGGCACCGAAGGCTCGCACCGAGAGATCGAGAGTATCGACGCGGGCCGGCGTAGCGGCCACCGCGACGCGCGTCTCGTCGCCGAGTGCCAAGCTCTGCCGCAGTGTGAGGTCTCGCACCTCGGCACCAGAGCCGAAGACCGATCTGGCTGCGGCCAAGGCCATTTCACAGTAGACAGCCGCGGGAAGCACCGCGCGCCCGGCAACCGTGTGATCGACGAGGAACGGATGGCTGGCGGTCCCGACATCAGCGGTCCACACGTGCTGGTCGGGTTCGCCAGGCAATAGTACGCCGGGTCCGAGTAATGGGTGGGTGGCCACGGTACGGCCGCGGAGGACCTCGGATTCGGGCAGTCCCACCGATAGATTGCGGTGCTTCCAGGTGGGTAGCGGCGCGTCGATGAGGCGCCCTTGGGGATTGTCAACCGAGAAGTCGATGGCCGCGCCGGCGCAGTACAGCTCCGCAATGCACTCCAACACCCCATGCGCCTTGTTGTCGTCGCGTCCGAACGGAGACACCATGGCTACCGGTTCGCCCAGGGCGGCGGCGGTGCCGATCAGTTCGTCGGACAACGATGGGTGCGGCGAGAGCGCGGTGAATACCCGGTAGCCATCCTCGATCGCGGCCTGCACTGCTGCCAGGAATCGGACGGTGTGTCTCAGATTCTCCGTCCAGTACAAGCAATCACAGAACGGTATGTCACGTGGGTCGTACGACGTCGCCGAGTAGAACGGTACCGTCGCCGCCAACGGCGTGACCCCGCTCAGAGACTGTTCCAGATCCTCGAGCACGGGGTCGACCCAGACCGAGTGCGCCGCACCGGCAAGGTCGAGCTGACGAGCCGCGATTCCGCGCGAGATCCACGCCTCGACCAGTTCCCCGATCGAGTCGCGTGCACCGCTGACTACCGTCGACAGCGGCGAGGTGACACTCGACAGTCCGACATCCGCCGGACCGTGAACGCGAAGTTCGGAAAGAACTTGCGCGGCTGGCAGTTCGACCCACGCACGCGCCGCCCCGCCGCCGAGTCTGGCCAGCGCTGCGGAACGTCGGCAGATCACCGTCACGCCGTCTTCGAGCGACAGTGCTCCGGCGACCACCGCGGCCGCTACCTCACCGGTGGAGTATCCGATGACCGCGCCGGGCCGGACTCCGTGGGCTTCCATCACCGCCGCGGTCGCGACCTGCATCGCGAACAGCGTTGGCTGCACCCGGTCGATACCGGTCGCGCCCGCAGTGATTGTGTCGGTCACCGAGAAGCTCGCCTCGGCACTGACCAGCGGCTCGATTCGCGCCAGGGTCGAAACGAAAGCCGGTTCCGAAGCCCACGTTCCCAGGACATTTCCGGGCCACTCCACCGGTTCGTCCGGGAACACCCAGACCGGGCCGGTATCGTCCTGGCCGACCCGGGGCGGAAGCACGACGTCAGCCTCCGCGATCGCACGCAACCCACTCTCCAACCCCGACGAGTCGGCGGCGACGACCGCCGCCCGAACCGCGCGGTGACTACGCCGACGAGTCAGTGTGTGGGCAAGATCCGGCAACGCGGCGTCATCTGGGCGCAGCGTGCCCCACCAATCTGCCATCAGTGCCGCAGTACGGCGGAGCTCCTCGATGCCGTTGGCGGAGAGCGGCAATAGCCGGGGCCGCGGCATCGGTGTGTCGTCCAGCGCCCTGACATCGGGTGCCGCTTCCACGATGACGTGAACGTTGGTACCGGACAATCCGTAGCAGGTCACTGCCACCCGGCGCGGGAACTGCCCGTCCCCGGGAAACGGCTCTGGCGACCGCGGCACGAGAATGCCGGTGTCGATGTCAGCGAGATCCGCACTCAGGCCGCAGAAGTGCAGTACCGGCGGCACCACGCCGTGCTGTACCTGAAGGACCGACTTCATCAGACCGACGAGGCCGGCCACCGCGTCGGTATGACCGACGTTGCCTTTGGCCGACCCGAGAATGCACCGCCCTTCGGTCCCATAGATCCCCGCCAGACTGCGGAACTCCACGGCGTCGGCACCAGGAACACCGGCACCGTCGGCCTCGACCACCCGAACCGTTGACGCGTCGACATCGGCGTCTGCCAGTGCGGCATGGCACACAGCCCGCAGCGCTTCCTCCGACGGTATGCCGTGGGCGGACTGTCGACCGGCGTGGTTGACGGCGCTACCACGAAGAACGGCTAGGACGCGGTCGCCGTCGCGATGCGCATCGGCAAGCCGCTTCAGAACGACTACCGCAGAGCCCTCCGAGCGCACGAGGCCGTCGGCTCCGGCATCGAACGACCGGCTGCGACCGGTCGGCGACAGGATTCCCTGCGCCGCAGACCAAGCCAAGTCGCTGGGGTCCAGCATGACCGATGCCCCGCCAGCCAGCGCGAGGTCACTCTCCCCGCCCCGCAGGCTCTGACACGCCATGTGCACCGCGCTGAGACCCGATGCCGAGGCGGTGTCGACGGTGAAGGCCGGACCGTACAGACCCATCGCGGCAGCGATCCGCGCCGACGCCGTACTGTCCGCACAGCCGGCAAACCCATTCTGGTCTCGTAGGATAGCGGTGTTACGGACCCGAAACAGGTAGTCATTGCGGCTCAGGCCGACGAAGATTCCGGTGTTGGATCCGGTCAATGCGGTCGGGAGCAGACCGGCATGCTCTACCGCCTCCCACGCTGTCTCCAGAAGTAATCGATGCTGAGGGTCGACGGCAAGGGCTTGGATCTCGCTCATTCCGAAGAACTCTGGGTCGAACGCACCGACATTCTCGATGAACCCGCCCCACCTGGCCCCCGAACTCATACGCGTACCTGCAGTCGGATGGAACCAATTGTCAACGTCCCAGCGAGCGGCCGGGACCTCTGAGATCACGTCGACTCCGCGAAGCAACGCCTCCCACAGCTGACGGGGCGAGTCGAGCCCGCCCGGAAGTCGGCAGCCCATACCGATGACGGCAATGGAAGCGGACTCTGATTCACCCAAAGGAATCGTCCTTTCCCTCGCATGGGTCACCGCAGCGACGGATGCTGACACAACGAACTATTTGCTGCACTGCGACATTGCGTGCGCGTCGACCGGCCTTGCCATACATTCCACATTGGATTCGCAGGCATCCGGGCTTGCACTGCCAGATATTACGAAAGGCCGGCTGCGATGGGAAGTCGGTAGAAACGCACCGTAATCGCCAGTATCGGCCCTGAATCGGGTTCCCGCCGCCGTTGCAGCGACTCCGTCGCGGCCCACCGTCAGCGGCGAATCCGAGTCACTCTGCCCCGATATCGGCATCCGGCTGACATCCCTTCATAAGGCTACTGCCTGCACTTTTAGTATCATCGCCGGCATTGCAGAGGCCATCGTCGACGTCACCGCACTGCGTGCTCGACCACCCGTAAGCAACAGGCACCGGGCGGTCGAGTCGCACGACTTTTTGCGGTCTATGAATCTGTTATGAATCCATACCTATGGATTTGTTATGAGGGCGCCGTTCCGGCTGGCAACCGGACGCGATGTGTGAATGGGAAGATTGCGCCAGAACGATGGCCAGCCTCTCGCAATTACATTCACGAGACAACAGCTAATGTGAACACGAATTGTTGCACATAATGCCAGCCGCGAGCGACTCGGTGAATTACCGAGCGCTGCTCCGCCGCTGCGCGCGACCGGCCGAGCCCCCCGCCGATGCGCACGTGCACCAGCGGTGGTTCGCTGCCAGAGTTACACCGAACCGAATGACCGACGGCGCCGAGTGCATACGCAGCGCCATCGGTCCAACGCCTGCGTCGGACCCTCGACCGGAGGCAGCGCAGGAGATTTGCTTGCCGACGGCAACCCGTACGCAGCGAATCGACCGGAGCGCCTGCACGACTCATCTCACGGAAGGTTTCCATTAGCTCGTCACAATCGCGAGCCACACAATGGCGAAATGCGGAATGCTCGCTGAACCGCAGTGAGCTAACAACATTGGACCATGCCGGCCGGACGTCGCGGTGACCGAACCCGGGTACCTAGGTGCTGTTGTTGAACAGTCCGGTCGCCGGTACGTTCCGGTGCACGGTTCAGGTGGGCAGTCCGTGCGCCACAGCGTCGGCGCGGTAGCGCTCGACCCATTCGAAGCTGCGCTGGTCGGCCTGACGTTCCAGCGCCGGCGCGGCAGTCGGATCAGGCTCGAGCCCAAGCTCTTCCAGGATCATGCCGACGACCTGCGGCACGTTCTGCCACAGCATCGGATACGGCACCTCGATGGGTTCGATGCCCTCCTCGGCGAACCACCCTCGCCAGCCCGATTCCTGGCCGCGCAGCATTGTGACGATGTGGGCGATCGCACCGGGGTGATAGACGGCTCGCTGGTCACGGATGGGATCGGGCCTACCGCGCCATACTCCTGTCTGAACCGCCCGCCAGAAGGACACCGCCTGTGCGATCACGTCCGGGCGGTGGACGTGTATGAATAACGGCTCCTCGCCGATGACATCGCGGATCGCCGCCCTGAGGCCGTCCCCAGACCGGTCAGGAAGGTCTTTGGCGCGGTTGAGCAGCACAGGTGTCTGATTCCACATCAGCTTGCCGCCCCAGATACCGTTTGGCGTACGGCCGATGGTCTGAATGTACTCACGCCAGATTGCGGCCGGTGTGAGAACAGGCGTCCCCGGATCGAAGGGATCGAGCAGGGACAGGATCGACTCATCGTCCATCCCGGCGAACCATTCTCGAGGTTGCGGCGCCCTGCTGGTGGCTGGAAGGTACTGGAAGAACTCCTCAGGCTGCCCAGCCATGCCGGTGGATCGCATCGACTCGACCAGCAGCGTGCTGCCGCTTCGTTGCGACGCCAGTACCAGATACGCAGACGGCCGCGGTTTCAAGGCACCGACCCTTCATCCCCGAAGTTGCTGTCTAGCAAACGCATTCCCACACGACCACCTTCGCGCCAGGCTCTCTTCGTCACCGGTCGGCATCGTTGTCACGGCAAGCCAAAGAGGAGCAGGACAGCTGTTGATCCGAGCGCTCAGCGCGTGAGCCCACCTGCACATCGCCGGGTTGGGACTCCTCAGCGATGAGCCATCGAATGGGATAGTGCCAGTTGCAGTTAGGTAAGAGCTGTGAACACACACGACGAGGCCGACCACGGCCCGGAGACGACTGCGCTGGGGTCAGTCAAGTAGTACCGTCGTCCATCGTGTGGTCCGCGGTGCTCATCATGGCTGTGGCAGTGATCTTCGAACCCGTACGCATCGGTCTAGCGGTGCTGTTGTTGAACCGTCCCCGGCCGCTGCTGCACATCGTGGCGTTCTTGGCCGGCGGATTCGCGATGGGAGTTGGTGTCGGGCTTGTCGTCTTGTTCCTGTTACGCCGGACGACGCTCGCATCGGGCGGTATTGGCCCCGCCCGCATGCAAATCGTCGTGGGTTCGGCCGTCGTGCTGGTCGCCGCCCTGATGTTCGTAGGCGCTGCGATCAAGCCGGCGCAGACCATTCCCCACGGCAAGTTGTCCGCTCGGGCGAAGAACCTCCTGCAGCGTGACTCATTGTGGGTTGCCGGCGCCAGTGGCCTCGGAACCGCACTGCCGTCAGCCAATTACCTGGGAGCAATGGCCGTCATTCTGTCCTCCGGCGTAGAGCCGTTGACTCAGATCGAGGCGTTGGTGTCGTTCAACCTCGTCGCATTCGCACTCGTCGAGGTCGCTCTCGTCACCTATCTCGCGGCCCCGGACAGAACCCGGATGGTCATGTCGACGCTGCACGAGTGGCTGCAGGCGCGCCCGCGACGCGACATCGCCGTGATCGTTGCGGCCGGCGGCTGCCTCATGGTGGCAATCGGCGTGTTCCGGCTCTGACCGGCGCGGCGATCAGATGAAGGGCACGAACGGGATGCCGCCGTGCATGTGGAGCTTGGGCACCTTCGGCACCTTGGGCACCTTCAGTGCCGGAGCGAGTTTCGGCACCGTGGCCGCCGCGGCTGTCGCACCGGATCCCTTTGTTAGCAAGCTTTTCAATACAGATAAGGTTCCCGATCCATTGTCGCTGGAGGTCGACAATGTGATCAGGTCACTGAGCAGGCTGGAGGTCAGGTTGATCGTTGCGGTCGTAGCGCTCACCCCCCAGCCGGCGATGGTTCTGACGAGATTCAATACCCCGTCCGCGCTCAACGTCAGTCGGATGTGGTCGAGCAGATCGGGCGGAATTCTCAGGTCTCCGAGTGCCGGCAGCTGAGCGTCCGGCCTGACCTCGATATCGTGGCGAGGACCTGCGGTCGGCGCGAACGCGGCCATAGTCGGGCTGTCCAGCAGTGGACTCGTCGACACCGGACTGACTGCGGAGGTGTCCACAGCTGGACTCACGCCGGATCGGGAGGATGTGACCGACAACCCGGTTGGCTCGGCTCCGGCGTATCGGGAGTTGGCATGTGCACCGAACGCAAGACCGGCGATCAGAGCGACCGCGGCGATCAGAGCACCGCCGCCGGCCATGCTCTGCGGACCGATTGCGCCGGTGCGATGGAACGAGAATCTCTGAACTTCAGTCAGATTGGCCACGGCCATGGTCCCCGATCCATCTTCAGCGGAAATCTCCAGCATGAAGATGATTGTCGCGTGCGCTACGAATGTCGCGCGGTACCAGCAGATTAACACGTTCACGGGGTAGGGTGTCGGCATGAACCGAGCCTTTGTGACCGCTGTCATCACCGGTCTCGTCTGCTCAACGACATTCCTTGGCGAAGGCTATGCGTCCGCTGAGACTGCGCTCATCGTTCCGGGCACTCAGCCGCCGCCGGAAGGCAACCCGGCGCGCAAGCTCTACCACTTCGATCCGGACATGAAGCCGCAAATCGGTGCGAATTACTACGACAGCGCCGAGGCCACGAAGCTCGTCGTCCCGTATCCGGGCAGCCTCTGGCCGATCACCGGCCGCGATACCCCACGACTAGGACCCTCGGTCGACGCCGGTACCGACAACCTCGACGGCGCCATCCGCGAATCGGATGGCCAGCCGGTGGTGGTGTCTGGCTTGTCCCAAGGCACATTGGTGCTCGACGCGGAGCAGGCCCGGCTGGCGAACGATCCCAACGCGCCTGCGCCTGATCAGTTGACGTTCGTCAAAGCCGGCGACCCGAGCGCACTGTTCCAGAAATATTTCAAGCCAGGGACATACCTCCCGTTCCTCGACTACACGGTCCCCTACCCGGTGGAAAGTCAGTACGACACCAAGAACGTTGTCGCACAGTACGACATCTTCGCCGACCCGCCTGATCGGCCCGGCAATGTGCTCGCCCTTGCCAACGCCGTCGTCGCCGGCGGGCGCGGCCACACGGCGTCTGCGTTCTCCAACCCTGAGCAGGTGGCACCGCAGAACGTCAGCGTGTCGACAAACGACAGGGGCGCGACCACCACGACCTACTTCATCCCGGCTAACGAACTGCCGCTCACCGGCATTCTCCGTGAGGTCGGAGTGCCCGACGGCATCGCGGACGACGCGGACAAGGTCATGCGCCCGATGGTCGACAAGGCTTACGGCCCAGCGCCTGACAAGAAGCAGGGACCGGTGGTCGACGTCAGCAAGCTGCGGACGCAGCTTCAGGCGCTCTGGCCACCGAAGTAACCTCGTCGGAGCGCCTCACGTCCCCTGCTGCCGGCCAGCAGGAAAGGACCAGCGCCGAGCGACATTTCGATGCGTCGACGGCCACCGCGACGGCCACCAGTTCGCCGCGCCCAGCAACGCGGCAATCACAGGCACCGTAATCGCCCGCACGATGAGTGTATTCAGTACAAACCCCGCCGCGAGCACGAATCCGGTTTGCATGCTCGTCGTAAGACTGCCGAACGCCAGGCACAACAAGGTGGCAGCGAGTGTCAGTCCAGCCGCGGTGGTCCCATCGCCGGTCGGACCCAGCGCCCGGATAACTCCTATCCGTGTACCGCGGGTCGATGCGTCCCTGACCCGGGAGACCAGGAGCATGCTGTGGGCGGTTCCGACGGCCACCAGCACCACGAACGTCAGCCCGGACACGCTCCAAGCCAGCCGCGTGCCGAGCAGGAACTGAAATACGACGACAGCGATTCCGAGCGCAGCGAGAGCCGAAAGTGACACGAAAGCAACGAGATACAACGGTGCGACGATCGCCCGCAACGCCACGGCGAACACCCCGAACATCACCGCGATTGTGACGACAACGAGATATCGCAGGTCGTGGTCGTCATAGTCGCGAATGTCTCGCAGCGTGACCGGAAGACCGACCAAGGACACGTGTGCGGTGGCCAGTGTGGTGTTGGGCTGCGCCGAACGCGCCGTCCGCGCGATCGTCCCGACTTGATCCATCGAATCCACGCCGAACGGATCTAGCGTCGTCCGGACCAGGTAGCGCGCGGTGCGGCCGTCCGGCGAGATGTAGAACTCGGCCGCTTGCTTGAACTGCTCGATCGTGAACGCCTCAGGCGGGAGGTAGAAGCCGGCCATCGCCGGGGTGGTCGACTCGCGCTGCATCGTCATCAGGTAGTTCGATGCTTCGACCAGACCGCCACCGAGGCCGTTGATCTGGCTGACCAACTGCTGCACTCCGTCAGCCACCTGTCGACTTCCACTGGCGAGCCGGTCAGCGCCTCGCTGCAGGGCCGACAGTCGGTCCTGCACCGAGGCAGGACTGTCCAGCCCCATCGAGCGCATCGCCTTGGTGGCGGTGTCCATTCCCCTGCGCAACGCCGACGTCGTCGCCGAAAGCGATTGCACTGCTTGGGTGTTGCTCAGTTCCCTACCCAGCTCGGCTACGTCGTCGAAAGCCCCCTCCGAAAGGTGTTGCAGCTCATCCCGTCCAGCCACGCAATTGGGGTCGGCATCACAGACCGGGTTGCCGTCCAGCGCCGCAAGGACCGGGTCCACCCAATCGGTGTGATTGTTCAGTGCGTGGACGTTCGCTGCGATCTTGTCGCCCAGTGAGCGCATCTCTGCGAGCAGTGCATCGGCATTGTCGAGTTCCGCCAGCGATTTTCCGCCACCGAGGTCCCTCTGCAGCGCAGCGAGTCTGGCCAGCACATCTCGAACCTTGCCGATGCCGACGCTGACCTCACCACGGGCCTCATCGAGATCGTCGGCGATGGCGGCGGCGCCACTGCTGAGCCGATTGAGCTCGCCGCCATCTGCCCCGATGACATCGGCAATGGTGCCGATCTGCTCACCGACTCCACCGGCCTGGTCGGTCACCGTCGCCGCCGCCAGTGGCACTCCCGCCGGTCGGGTGACGCCAGAAACCGTGGCGATGTCGGGCAACTGGCTGACCCGTCGAGCCATCTGTTCGAGGTCAGCCAGCGCCTGCGGCGTGCGCAGATCATCCGTTGCGTGAACCACCAGATAGACCGGCGCTACCGAGCTGATCCGGAAATGGCGGTCCAACGCGGCGTAGCCGACAGAACTCGGTGCGGTCGCAGGCAGCGTCTGACGAACGTCGTAGTTGAAGGCGGACAAACCTACTGCTGCAGCCAGCAGCCCCAGCAGCGCCGCACTGACAGCCAGATGGCGCGCAGGCTTACGGACGAGTCCGCGTGCCCAATGCCGCCAGCACCCGCTCACCGTGACGCGCCGTGGATCGACGAACCCACGCCGGCCGACGATCACCAGCAACGCCGGCAACAGCGTCGCCGCGCCGAGGGCCGTGACCGCGACACCGACGGCCAACGCGGCGCCGACCGACGAGAACACGTCCAGACCGGTGAAGCTCATCGCCGAAAATGCGATCGCGACGCTGGCCGCACAGGCAATCGGCATCCTGCCTGACGGCACCAGGATTCGCCTGATTACGTCGTCAGGCGTAACCCCCGCCCGCCGCAGCTGGTGATACCGGTTGACGAAGACCATGCCGACGCTGACTCCCAGCGCCACCACGACCCCCGTCATCAGCAGCGCGGTTTGCCCTCCGATGTCGAGACCCAGGTTGCATAATGCCGAGACCGCGCCCCGCGACACGGCCACGCACGCGACAGTGGTCGTCACCAGCAGCATCATGGTGACCGGGTTCCGATAGGTGATCAGCAGGATCGCGATGACCACGACCGCTGCGGCCAACTCGACGAGTTGCAGATCGCGGGCCCCGATGTTGTCCAGGTCCGCGTCGGTGGCGACCGGTCCGGTCAGATGGGCCTCAAGCGTCGAACCGACGAGACTGCGCTTGACGATCGCAGCGATCCGGTTGTAGCTCGCCGCCGCCTGTGGATCGCCGCCGGCCCCCGCCAAGCCGATCGGCACGAGCCAGGACGTGCGATCAGCACTGGTCAAAACGCCGCGGAGGGCGGGCGTCGAGATGAAGTTCTGCACCGTACCGACGTCGTCGTGATGCTGCTGCAGTGCATCGATCAGTTGGCGATAGGCGGCCTCGTCGCCAGGGTTGAGTCCCCGCTCGTCGGTCAGCACCACCACGAGGTAATTCTCCAACGCAGATTCCCGGAATGCCCTACTCATCTCGACCCCTGCGACCACCGAGGGAGCAGTGTCGGGCAGCAGCGAGATCGGATGATCACGGGCCTGCTCGGCAAGGCTCGGCATAGACGTCGGCAACGCGACCGCAGCCATCACCCACACCGCCACGAACACCCACCGCCACCTCACCACCACCTCACCCAACCAACCGGATAGGCCGGGCTTCGCCGGTTCGACGGTCCGAACAGGCACTTCCGGGAGACTCTCAATGACCAAGGACCGAAGCCGATCTCGAGGGCCACCAGTTGGCGCTACCCATCAGCGTCGCCAACGCGGGCACGGTAACCGTTCGGACCAGGAACGTATCCAGCAGCAGGCCGACACCGACCACGAAACCGGCTTGCACCATCGTCGCGAGGCTGGCGAACACCAGGCCGAACATGGTGGCCGCAAAGATCAGCCCGGCCGCGGTGATCACCCCGCCGGTCGAACCCACCGTCCGGATGACTCCGATCCGCAAGCCGCGGACCGACTCGTCCCTGATCCTGGAGATCAGCAACATGTTGTAGTCGGCACCAACTGCCACCAGGATGATGAATGTCAATCCCGGTACGCTCCAGTGCAACTCCTGGCCGAGGAGCGATTGGAACACGATAGTGCCGATGCCAAGGGCCGACAAATACGACACGATCACCGACACGATCAGGTAGAGCGGTGCGATGAATGCCCGCAACAACAGGATCAGGATCAGCAGCACCACGATGATCGTGACCACGACGATGTACCGGATGTCGTGGTTGTAGTAGTCGCGCGTATCCCGCAGCATCACCGAGAATCCCACCACCGAAACCGTGGCATCGGACAGGGTGGTGTTGGGTTGGGCGCCGCGGGCGACGTCGGTGATCTCGTTGACCTGGTCCATCGCCGCGGTGCTGAAGGGATTGAGATCCGTCTGGATCAGATACCGCACGGCGTGGCCATCCGGAGAGATGAACGCCGACGCGGCTCTTTGCACCTCCGAATTGCTGAACGTTGTTGCAGGGACGTAGAAGCCCCACATCGCCGGGGTAGTCGCGCCGCTGTTGAGCAGCATCAGATAGGTCGAGGCATCACCGAGGCTCGCACCCATCAGCTTGGTCTGCTCGACCAATTGGTGCACACCGTTAGCCAATTGCCGGCTTGCATCGGCGAAGGCGTCGACCCGCTGCGCAATCCCCCCGACCCGTCCTGCCACGGCACCCGGATCAGACAACCCCAGCGACTGCAATGCAGCGGTCACGTCGTCGACAGCGCGCCCTAACCTCAACGACGTCTCTTCCAGAGTCTGTCTGCCGTCCGTCGACTGCAGTTGACGGGCCAGTTCGGTGATCTTGTCGAACGTCCCGTCGGTACGGGCGGAGACCAACTTCGACAACGCGTCACGAGAATTCACGCACGATGGATCGCCGTCGCAGAGCGGGCTGGCGTCGAGGGCGGTGAGCACCGCCGGTGCCCACCGGAAACTGTCGACAATGTCGTTCAGGTTCAGATCGATCTCGGCGCCGAGCGAACGCATGCTCTGCATCAATGCACCGCCGTTGTCGACATCGCCGAGGGTCTTGCCGCCAGACTCGGCCGGCACCGACGACAACATGGCCGCCACTGCCTGTAACCGCCCGATCACCGAGGCGAGTTGGTCGCGGACCTTACCCAGCCCGTCGGCGAGTTCGTTGGCGCCGTCGCCAAGTCTGTCCAGATCCCCCGCGCGCTGGTCGATCACTTGCGAACCCTGGGCGATCTTTTCACCCACGACGCCGGCCTGGTAGGACGCCTTGGCCACCTCCAACGGCTCTCCGGTCGGACGCGTGATACCCCGGACCACCCCGATGCCGGGAATCTGGCTGACCCGTTGCGCCATCTGCTCCAGGTTCGCCAGGGCCTGCGGGGTTCGCAGATCCTGCTTCGACCGGATCACCAGGTACTCCGGAACGATCGTATTGATCGGAAAGTGCTGTTCGAGTGCGGCGTAGCCAACCGAGCTCTTCGCCGACCGGGGTAGCGCCTTACGGTCGTCGTAGTTGTAGTGCGCCAAGCCTGCCGAGCCGGCGAGGATGGTGAGCACTATCAGGCTGGCCACCAGATGCGCCCAGGGCCGGCGCACAATACGAATACCCGACCGTCGCCAGAACCGACTGGTGAGATCCCGTCGTGGCCCGATCCAGCCGCGACGGCCGGCCAAGACCATGACGGCCGGGAGGAAGGTCACCGCACCCGCGAACGCTACCGCGATCGCGATCGCCAAAGCGGCCCCGACCGAGGAGAAGACCCCGAGTTTGGCGAACACCATGCCCAGAAAGGTCACCGCAACGGTCGCGGCCGATGCAGCGACAACTTTCCCGATCGAGGCCAGTGAATTGCGGACCGCCTCATCGGAGGCATCACCTAGCCGTAGGTAGTCGTGGTAGCGGCTGATGAAGAAGACGGCGTAGTCGGTTCCTGCACCGACCATCATCCCGCTCATGAACACCAGACTCTGGTTGGCCAGCCCCAGTCCCAGCTGCGCAGCAGCGGCCACCGCCGCCTGCGCGACGACCAGCGAGACACCGATCGTGATCAACGGCAGCAACATCGTGAGGAAATTGCGATAGATCATCAGCAAAATGCCGAAGAGCAACACCGTGATCGCCAGTTCGATTTGGACGCGGTCGGTCTCGCCAACGTGGTTGAGGTCGGCGATGGTGGCGGCCGGGCCGGTCACGTTCACAGTCAGATCCGAGCCGTTGGTCACCCGGTCCACGACGCCGATAGCTCCGGCGTAGGCCTGTTTGGACTGTGGTGTGCCCAGGTCGCCGGCCAGACTCACCGGAAGGATCCACGCCTTACCGTCCTTGCCTGTCAGAAATTCGCGCAGGGCCGGCGTTGTGATGAAGTCCTGCAGCTTGACCACGTCGCTTCGGTCATCCCGCAGCGCATCGACGAGACGGCGGTAGGTGGCTTCCTGGTCCTTGCCTAAACCCGACTGGTTGCTGAGCACCAACACCGCGACGTTCTGCGAACCGGATTCACCGAATGCCTCGGTCATCTGCTTGGTGCTTTGGGTCACCGGGGCGTCGGCCGGCAGAATCGCCACCGGATTCCTCGCTGCCATTTCCTTCAGTGTGGGCAACGAAGCGGGTAGAACGACAGCGAGCACAATCCAGGCGGCGATCACCAGCCACGGCCAGCGGACGACGACGTCAGCTATTCGGCCGAAGATGGTTGCCCGCTCGGCTTGATTAGCTGTCTCCAACTGCCGCGACACTCATCACCGCCCGCGAACCATGGAGCACTCAAGGTACCCAACCATCATCTCCCACTGAGGTTCTGAGATGGCGGACGTCAACTCGGCTGGCCGGATGTCTCACTCAGTTGACGTACCAGAGCATCACCATGTCCGTCGGCGACGCGGTGGCAGACCGAGGTCAGGGCCTCCACATAGGCGGTGACGGATTGCCGCGCCACCGGGTTCTTGGGGAACACCATCGTCACAACCGTGTCGCGGAAGCGCCCCACCATCGTGCTGAGCGGATAGGTCAGCCGCCCGTCGCTGTAGGCCGCGACGGCCGTGTCGGTGGGAAGACCGGTCAGCAACGGAGCCAACGGTCCGGCGCCTGCGTCGAAGTAGTTCAGCATCGCGAACAGCGGGCGGGGCCGCTTAAGTTCCGGCGCCAGCTCGACAACCCGCTCGAACGGCACCCTGATCAGGTCCCGGCCGACGTCGAAGGACTCCTGAGCGGCGCGCGCGGTGGCGCCGAAGGAATCGGCAGAGACCGGCACGGTCACCGGAACGAGGCCAGTGAACCAACCCTGGGTGGTGTATTCCTCAGGCGTGCTGCGAGTATCCATCGGCGTCAAACCGCAATACGTTGCAGAGCCGGTTAATTCGTAAAGAGCCAACGCAACCGCGGCGAACAGACCACCGATGAAGCGAGCGCCCGATTCGACACAGACAGCCTCGAACCGTTGGGTCTGGTCCTCATCCATCAGTTCGACGGTGAGAAGATCACCGTCATAGGGGATGGCGGGATCGCCCAGCGGCAGCGGAAACTCGGGGAAGGTCCCCTGGTTCTTTTCGGCGAAGTCCACCCAGGCTCGCACCTCCGGCGAATCCAAGGTCAGCGCCGAGGTGTGCTCACGTTGAGCGACACAGTGGTTATCGTAACTGCCGGCCGGCAGCAACTGGGTCGGCGCCGCCCCGCTAGCCAGGGCGGCGTACATCATCCGGAACTCGATGAGGCCCACCCCGACGAATTGTCCATCGACATGGAGATGGTCGATAGCGGCGTAGAAGGTGAAGTGGTCGTCGCACTGAATCACACCGAAGCCGAAGCAATCCCAGTGCAGGCAATCGGGTGTGGCGAGCACATGCGCCCGTAGTTCGGCGGAATCCAGCTCGCCGTGCCGGGTCGGTTTCACTTCGATGTCGGCGGGATCGGCGAGAGTGCGCCGGGCGATGTTGTCGTCGTCGATGTACTCGAACCAGCTTCGGTAGGTGTCGTGCCGGCGCAGATGGGCATTGATCAGGTAGGTCATCGCCCGAATGTCACATCGATCTGGCATCCGACAGCTGAAGATCATCAGGCGGGAGTGATCGATGCCGCGGGCGGCCTGCTGAACTAACCCCCGCACATGTCGGGTCTGGATGTAGCTTGGCGGGACAGTACTGGACGGTGCGTTCAACGCCTTGGCCCGCGACGCCGGCGTCGGTTGCCATGAGACCAGCGATCCTGGACCGGGCTCCCAATCATCGATCGGTCCAATCTCGATCGGTCCTACTAACAACGGGATCCTCCTGTCTCGTAACGATTTGCGGTGATCATGAGGGCGCCGATGCCGTTTCTTCGGCTCCGAGCTTCGCGCACAGATGCTCGGCCAGCCGCCGTACGGTGGTGATGTCGGCGGAGCTGATCCGGACTCCAGTACCAGCCTCGATACGGGTCCGCAGTTCGAGGTTTCCCAAGGAGTCCAGCCCGTACTCCGAGAGCGGGCGGTCCGGGTCGATGGACCGGCGCAGAAGCAGGCTGACCTGTTCGGCGATCACGCGGCGCAGATGACCCGGCCACTCCGCGATTGGCAGGGCCACCAGTTCCGTACGCAATTTGCTGCGTTCGGACGCGCTGCGCCCCGTCGACTTGAATGCCTCGGCGAACGGGCTGCGCTGGGCGAACGCTGTCAACCAGCCGGCCCCCATGAGTGGCGCGTACCCGGTATAGGTGCGGTTGTGCCGCAACAGTTCCTCGAACGCGTACGCTCCCTCGTCCGGTGCTATCGACGCGTCGCCCTCGGCCACCGCGGTACCGCGGCCGATTTCGGCCCAGGCACCCCATGCAATCGCAGTAGCCGGCAGGCCTTGGCGGCGGCGCCAATGAGTGAACGCGTCCACCCAGCTGTTGGCCGCCGCGTAGGCGCCTTGGCCCGGCGAACCCACCAGCGCTGCCGCGGAGGAGAACACACAGAACCAATCCAGCGGTTGAGCCGCGGTCGCGTCGTGCAGATTCCATGCTCCGTAAACCTTTGGGGCCCAATCATGCGCGATCAGCTCATCGGTGATATTGGTCAGGGTGGCATCCTCGACCACCGCGGCGGCGTGTAGAACCCCCCGCAGCGACAACCCCGATTCGGTGGCGGCTCGCACCAGGCGTTGAGCGGTCCCCGCTTCGGCTATGTCGCCGCACTCGACCACGACGTCGGCCCCGCTCGCCCGGATCATCTCGATGATCTCCCGAGCTTTGAGGCTGGGCGCGTTGCGCGAGCTCAACACGATGCGGCCACACCCGGCCGCGGCCATCTTCTCGGCAAGAAACAGGCCCAAACCGCCCAAACCGCCAGTGATGACGTAGGCGCCATCCCCGCGGAACACCGGAACCTCGGAAGGCACGGCCACCGCGTCGGCGCTACCCGACCGGGGAATGTCGAACAGCAGCTTGCCGGTGTGTTGGGCCGCACCCATGAGCCGGATCGCCGTCGCCGCATCCTCCAACGGATAGTGCGTCGCCCGCGGCATCGGCAGGTAGCCCTCGGCGGTCAGCTCAAACACCTTGTGCAGCAGTCTGCTCACGATCGCCGGATGAGTAACGGTCATCAGTGCGAGATCGAGTCCGTAGAACGACAAGTTCTTGCGGAAGGGGAACAACCCCACCCGGGTGTCTCCGTAGATGTCCCGCTTACCGATCTCGACAAAGCGGCCATTGAACGCGAGCAGCTCGATGCCGGCGCGTTGCAGCGGGCCGGTGACAGAGTTGAGCACGATGTCGACGCCGTAACCATCGGTGTCCCGCCGGATCTCGGTGGCGAACGAAACGCTGCGCGAATCGTATACATGCTCTACACCGTTGTCGCGCAACCATTGCCTGCGGCCTTCGCTCCCGGCGGTTGCGAAGATCTCCGCGCCGGCCGCACGGGCGATAGCGATGGCCGCCTGACCCACCCCACCGGTGCCGGAGTGGATGAGCACCTTGTCCCCCGCCGAAACCCCGGCGAGGTCATGCAACCCATGCCATGCGGTGGCCGCCGCAGTCGCCACGGCGGCGGCCTGCGCCTCAGACAAGGTGTCAGGAAGGATGGCGGCAAGGTTGGCATCGCAGGTGACAAACGTGCTCCAGCACCCTTGACCCGACACACCGGCGACCCGGTCGCCGACCCGATGCTCGGTGACACCGGGTCCGACGGCAGACACCACCCCGCCAAAGTCCATGCCAAGACCGGGGATCCGTCCCTCGAAGCTCGGGAAGCGACCGAAGGCAATGAGGACATCGGCGAAGTTGATGCTCGAGGCGCTCACCGCCACCTCGATCTCGCCCGGCCCAGGCGCGACGCGCTCGAAGGCGACCAACTCGAGCGACTCCAGGTCCCCGGGACTTCGGACCACCAACCGCACACCGTCGTGTCCGTATGCGGCGGACTTTCGCTGCCGTTCGTCCGCACGCAACGGGGCCGGGGTCAGCCGCGCCACGTACCACTGCCCGTCGCGCCACGCGGATTCGTCGTCGTCGGCGTCAGTTACCAGCTGGCGAGCCAGCGGCCCGGCTCCGGTGCGTTCGTCCAGATCGATCTGAGTAGCCCGAAGATGCGGATACTCCATGCCGATCACCCGGACCAGGCCGCGTAGCCCGGCGTGCTCCAGGTTGGCCACATCGTCGGCTGCCACCGTCTGGGCACCGCGGGTCACGACGTACAACCGGGGCAGTTCTCGATCGATCGCCGTCAGCTCCTGAGCGATGTGCGCCAGGTGACGCACCTGGGCTTCGCCTCGACGCCCGGTGCCGGGTCCAGCCTCGTCTCGCCGTGGCCCGGCAACCACCACCACGC
The DNA here is from genome assembly GCF_054073305.1 of Mycolicibacterium sp. CBM1. Taxonomy (NCBI): domain Bacteria; kingdom Bacillati; phylum Actinomycetota; class Actinomycetes; order Mycobacteriales; family Mycobacteriaceae; genus Mycobacterium; species Mycolicibacterium sp. CBM1. The sequence goes on along the minus strand of NZ_JBSXPP010000002.1, from coordinate 284,951 downwards.
CGGCGTAGCTGCGTTCGCCCAGCTGAGTGCGCAGTGGCTGGGTGCTCACCGGCTGGTCACTGTACTGCGGCAAGGCCAACGTCGTGGCGGCAAAGCCGGCCGACGTCAACGCATCGGCCAGTTCGCTGGTCAACGGATCAGGGCAATCGGCCGTCTCGACGAGCAGCCAAGCTCCCGACTCATCGGGTTCAGTTTCGGGTAGGTCGCGGGCCAACCACTCGATGGCCAGCAGCCGCTCGCCGAGAACCCGCGCGGCAGTTCCTTGTTCCGAAGTTCGGGTGCCGAGCCGCAGCCCCTGCAGGCTCACCAGGACAGCTCCGTTGTCGTCCAACAGCTCGAGGTCGGCTTCGATACCGTTCGCGTCGGCCGTGACGGTCCTGCTGTAGCAGTAGCGAGCATGGCGGGCCGGCCCGGTGGCGGTAATCCTGCGCACCCCCAATGGCAGAAGGAGCCCACCGGCGGCGGCGCTCTGGACACTCGCGTCGGCCACCACGGACTGAAAACAGGCGTCTAGCAGTGCCGGATGAATGTAATAGCCGGCCTGCTGCGAGCGCAGCGGACCCGGCAATGAGACTTCCGCGAGCACCGAACCGACGGCCGACTGCGGGGTGTAGGCAGCCGCCAGTCCGGCGAAGGCTGCACCGTGGTGAATACCCACCGCGCCGAAGGCGGCCCGCAGGTCCGACCCCTCGGTGCGCACAGTATGGGTGGCTAGCAACCCGGCGATGTCGCGAACTGGACACCGGTCCTCGGCATCGCCGACGCGCAGCTCAGCGGCCGACCGCCGGGTCAACATACCGTCGCTATAGGTGTCGACAGCGAAGTCGACAACTCCGGGCGCGGCCACGGTGGCCTGTGCCGAGATGGGGTTCTCCTCGTCGAGAAGCAGCATCTGGTCGAAGGTGATGTCGTGGACCTCGCCGGTGTCACCGAGCACTGTCCGTGCCGCCGCCAACGCCATCTCGCAGTAGGCGGCACCGGGAAGCACGGCCAGATTGTGGACCGAGTGGTCCGCCAGCCACGGCTCGGCGACCGTCCCGACCTCGCCTTGCCAGACGTGACGCTCAGGTTCTTCGGGAAGAACCACGTGCGAACCCAGCAGTGGATGCACCACCACGGTGTGCGCTCCTCGGCCTCGCCCCTCTTTGGCGTCGGCGTTCAACAACAGAGTCTGGTGAGACCAGGTAGGCAAGGGGACGTCGACGAGGTTTCCGTCCGGGAACAACACCGACAGGTCCACCGCCGCACCGGCGTTGTGCAGATCGGCGACCAGTCCGAGCAGCCCGTGCGGCAAGTCCTGCCCGCGGCGCATGCCGGCAAGCGTGGCCAGCGGAACATCGAGACTGGCGGCGGTCTGCTGCACCGCATTCGTCAACAGCGGATGCGGCGACAGTTCGGCGAACACCCGATGCTTGTCTTCGATGGCAGCTTGAACGGCCGCGGCGAACCGCACTGTGTGACGCAGATTGTCCACCCAGTACCAGCTGTCCCACTCCGGCACATCACGCGGATCGTACAGCGTCGCCGAATAATACGGGACCGAAAGCACCTGTGGTTGAAGGCCGTTCAGTTGGTCGGCCAGCTGGTCGAGGATCGGATCGACGTGTGCCGAGTGCGAAGCGACGTCCACCGCCACTTCACGGGCCATGACGCCGCGGGCTTCCCATCCCGCGACCAACTTTCGGACCGAATCTGGTTGGCCACCGACGACCGTCGAGGACGGAGAGGCGACGACCGACAGACTGACGTCGGACACGCCCTGTGCTGTGAGCTCCGAAAGCACCTGAGCCGCTGGTAATTCCACCGATGCCATCGCACCGCCGCCGGCGATCGACGCCATCAGGTTCGAGCGTCGACAGATGACGGCGACGCCGTCGGCCGGGGACAACGCACCAGCGACCACCGCGGCGGCGACCTCCCCCATCGAATGCCCGACCACCGCCCCAGGGGCCACCCCGTAGGATTTCATGGCCGCCGCCAGCGCCACCTGCACCGCGAAGATCGTCGGTTGCACCCGGTCGATACCGGTTACCGTCTCCACCGACGACATCGCCTCAGTAACCGAGAAGCCCGACTCGGCTGCGATCAGCGGTTCCAATTCGGCCACCGCGGCGGCGAACGCCGGTTCCGATTGCAGCAGCCCGGCTCCCATCGCCGCCCACTGCGATCCTTGACCGGAGAAGACCCACACCGGCCCCTGAACATCTTGTCCCACGGAACTTTCCAACGGTGTATGCCCGTCGGCGATCTCGCGCAGCCGGTCGACCAGCTCGTCTCGACTTGCCGCGACCACTCCGGTACGCACCAACCGGTGCCCCCGTCGGCGTGCCAACGTATAGGCAACGTCACCCAGTGACACTTCGTCGTGCTGCGCGATCCAATCGGCAAGCCGCACCGCAGTACGGCGCAATTCCTCCGCCGAGGACGCCGACACCAGGAACAACCGCGGTCCCCCGGCGTGCGGCGGCCGCGGCGCGGTATCCGCCGGCGCCTGTTCGACGATCGCGTGGACATTGGTGCCCGACAACCCGTACGCCGAGACGGCTGCCCGCCGAGGGCCGTCGCCGACCGGCCACTGCCCCGGGGTCTGCGGCACGAAGAGCCCGGTCTCGATCGCCGCCATCGCGTCGGGTAGCCGGGTGAAGTGGAGGTTCTTCGGAACAATGCCGCGCTGCACCGCGAGCACGGCCTTCATCAGGCCCAGGGCACCGGCAGCCGACTGAGTATGGCCGAAATTGGCTTTGAGTGAGACCAGGGCGCACCGGCCCTTCTTGCCGTATACGTCAGCCAGACTTGCGAATTCGATCGGATCGCCGACCGGCGTACCCGTTCCGTGCGCCTCCACCATGCCGACCGTATCGGCGTCGACCGCGGCGACATCCAGCGCCGCACGGTAGACCGCGGCCTGGGCGTCCTTCGACGGCGTCGCGATATTCACCGTGTGTCCGTCCTGGTTGCTGGCGGTGCCGCGGATGACCGCAAGGATGCGGTCACCGTCGGCCTGCGCGTCAGCAAGCCGCTTGAGCATCACCACCGCAACGCCCTCGGCTGACACGAACCCGTCAGCAGCTACGTCGAAAGCATGGCAGTGGCCCGACGGCGACAGCATGCCGGCGGCCGACCCGGAGGCCGCCTTGCGCGGCTCCAGCAAAACCGAGACCCCGCCTGCCAGCGCCATGTCGCTCTCACCTTCGAGGAGGCTGCGAAAGGCTAGATGGACAGCACTCAGACCCGAGGAACAGGCGGTGTCGATGGTCAGCGCCGGACCGTGGACGCCCAGCGCATAGGAGATCCGCCCAGACGCCATCGCGAAACTGGTCCCGGTGAACCCGAACGGCCCCTCCAGTGCACCGCTGTCGGCGCTGAGGTAGGCGTAATCGTTGTGGGTGAGGCCCATGAAGACACCCACCCGCGATCCGCTCACCCGCGCCGGATTCAGCCCGGCTCGCTCCACCGCTTCCCAGGCCGTCTCCAGGAGCAGGCGGTGCTGTGGATCCATGGCCGCGGCTTCCCGCTCGCTGATACCGAAGAACGCGGCGTCGAAAGCGGCCACGTCGCTGAGGAAGGCACCGGATTTGGTGACCGAGCGGCCCGGCACGCCGGGCTCAGGGTCGTAATACTCCTCGGCGTCCCACCGGTCTGGCGGCACCTCGGCGACGAGGTCGTCACCCCTGAGTAGCGCCTCCCATAGCTCTTCGGGTGACGTGATACCGCCGGGCAGTCGACACGCCATACCGATAACAGCGACAGGAGCAACCGCAGTCTTGTCCATGTTGACGCACCATTCTTTGCCTCCATTGGTTTTCACTCTGCAAGACATGTGGTTTCGCTGTGTGATGCGAGACGCAGTGAGCGCTCCGCTGTTGTGCCAGGACATCGGCTGCGTCGACCTCGTCGCCCTCGACCGGGTTGACAGCGGGTCATGCCCGGGGGGCGATAATGGTGATCGATGAAGATCGCGGTGAGCATCCACGGGACGCGTGGCGACGTCGAACCCTGTGCAGCGATTGCCCTCGAACTTCAGCGCCGCGGTCATGAGGTACGTGTGGCGGTGCCCCCCAATTTGGTCGACTTCGTGCGGTCCGCGGGCCTGCCCACGGCCGTCGGCTACGGCCCCGACTCCCAGCAGCAACTGCAGGGCGACGTCTTCGAACGCCCGGACGCATTGACCGCGGCCACGCCGGCGGATTGGATGAAGCTGGGCAATCCGTTGAACGCGTTGCGCCGTGCGCGAGCGGCGGCGACCCGCGGCTGGACCGAGATGAATGCGACGCTGAGCGCCATGGCCGACGGCGCCGACCTCATGGTCAGCGGTACCGCCTACCAAGAGATCGCCGCGAATATTGCTGAAGCGCAGAATCTTCCGCTGGCCGAGGTGCACTACTTCCCGGTGCGGGCCAACACCCAGGTTCTCAGGTTGCCCAGCCGCCTGCTTAGTGCCGGATACGCCGCCGGCGAATGGATGCACTGGCAACTGCTGAAACCCGCGGAGACCCAGCAGCGCCACACTCTCGGCCTACCGCCGGCGCACAGCCGGCCGGTGGCGCGCATCGAGGCCACCGACGCACTCGAGATCCAGGCCTATGACAGGGTGTTCTTTCCCGGCCTGCCCGCGGAATGGGGTGAGCGGCGGCCACTGGTCGGCTCGATAACGCTGCAGCTGCCCACCGCGGACGACGAGGAGGTGACCTCCTGGGTCAGCGCCGGACCGCCGCCCATCTACTTCGGGTTCGGCAGCATGCCGCTGGACTCCCCCGCCGACGCCGTCCGCATGATCGGCGAAGTGTGCGCCACCCTCGGTGAGCGAGCGTTGATCTGCGCCGGCTTCTCCGAGTTCGACGGCATCGACACACCCGAGCACGTCAAGGTGGTCGCGTCGGTCAACCACGCCGCCGTCTTCCCGACCTGCCGCGCTGTCGTCCACCACGGCGGAGCCGGTACGACGGCCGCCGGGGTCCGCGCCGGGGTCCCCACGCTGGTGCTGTGGGTGGCCGCCGAACAACCCCTTTGGGGCAAACAGATCAAGCGGCTGCGCATCGGTACCTTCCGCCGGTTCTCGGCGACCACCAGCACGTCCCTGCTAGCCGATCTTCGCGATATTCTGACACCGGAAGTCGCAGGTCAGGCCCGCCGGATTGCGGAGCAGATGACCCCACCGGCAACCAGCGTCGCTACGGCGGCGGATCTGCTGGAGAAAGCCGTCCGCAAAGCCGTTTGATCGCGCTCGGAGTCAGCCCGAATGGCGCCGGCAAGGTAGAATTTCTGCTTGTGTGGACAACCGTGCTGTTACTCGGCTTCGCGGTCAGCATCGAGCCGGCACGCATCGGGTTGATCGCGCTACTGCTGACCAGGCCGCGACCGGTCCGACACCTGGTTGTCTTCTTGTGCACCGGCTTGGCGATGAGCCTGAGCGTCGGCTTCGCGGTGCTGTTCGTCTTCCACCACAGTTTCCTGAGCAAGGGCAACTTCAACCCCGCCCATATCCAGATCGGGATGGGCCTGGTGGCAGTCCTGCTCGCGGCTGTGCTGGCCTCCAACATCCCGCTGCGACAGTTCGGCAAGAAGACCCCGGCCCCGGTCCTGTCGCCCGTCGTGGGTGAGGGCACCGTCGCCGTCGACGACCGGCCGCCGACGGCGATGAAGCGCCTCTCGACCCGTGTCCGCGGGTTCGTCCAAGGCGAATCCTCGTGGTTCTCTGGATCCATCGGCGCAGCCCTGGCGATGCCGAGTATCGACTACATGGCCCTGCTCGCCCTGATCATCGCCTCGAAGGCCTCGGCGCTGGCCCAGGCCTCGGCACTGATCACCTTCCTGCTGCTGGCCAGTTCCGCCGCAGTGATCCCGCTACTGAGCTTCCTGGTCGCGCCCGCCAAGACGCGTGTCTGGGTGCAGCGGTTCAACGAATGGATCCGCACCCGCACCCGGCGCCACGCCGGGATGTTCGTCGGAGTCGTCGGCCTGGTCCTGGTCGGAGTCGGCCTGCACGGGCTGTGAGCCCCGCTAGTCGATCACCGCGGTGAGGCCGAACTCGGCCATCGTCTCGGCGGCGAGTTCCCGCAGCCGCGGCTTGGAGTTCTCTCCCTCGTTCTGATAGGCCTCGACCGAGATCGTCACCTTGCCGTTGATACGTCCGGACACCACGACGAGCTGACCGTGCGACCGGATCATCTCGCTGCGCGTCACGTTCTGGTCCAGCGCCCGGATGAACACGTACTCCGCGTCGGTGCCGTCGAGCTGAGCCAGCTGCGGCGGTAGCTCACCGAGGTTGGAGCACGACACGGGCAGGTCATCGGAGTAGGCGAACAGTAGTTCGGCCACCAGCTTCACCGCGCTGCGCGGCAGCCACGGGATCAGCGACAACAGCTCCATCGTCGGGTCGGTCTGCGCCTTGGCGGCCTCGCGCGCCACCTTGACCGCCGCCCGCGCCTCGGAGAGGTCGATGGTGACCTTCTCCGGATCCACGGTGGCGTTGGCGAACGCCATCGCCAGCGCGCGATCGTCATCGAGGCTCTCGCGCAGGTTGATCGCGATCACCAGGGTCACCGCGCCGTCGCTGACGCGCCGCCGCTGCAGGCGCTCGGCGAACTTGGCGGCCACACCCGCCAGCAGCGAATAGCTGTTTCCGCCCAGGCTTTCAGCTCGGGCATCCCACTCGGCGGCGTCGACGTAGACGGCGATCGAGGGGATCACCACGGTCTCGTCGGCGGCGACACCGACCTCACCCGACCGCGACGCGCGGGACGCGGCGAGATCTTTGCGTTTCTGGCGTGCCACCTTCGCGGCCTTGACCACGGTGCGGGCCGTCTGCGGGAGATCGCGAACGGTCTGGCGCAGGTCGGCCTTGATCGCCTGCATGCGGGTGCGCGAACCGGGAGCGTCGTAGCCGACGTCGCGGATGTTGCCCGTCACCGCCTCGAAGATGGCCAGCAGTGCCCCGACACCGTCACCGATGCAGTGCGAGCCCAGCATGCTGATCGCAGTCGATCCGTCGGTGAGCGGCTGGACCACCAGATACCAGCCGGGCCCGTGTTCCGGATCGATGGGGAGCGTGGCCAGCTCGTCCGCCCAATCCATCAATTCTGAACGGGGACGGGGGTTTTCAGAGAATCGAATAGGCGGTGGTGGCCCCAGTGGGGTCACCCAGCGCGGCCGGCCGAATGGCAGCGGCGAGGTCTCGATGAGCCGACTGCCCAGGGATGCGGTGAAGTTACGGTGAAACCGGCGCAACCCCTCGATGTCAACGGGATGCTCGTACACCCAGACGCACTGCATGAGCTGGCCGCGTCCGGTGGCGCGCATCATCTCGAAGGCCGTCTGGTCGAGGAACTCGAGCCGATGCTCCTGCGGTTCAGTGCTCACTGATCACCTTTACTCGATCACACCCGTCAGGTCGAACTCTGCCAATGTCTGGGCGATCACCTCGCGTAGGTGCGACCGCGAGTTGTTCGCACCGGGCTGATAGCTCATCACCGGCACGACGACCTTACCGCCCAACCGCATCGAGGCCACCGTCATCAAACCGCGGCGCCGTTCGAGGACGTCGGCCGTCAGATGGCGGTCGATACCACGGAAATAGAACCGCTCGGCCACCGTGCCGTCGACCCGCAGCAGGTCGTCCGGGACATCTCCCAGATTCGAGCAGGACACCGGGACGTCGGCGGAAAACGCGAAGGTCATATCCGCGATGCGTCCCATCGCCCGCCGCGGCAGGAAACGGATCAGCGGCAACAGCTCGACCATCTCGTCGGGGGTCTGTCGTGCGGTCTGGATGGCTTGTTTGATCGCCAGCCGAGCCCCGGAAAGGTCCTTGGTGACAGGGCCGGGATCGAAGGTGGCGTTGGCGATGCTCACCACGTTCCCGCCGGTGTCTTCGAGGGTCTCGCGTTCGCTGACCGGGATCATCAGCGTGACCGCCCCGTCACTACCCCGGGTCCGGCCGAGGATCTCGGCGAGCTTGCCCGCGAACCCGGCAACCAGCGAAAAGTGGTTACCACCAAGGCTTTCCGCGCGGGCATCCCATTGTTCGATGTCGACCAACGCGGTGGTGAACGCGGTCTCGACGTACGTGCTGGGATGGGCGGCAGGCCGAGGCGGTGACACCGTGTCGTCGCGGCGCACCAGTTCACCGCGGCGGCGGGTGGCCACCTTGGCCGCCCGCTTCAGTGTCCGGCCGATCTCGGGCAGATCGTCGACAAGCTGGTTGAGGTCCTCGATCAGCGCGCGACGCCGGGTGCGCGATCCCCTGGACGGATAGCCGATGTCGGTACCGGTGCCATGGACCGCGGCCGCCACCGACACCACGGCACCCGCGCCGTCGACCACGGTGTGGGACAGCACCAGGCTGACCGCGGTGCTTCCGTCGGTGAAAGGCTGAACACCCATTCGCCAGGCCGGCCCGTGTTCGGGATCGAGCGGCAGCTCGACCTGTTGATGAGCCCAGTCGTACAACTCAGCGCGCGGCCGGAGCTGCTCGGTGATAGCCAGCGGCGCCTGCGGACCCGGCGCCGAGACCCACCGATGCCGACCGAAGGGCAGCGGCGACGTCTCGATCAGCCGGCCGACCAAGCCATGACCGAAGTCACGGTGGAACCGGCGGACGCCATCGAGGTCCAGGTCGTGCTCGTAGATCCACAGGACCTGCATCACCGCTTCTTGGCCCGCGCCCCGCAGCGCGAGCAGCAGCGCTTGATCGGTGTACGAGACCAGGTTGTCGGCCCCCGAAGACCCGGCCCGGCGCCAGGAACTCGCGGACCGGTGGCGATCATCGCCCACCGAGGTCAGACCGTTGCTTTGGGCAGACGCGGTGACGACACCAGTTCGGAGCGGCCGTCGGCCACCCGCAGATAGACACACTTCATGTGCTCGACGAACTCGGCCACCGACTCCCGGGCGATCGGATTGTCCGGGTAGGCGACGGTGATCATGGTGCCGTTGGCGCGCCGGTTCACCCACATACCGACCTGGTTTGCGGCACCGAGGTCGGTGTAAATGTGGCCGTTGAGCGCGTACCACTGCGACATGATGACCGGGTTCAACGGCGGCAGGCCGACGTCGAGGTAGGACAGCATCGGCACGCCGGGGCCGGGCGGCCGGATGCCGGGTACCGACTGCGCGAGCTCGTAGACCCGTTCGATCGGGACGTTGGCCGTCGACATACCCGTGTCGAACGACGCCTGGGCGGCGCGGGCCACCTCGGCGAACGAACGGGCCGCGACCGGCACCGACAGCGGCACCACGCCCGTGAACCAGCCGGTGGTCATGAACTCCGCCGGGGTGCTGCGCGTGGTCGTCGGCGTGATGACGTAGTAATTGTCGTCACCGGTCAGCTCGCGGTGGGCGACCGCCGCGCAGGCGAACACCCCGCCGATGAACCGGACGCCGGCCGCGGTACACGCCGACTCGAAACGGTCGGTCTCGTGGTCGTCCATCAGCTCCATGGTGAGCAGGTCACCGGTGCAGTGCGCGCTCGAATCACCCAGCGGCAGCGGGAACGTGGGCATCGTGCCGCCGTTGCTGTCCAGGAACTCCAGCCAACCCTGGACGTCGGGAGACTCCAGCGTCAGCTGCGAGGTGTAGTCGTGCTGGCGCACGCAGTAGTCCTGGTAGCTGCCGGCCTCCGGCAGCTTGATCGGTGCGCCACCACCGGCCAGCGCCTCGTAGTTCATGTGCATCTCCACGAACAGCGCCACCATGAACATGGCATCGGCGTGCAGGTGGTCGACGCTGACGTAGAACGTGAAGTGGTCGGCACGCTGGATCACGCCGAACCGGAAGCAGTCCCACTCGAGCGGGCTGGGCGTGTCCAGGACGTGCATGCGCCACTGCGCCGAGTTCATCTCGCCGTGCTTGGTGGCGACGAACTGGATGTCGCTCGGATTGCTGAGCGTGTGCCGGACGAGGTCGTCGTTGTCGTCGAACTCGAACCAGCTGTGGTAGGTGTCGTGGCGCCGCAGGTACGAGTTGATGACATAGGTCATCGCCCGCACGTCGCACCGGCCCGGCATGTTCCACGCCGGGATCAGCAGCCGCGCCATCTCCAGCCCGTTGGCCGAATGGTTGCGGTAGCTGCGGATGTGCTGGGCCTGCTGGTAGCTGGCAGGCACCGAACTGACCGGCGCGTCCTGAACCTTCTTCAGGCAGCCCGGTGACGGGCTCCAGGACACCACAGTTCCCGGTGTATCGACCCAATCATGGATCGCAGTAAGCGAAACCACCCTTGATTCCCCTATCGACCTATCAGCGGGATGGAACTGACGTGATGACGCCGGCCAAGGTTTCACATAATCCTTCGGCCAACGACCGCACCGTCGTTATGTCCATCGATCGCACACGTATTCCCGTTTCAGTTTCGATGCGGGTTCTCAACTCCAAGTTGCCCAGCGAGTCCAACCCGTACTCAGAAATCGGCCGGTCCGGGTCGATCGAGCGGCGCAGAATCAAACTGAGCTGCTCGGATACCAGACGGCGAACCCGGGTGGGCCACTCCTCGCGCGGCAGCTCATGCAACTCTGCACGGAAACTGCTGGTGTCTGCGGGCCGGTCGCCGCTGGCCTGGAAGGCGTCGGCGAATGGGCTGCGCGCGGCAAGGTCGGTCAGCCACGGCGTGCCGATAATCGGCGCGTAGCCGGTGTAGGCACGGTCGTGGCGCAACAACTCCGCGAACGCATGCGCACCCTCCTCCGGGCTGATCATCGCGGTATCGCCGGCCGCGGCCAGGTGCTTGCCCGCGCCGATCTGGTCCCACGCCGCCCACGCGATCGCGGTGGCGGGCAGGCCCTGTGAGCGACGCCAATGGGTGAACCCGTCCAGCCAGCTGTTGGCCGCCGCGTAGGCGCCCTGGCCGGGCGAGCCCATGAGCGCCGCCGCCGAGGAGAACGAGCAGAACCAGTCCAGCGGCTGCGCCGTGGTGGCCCGGTGTAGATGCCACGCGCCGTAGACCTTTGGCGCCCAGTCCCGGTCGATGAGCTCGTCGCTGATGTTGGTCAGGATGGCGTCCTCGACGACCGCCGCGGCGTGCAGCACGCCCCGCACCTGCAGTCCTGTCGCGGTGGCGGTCGCCACCAGGCGGTCCACCGTCTCGGACAGGGCGATGTCTCCGCTGACGACCTCGACCTCGGTGCCGGCGGCCCGCATGCGGTCGATCTCCTCCAGCGCGTCGGCCTTGGGCTCCGAACGGGAGTTCAGAACGATCCGTCCGCAGCCGGCAGCGGCCATCTTCGATGCGAGGAACAAGCCCAGACCGCCGAGGCCGCCTGTGACGATGTAGGAGCCGTCGCGGCGGAAGACCTTGGCCTGCTCCGGCGGCACGACGACGCTGCTGTGCCCGACCTTGGGCACCGACAGCAGCAGCTTGCCGGTGTGCTCGGCGGCACCCATCACGCGGATGGCGGTGGCGGCGTCGGCCAGCGGGTAGTGCGTGGTCTCCGGCTGCGGCAGGACACCTTCGGCGGTCAGCCGGTAGACGGTGTCGAGCAGTTCGCGGATCTGCTCGGGGTGCGTGCTGGCCATCAGCGCCAGGTCGACCCCGTAGAAGGACAGGTTGCGCCGGAACGGGTACAGACCCATCCGGGTGTCCCCGTAGATGTCCTTCTTACCGATCTCGACGAACCGTCCGCCGAAGGCCAGCAGCTCCACCCCGGCGCGCTGTGAGGCGCCGGTCAACGAGTTGAGCACGATGTCCACGCCGTACCCGTCGGTGTCGCGGCGGATCTGCTCGCCGAATGCCGCAGTGCGCGAATCGTAGACGTGGGTGATGCCCATCTCGCGCAGCGTGTCGCGGCGTTCCTCGGTGCCGGCCGTCGCGTAGATCTCGGCGCCGGCCGCGCGTGCGATAGCCATCGCGGCCTGGCCCACACCACCGGTGGCAGAGTGGATCAGCACCTTGTCGCCGGCCTTGATCCGGGCGAGGTCGTGCAGCCCGTACCACGCGGTGGCGGCGGCGGTGGTGACCGCGGCCGCCTGGTCGTCGCGCAGGCCGGCGGGCAGGGTCACGGCCACGTCGGCGGCACAGGTGACGAAGGAGCCCCAGCAGCCGTTGGTCGACATGCCACCGACATGGTCACCGACGCGGTGGGAAGTGACCTGAGGGCCGACCGCGGTGACCACGCCCGCGAAGTCGAGGCCCAGCTGCGGCTTGAGGCCCTCGAAGCTCGGGTAGCGGCCGAAGGCCAGCAGCACGTCGGCGAAGTTGAGGCTGGACGCGGTGACGGCCACCTCGATCTGGCCGGGCCCCGGCGGGATGCGGTCGAACGCTGCCAGCTCCAGGGACTCGATGTCGCCGGGCGTGCGGATCTGCAGCCGCATGCCGTCGCGGGCGTGGTCGACGACGGTGGTGTAGCGCTCGTCGGGCCGCAGCGGGCTCGGGTAGAGATGAGCGGTGTACCACTGGCCGCGGCGGAACGCGGTCTCGTCCTCCTCATTGCCGGTCAGCAGCTGCTGGGCGACCAGTTTGGCGTCGGTGTCGTCGTCGACGTCGATCTGGCTGGGACGAAGCTGCGGGTACTCGGCGCCGATGACGCGAAGCAGGCCGCGCAGGCCTGCCTGCTCCAGGTTGGGCCGGTCGTCGGCGAGCACCGTCTGGGCGTTGCGGGTGACTACATACAGCCGCGGCGCCTCTCCTTCGGTGTCGGCGACGTCACGGGCGATCCGCACCAGGTGGCGGACGTGCTCGCCGCCTCGATGGGGCAGCTGCTCCTCGGGGCAACCGGTGCGGCCGGCGGTGACGACGACGACGTTGTCGAAGGCGCCGGCCGAGAAGTGGGCGGCGAAGCGCTCGGCGTTGCCCGCGTGATCGCTCTGCTGCGGCCACGACATCGTGGTCACGTCGGCGTCGTTGAGCTTGAGCGCGTCGGTGAGCGCCGAGGTCAACAGGTCGGCGGCGTCGGAGGTGCTGACCAACAGCCAGGTCGCCGAGTTGCCGTGGGTGATCTCGCCGAGCTGATGCTGGCGCCACTCGATAGCCAGCAGCCGCTCGTTGAGGACCCGATCGCCCTCGTTGGCCTCCGACATGCCGCTGCCCATGGCCAAGCCCTGCACGGAAAAGAGCACGGTGCCGTAGTCGTCGAGCAGGTCGATATCGGCTTCCACCGACGAGCCGTCCAGCGACGTCACGCGGGTCAGGCAGTACCGGGCATTGCGGGTCGGGCGGTGGACACGCAGTCGTCGCACGCCCAGCGGGAGCAGCAGGCCACCGGTGCCGGACGCCTGCACACCGGGGTGCGCGGCGACCGACTGGAAGCAGGCGTCCAACAACGCCGGATGCACACCGTAGGAGGTCTGCTGGTTGCGGATGGCGGTCGGCAGGCCGATCTCGGCCAGCACGGTGTCAGCCGTCTCTTCTGCCGCGTTGACCGCGACCAGCGCGGTGAACGCCGGACCGAACTGCACGCCGCGCCCGTCGAACCACTGCCGGACACCTTCGCCGTCGGCGCGGTTGGGATGCGCGTCGCGCAGCACGTCCATGTCGTAGGTGCGGGGCTCGTCGTCGTCGGCAGCGCACAGGACCGCGCCGGCACGGCGTTCCCGCTCACCGTCCTGGTCGGTCTCGACGACGAAGTCCAGAGCGCCCGATGCTCCGGCGGAGGCGACGGCGCTAACCGGAGTCTCGTCCTTGAGCAGCAACATCGCGTCGAACGTGACGTCGCGGACCTCGCAGGCGTCACCGAAGACAGTGCGTGCGGCGGCCAGGGCCATCTCGCAGTACGCCGCGCCGGGCAGCGCCGCGACGTTGTTGATCTGGTGGTCGGCCAGCCACGGGTGTGCGCCGGTGCCGACTTCGGCGGCCCACGCGTGCCGCTCGGGCTCCTCCAGCAGACGCACGTGTGAACCCAGCAGCGGGTGGGCGGCGACCAGATGGGCGCCGCGGGACTGCTCCGCACCCTCGGGGGCGAGCGCCAGGCTGCGGTGAGTCCATGACGGCAGCGGCGCATCGACCAACTCGCCGGCAGCGAACAGCACCGAGAAGTCGACGTGCGCGCCGGCCGCGTAGAGATTGCCCAGGAATTCCCCGAGCCCGTGCGGAACCTCCTGGCCGCGCCGCATACCGGCGATCGCAGCGACGGAGATGTCCAGCGTGGCCGCGGTCTGGTCGATCGGACGGATCAGCAGCGGGTGCGGGGACAGTTCCGCGAACACCCTGAAGCCGTCCTCGAGTGCGGTCTGCACGGCGGCCGCGAAGCGCACCGTGTGACGCAGGTTGTCCACCCAGTAGTCGGCGTCGCAGTACGGCTGCTCACGCGGGTCGAAGGAGGTCGCCGAGTAGTAGGGCACCTCGGGGGCCTGCGGGGTGAGATCGGACAGCATCTCGGCGAGTTCGTCGAGGATCGGGTCAACCTGCGGGGAATGCGACGCGACGTCGACGTTGACCTCACGGGCCATGATCTCGCGCTGCTCCCAGGCCGCCACGATGCGGCGCACCGTCTCGGTGTCGCCGCCGATGACGGTCGACTTCGGTGAGGCCACTACGGCGACCACGACGTCCTCGATGCCCTGCTTTTCGAGTTCTTCGCGTACCTGCTGGGCGGGCAGTTCGACCGACGCCATCGCGCCGCCGCCGGCCAGCCGCAAGCACAGCAGCGATCGGCGGCAGATCACCTTGACGCCGTCTTCCAGCGACAGCGCACCGGACACCACGGCCGCGGCGACCTCGCCCAGCGAGTGGCCGATCACCGCACCGGGCTGCACGCCGTAGGACTTCATCGTCTCCGCCATCGCGACCTGCATGGCGAAGATCGTCGGCTGGACCCGGTGGATACCCTCTACCGTCTCGAGCGAGGTCATCGCTTCGGTCACCGAGAAGTCGGACTCGGCGGCGATGAGCGGCTCGATCTCGGCGATCTTGGCGGCGAACACGGGTTCGGTGGCGAGAAGTCCGGTTCCCATCGCGGCCCACTGCGAGCCCTGGCCGGAGAAGATCCACACCGGTCCACGGTCGTCGTGGCCGACCGCGGGCTGGAAGGGCTCGTCGCCTCCGGCGACCTGACGCAGCCGCTCGACCAGATCGGCGCGATCATCGGCGATGACGGCGGTACGGACCGGGCGGTGCCCGCGCCGACGGGTCAGCGTGTAAGCGAGGTCAGACAGCGAGAGCTCGTCACCGGCGGTCTCGACCCAGTCGGCCAGCCGCTCGGCGGTGTGGCGCAGCTCCTCGACCGAAGTCGAAGTCACCGGCACGAACAGAAGGTCGGCGTGCGCGTCGGTGGCCGCCGTCGTGGCGCCGGCCGACTCGGGAGCTTGCTCGAGAACCGCATGGACGTTAGTTCCGGACATGCCGTAGGAGGAAACCGCAGCGCGCCGGGGTACGCCGTCCTGGTCGACCGGCCACTCCGTGGTCTCGGTCGGGACGAACAGTCCGGTCTCGATCTTGGCGACCTTCTCGGGCAACCGGTTGAAGTGCAGGTTCTGCGGGATGACACCGTGCTGGACGGCCAGCACGGTCTTCATCAGACCGAGGACGCCTGCCGCAGATTCGGCGTGGCCGAAGTTGCTCTTGACCGAGGTCAGCGCGCACGGCCCGGCCGAGCCGTAGACCCGTGAGATGCTGTTGAACTCGATGGTGTCACCGACGGGTGTCCCGGTGCCGTGTCCTTCGACCATGCCGACCGTAGCCGGATCGACGCCGGCCACCGCGAGGGCGGCGTTGAACACCGAGACCTGTGC
Organism: Mycolicibacterium sp. CBM1; assembly: GCF_054073305.1. Lineage (NCBI taxonomy): Bacteria > Bacillati > Actinomycetota > Actinomycetes > Mycobacteriales > Mycobacteriaceae > Mycobacterium > Mycolicibacterium sp. CBM1. The sequence goes on along the minus strand of NZ_JBSXPP010000002.1, from coordinate 269,294 downwards.
CTCCTCCGACGGGGTCAGGATGTTGCCGGTCCGGCCGTCCTGGTTGGCAGCGGTGCCGCGGATGACAGCCATGATGCGGTCGCCGTCGCGCTGGGCGTCGTCGAGACGCTTGAGCACGACGACCCCGCAGCCTTCCGAGCGCACGAAGCCGTCGGCGGCGACGTCGAAGGAATGGCAACGGCCTGTCGGCGACAGCATGCCCTGCCCGGAGGCGGAAGCGTAGAGGCGCTGATCGAGCATCAGCATGACGCCACCGGCGAGCGCCATGTCGGTTTCACCCTCGTGCAAGCTGCGGCAGGCCTGATGGACGGCGACGAGGCTCGACGAGCAGGCGGTGTCGGTGGTCAGCGCGGGGCCGTGCAGACCCAGCGCATGCGAGACGCGGCCCGAGGCCATGCTGAACGGGTTTCCGGTGAAGGCGTAGGCCTGGTCGAACGCGCCGGCGTCACTGGTGACCATCGCGTAGTCGTCGTGCGACATGCCGATGAAGACACCCGTGGCTGTGCCCGCCAGCGACGACGGCGTGAAGCCGGCCTGCTCGGTAGCTTCCCAGCAGGTCTCGAGCAGCACCCGATGCTGCGGATCCATCGCGATGGCCTCGCGCTCGTTGATGCTGAAGAAGTCGGGGTCGAAGCCCGTGACGTCGTCGATGAAGGCACCCCACTTCGACACCGAGCGGCCCTGGACACCGGGCTCGGGGTCGTAGAGGTCGTCGGCGTCCCAACGGTCTGCGGGGATCTCAGTGACCAGGTCGGCGCCCTCGAGTAAGGCCTCCCACAGCTTGTGCGGGGAATCGATACCACCGGGCAGCCGGCACGCCATGCCAACGACGGCAACGGGGGTCACAGATGTCTGACGCACGTCCGCTCACACCTCACTTCTTGACGCGGGGCAGGGCCTTCAACCTGACGTATGTAGCGCAGTCACCAAGCCGAAGTTGCCAATGTGCTGGGTAGCCTAGCCGTTTTTCGTTAAGACCGCGAGAAATGTTTCATGTTTCCGATTAGGGATAGTGCAATGTTGCCGCCCCCTACACCTCTTTCCGCCGGTCAGGCCACTATCTGATAGCTGAGCCGCCGAAGTCGCAAACCGGACACGCCGGATTGCCGATCACAAAGACGTCCTGAAACAGGCTCTTGTACAGGCCTTTTGACCCGGTTTCCGACGCGGCCAACCCCTTCGCCGGGCGCCCGCGGCGGCAGCTACAGCGCTCTGGACGAAGTTGCAGAGTGTTAACCGACGCACTCGGGTCACGATTGGGCATCTATGCCCAATGAGCAAATATCGATTATTCGGGCAGAACGGGACCGGCATGGGCGGAAAACAATGGGCGATCCTAGGTCGACGAATAGCAATTCACTTGGCCCCCGAGTACCGTCCGAACCCGCTCCCAAATGGATCCTTCCTGAGAATTTCCGCTACTTCACCTCAGGTAAATAAAACCCTCTAGCCTGCGCCTACTCCAGAGGAGCACAGGTTATGGCAACTAACCTGAGAGTAGGCTGAGATTAGCTCAGACAGCAGTCTACGGGCTTGATAACGACCACACAGAATTACAGATCGAGGCGCCGAACACCGGCCGCATGGGATTTATATCTGGTGTTCAGCAAACGCTGCAGGATAAATGTCCGGCTATTCGCCGATATTGGGGAGACTTTTGCCAAAAAGCCAACTTGGGAGTGGTTCAATAGCACCCCAGTGACATTTCTCACCCGCGCAGTTGCCCCATCTGAAGGACCTGTAGAAGTTTGCTGGACGTTGCTAACAGGGGTGATCGGCGCACCGAAGGCCCACTACAGCAGCGTTCCGACCAGCGGATACGCGCAACACCGCGGTGAACTCAGCCGGCGACGACCCCGGCCGCAGAGGCGGCAGCAAACGGTGCGCCGAACTCGGCGACCGGCTCGAACCCGTGCTTGCGCGCCGCGGCCGCGCCCCGGCGGACCAGGGCGGCAGTGGCGACGAACCCCGCCTGGTCGGCGACCACGAGAGGTGTCAACAGCCGGTTGTGCACGAAGCCGAAGGACAGGCCCGCCTCAGGGATGGCCCACCCGAGCGATCCGCCCAGCCCAACGTGCCCGAAGCCGGGCAGAACCCCGGGAATCGCCAGCGCGTGGTATCCCAGGTGGAACGACATCGGGAGGATCAGATTGCGGTCCGGCGTCAGGCTGCGCCGGCCGGTGAGACCTTTCACCAGCTCAGCGGACAGGTAGCGGCGGCCGTCGATCTCGCCGCCGTTGGCGATCGCGCCGTACATGCGGGCCAGGCTTCGCGCCGTTGCGACGCCGTTGGCGGACGGCAGCTCGCTGTCCAGCAGCGGCATGTCACCCTGGACGACCGCCCGCATGCCAGGGAAGTACATAGACCCAAAGATCGCCGAGACCTCGAGGGCGGCGACGCGCGGTGCGACCGCGTTGAAGACCGGATTGGGAATGCTGAACTGCGGGCCGATGATGCTGGCGGCCTGGGTGGGCGCACCGGCAGGCGGCCTGCCCAGGTGGATTCCGTCGGTGTTGAGCGGCTCGGCCACCTCGGTGCGAATCAGCTCCCGCATCCCCACCCCGGTCACCGCGCGGGCGAGGCCCGACAGCAGCCAACCGTAGGTGAGCGCGTGGTAGGCGGGCTTGCCGGCGTACCGGCCGACCGGTGCCGCGGCGACGCGCTCTTCCATGTGGAGGTGATCCAGGAGCTCCCGGGTGCGCACGCCGCGCAGGTGAGCCAGCCCGGCCCGGTGCCGCATCACCTCCCGCACCGTGATCGCGGCCTTGCCGTTGGCCCCGAACTCGGGCCAGTACTGCGCGACGGGGGCGTCGTAGTCGATCAGACCGCGGTCGACCAGGCGGTGGATGACCGTGGACGCCACGCCCTTGGTCGCCGAGAAGACCATGGCACCGGTATCCGCCGTCCACCGGGCCCGCCCGCGCCGGTCCGACCATCCGGTCCACACGTCGACCACCGGCTTGCCGTCGAGGTACACCGCCAATGCTCCACCCCCGAATCGCGGGTGTGGAAACAACGCCGCGAAGCTCCGCAGCGCGCAGGCGAAGCTCGGGTCCGCGGAACCCTGCACCCCGTGGGGCAGCGCGCTTTCCCGCCTAGAAGTCGCCTGAGTCACAGGTAAAAATTTAACCGCACTAACCACACCTGCAACAAAATGTTGCCAATTCGTTAACTAGGACGCGGCTCGTCAGCTTGACTGGTCGGCGACAGCCAGAATCTCCTGGGCCGCGAGCGCGGGGGTCAGTTCCCCGTCACGCACCTGCCGTTCGACCTCCGGGCGCAGGGCACGCACCGCCGGATGGTTGAGCACTCGGTCGAGCACCGCGTCGCGGACCATCGACCACGTCCAGTCCACCTGTTGGGCGCGCCGGCGGGCCTCGAACTCGCCGGCCCGACTCAACACGTCGCGGTGTTTCTCGACGGTCTCCCACAGCTCCCGCAGGCCGCTGCCCTCCAGTGCACTCATTGTCAAAACCGGTGGGCGCCAGAGTGTTTCGCGAGGATAGATGAGCCTGATCGCCGCCGACAACTCGCGGGCGGCCGCCTTCGCCTCGGTCGCATGCGACCCGTCGGCCTTGTTCACCACCACGATGTCGGCGAGCTCCAGCACACCCTTCTTGATGCCCTGCAGCTGATCACCGGTGCGCGCCAGGGTGAGGAACACGAAGGTGTCGACCATGTTGGCCACGGCCACCTCGGACTGTCCCACCCCGACGGTCTCGACAAGGATCACGTCGTAACCGGCGGCCTCGAGCAGCACGATCGTCTCGCGGGTGGCCTTGGCGACCCCGCCCAACGTGCCCGACGTCGGCGAGGGACGGATGTAGGCATCGGGTTGTACAGCCAGCCGCGCCATGCGGGTCTTGTCACCAAGAATGGAACCGCCGGTGCGGGTGGACGACGGGTCGACAGCAAGCACCGCGACCCGGTGCCCCCGCTCGATGAGGTACATGCCCAGCGCCTCGATGGTGGTCGACTTCCCCACCCCGGGCACCCCCGTGATGCCGACGTGCAGCGCCTTGCCTGCGTCGGGTATCAGCTCCAGGAGCAGGCGCTGGGCCTGGTCACGATGGTCGGTACGGGTGGATTCCACCAGCGTGATCGCCCGCGGGAGCGCGGTACGGTCGCCGCCGCGAATCGCTTCGGCCAGTGCTGCGATGTCCGTAACCGGGGCCATCAGCTGAGGTCGTAGCCGAGCCGCCCGGCAAGTTTGAACAGCAGGTCGACCGCGGCGTCGGCGATCACCGTCCCGGGCGGGAAGATCGCGGCGGCGCCGGCGGCGTAGAGCTCGTCGAAGTCGCCGGGCGGGATGACGCCGCCGACGACGATCATGATGTCCTCGCGGCCCACCTCCGCCAGCGCGTCACGCAGCGCCGGGACCAGTGTCAGGTGCCCGGCAGCCAGCGAGGACACCCCGACCACGTGAACGTCGTTGTCGGCGGCCTGGCGGGCGACCTCTTCCGGCGTGGAGAACAGCGAACCGACATCGACGTCGAAGCCGATGTCAGCGAAGGCGGTGGCGATGACTTTCTGCCCTCGGTCGTGGCCGTCCTGCCCCATCTTGGCGACCAGGATGCGCGGACGGCGTCCGTCGGCCTCGGCGAATCTTTTCACCAGTTCGGTTGCAGCAGCCACGTTCTGGGCCTTCCCGACCTCGTCGCGGTACACCCCGGCGATGGTGCGGATCTCGGCTTGATGCCGGCCGTACACCTTCTCCAGCGCGTCGGAGATCTCACCGAGGGTGGCCTTGGCCCGGGCAGCGTTGATCGCCAGGGCGAGCAGGTTGTTGCCTAGACCGTCGGAACCGGCAGCGCCCTCGGCCGCGGCGGCCCTGGTCAAGTCGTCCAGCGCCGCCTGGCAGGCCGCCTCGTCGCGCTCACCGCGTAGCTGCGCCAGCTTGGCGATCTGCTCGGCACGCACCCGGCTGTTCTCGACTTTGAGGACCTCGATGTCCTCATCCTCGTCGACCTGGTACTTGTTGACGCCGATCAGCGGCTGGGCACCGGAGTCGATGCGCGCCTGCGTACGCGCGGCGGCCTCCTCGATCCGCAGCTTCGGGATGCCCTCGTTGATGGCCTGCGCCATTCCGCCGTGCTCGGCGACCTCGGCGATGTGCGCCCGGGCCTTCTCGGCCAGCTGGTAGGTCAGCCATTCCACGTAGTAGGAGCCAGCCCAGGGATCGATCGGCCGGGTGGTGCCAGACTCCTGCTGCAGCAGCAACTGGGTGTTTCGGGCGATACGCGCCGAGAAGTCGGTCGGCAGCGCCAGCGCCTCGTCGAGGGCGTTGGTGTGCAGCGACTGGGTGTGGCCCTGAGTTGCGGCCATCGCCTCGATACACGTCCGCGCGACGTTGTTGAAGACGTCCTGGGCGGTCAGCGACCAGCCCGAAGTCTGCGAATGGGTGCGCAATGACCTGGATTTCGGGTTTTGGGTTCCAAATCCGGCGACCAGCTCGCTCCACAACAGCCGCCCGGCCCGCAGCTTGGCGACCTCCATGAAGAAGTTCATCCCGATGCCCCAGAAGAAGGACAACCGCGGCGCGAACTTGTCGATGTCCAGGCCGGCGTCGCGGCCGGCCTTGAGGTACTCCAATCCGTCGGCCAGCGTGTAGGCGAGCTCGAGATCAGCTGTGGCACCGGCTTCTTGGATGTGATAGCCGGAGATTGAGATCGAATTGAACTTCGGCATCTTGGCGCTGGTGTAGGCGAAGATGTCGGAGATGATCCGCATGGACGGCTTCGGCGGATAGATGTAGGTGTTGCGGACCATGAACTCTTTGAGGATGTCGTTCTGGATGGTGCCGGCCAGTTTCTCCGGCGGCACCCCCTGCTCCTCGGCGGCAACCACATACAGCGCCAGGATGGGTAGCACCGCACCGTTCATGGTCATCGACACACTGACCGCGGACAGGTCGATGCCGTCGAACAACTGGCGCATATCCAGGATCGAGTCGATGGCAACACCGGCCATCCCGACGTCACCGGCAACTCGGGGATGGTCGGAGTCGTAGCCGCGGTGGGTGGCCAGGTCGAACGCCACCGACAGGCCCTTTTGGCCGGCGGCCAGGTTGCGCCGGTAGAAGGCGTTGGATTCCGCGGCGGTGGAGAACCCCGCGTACTGCCGGATCGTCCACGGCTGGTTGACGTACATCGTCGGGTACGGACCCCGGATAAACGGCGGTTCGCCCGGGAAGCTGTCGAGCGGGTATCCCGCGGCGACGACGGCGTCGCGGTCGACGCCGACGTAGACCGGTTTGACACCGATGCCTTCGGGGGTCTGCCACTCCACCTGCTCGGGGACATACCCGTGGGTGGCCGCCGCGGCGGCGACATGGGCGGTGACGTCGGCTTCGGTCGGCGGCGGCGCCGTCCGGCTGCCATGAAGCGGAACCTCGGCGAAGCTGGGTACGGGTGACGTGCTAGCCGCAGCAGCGGCGGCGGCCACATCGGACTGAGTCATGGATCAGGCCCCCAATCGGGTGAGCAGGGACGAAAGCGCCTCGACGGCATCGATTTTGGCGGTCAGGTAACCGTCGGGTCGGGACTCCGCGGATACTTCGGCGACGGCCTTCTCCGGGCCGGCGAGCAACACCTGCTCGACGCCGGCCGCGTGCGCCGCATCGACCACCGCGGCGGCGTCGGTGCCGTATCGGGCGTCGGTCCCACAGATCACCGCCACGGATGTGCCGGCATCGGCAACCGCCGCCGCCACGCCCGCCGCGTCGACGGTGCCGGGGTTGAGTGCTTCGATCCCGCCGGAGGCCAGCAGATTGACAGCGAAGGAGGTGCGAATGTTGTTCTCCGCCAGCGACCCGAGGGGCAGAAGCACCACTTTCGGGCGGGAGCCGGTGCGCTCGCGGTAGGCGTCGGAGCGGTCGCGCAGCGCCTCGAAACCGGATGCGTAACGCCGCACTGTCGTCGAAGAGTCGAAGTGCGGCAGCGGCGGTTCGGACAGGTTGGGGAACTCATTGATTCCGGTCAACGGTGTCCGTCTATGGGCGATGTCGTCGGCACGGCGTGCCCGCACCTGCTCGATTTGCTCGGCGACGTGATCCCGCGCGGCCACGAATCCGCCCCGCGCCTCGATGTCCTGGAAATGCGTCCACGCTTGTGCCGCAAGGCTTTCAGTGAGATCTTCGACGTACCACGAGCCGCCCGCGGGGTCGATGACCCGGCCGATGTGCGACTCCTCCAGCAGCAGCAATTGGGTGTTGCGCGCGATCCGGCGGGCGAAGCCGGCGCTGATACCGGGAAACCCGCCTGGGATCGCCACGTCGAACGGCAACACCTGCACGGTGTCCGCTCCCCCGACGCCCGCGCCGAAGGCGGCCAGCGTCGTGCGCAGCATGTTTACCCAGGGGTCGCGCTGCGTCATCATCGGAAGCGACGTCACGGCGTGTATCGTGGCCGCCCCGTCCTGGGGATGGCCCAACACATCGGCAACTCGGGCCCACAGCTGGCGCGCCGCACGGAATTTGGCGATCGTCATGAACTGATCGTCGTCGGCCACCAGCCGGAAGCTGATCTGGCGCAACGCGGCGCCAACGTCGGCACCGGCGTCGACCAACAACCGGACATAGGCCACGGCCGCACCGAGGGCACCCGCGAGCTCCCACGCGGCATTGGCGCCACGATTGTGGAAGGCCGGGCCGTCGACGGTGATCGCGCGCACGCCGCGGCTGCCGGCCAGGCCCGCGGCGAGGCGCACCACCTCGTCGACCGCAGGGGCTCCCAGGCCGCTGAGCGGTTCGGTTAGCGGGTCGGCGCCCAGGTCGATCGACATCCCAGCGCGGCGCGCGTCGTCCGCACCGGCCACCAGCGCCAGCACGGCGTCTGCGGCGTCGGCGAAGTCGGCACCGGCATCGACGATCAGCGGCGCGAGTTCCAGGTAGACCCCTTCCAGGAGCCGGTCCAGCTCACCGGGTGCCACGCCGGTTGCCCCGACGCGCAGGACCAGCGCGCTGACCCCGTCGGCGAGCGCGCCCAGCACCACGGCGTTGCCGTCGGCGACCGCGCCGGTGAAGCCGGCGGCCGGGAAGACGTCGGCGACCTTCCAACCGGCGACGGCGTCCCGGTGCGCATCACCGCCACGGACGAAGGGCCAGGTCCCAGGCAGCGGCGGTTCGGGCAGCGCATCGAGCACGGTGTAGAGGGCCCGGATCGGAAAGCCTTCGTAGGTGGGCGATTCCAGCAGCTGCTCGGGCTCGGCCGGCAGATCCGCGACGTCGCGCCGGCTGCTCTTGGCCAGCACTCCCGCCACTGCACCGCGCCAACGGGCGCGGGCTTCTTCCACGTCGTCCGAGACCTCTACCGACACCGGCAACTCCTGTTGTCGCAGCATGCGGCGTCCCCGACCGGGACACGCCATCCGACCATCAGGCTAAATGATGACCTTCGGCGTGACGTCGCCGACTGTCCTGCCGGGGGGTTATTCGCGTCTCCCCCGCGAACTGGCGCCAGCAGAGCCGTAACCTTGGTAAACGTGACGTCGAAGACCCGGACTACGTGGCGCCGCGTGCGCTCGGCGGTGGTCTCGACGGCGCGGCAGGTGTCCCCGCTGCGGTTGGCGTTGACCGTTGGCGCCGTTGTGATCCTCGTCGCAGTCGCTCTATGGGTGCCGCTGCCGACCGCCCTTCAGCTGCGGGACTGGGCGACATCGGTCGGCCCGTGGTTTCCGCTGGCTTTCCTCGGCGCGCACATCGTGGTGACGGTGTTCCCGTTCCCGCGCACCGCGTTCACGCTGGCCGCCGGCCTGCTGTTCGGTCCCGCGCTCGGGGTGGTGATCGCCGTGGTGGCCAGCACCGTCAGCGCGGTCTTCGCCCTGCTGCTGGTGCGCGCGTTGGGCTGGCACCTCAGCGGTCTGGTCCGGCATTCGGCGGTGGAGTCGGTGGACGCGCGGCTGCGGGCCCGGGGGTGGCCGGCGATCTTCTCGCTGCGGATGATCCCGGCAGTGCCGTTCTCGGTGCTCAACTACGCCGCGGGCGCCTCAGCCGTGCGCGTCGGACCCTATCTGCTGGCCACCCTTGCTGGACTTATCCCGGGCACCGCCGCGGTGGTGTTCCTCGGCGACGCCCTGACCGGCAACATCAGCCCGCTGCTGGTGCTGGTGTCGGTGTGCACCGCGGCGGTGGGTGTCGCCGGCCTGGCCTATGAGGTCTGCGCGCACCACAGGCAGAGTGCGGACTAGCTGTCGGACCCGTGCCGCGGCGTCGCCTGCGCCGGCGGGAACTGCTGCTGTTCGGACAACGGCGGGTACTGCATCTGCGGCGGTGGCGGCGGCGCAGCGATCGCACTGACATCCGAGGACCGTGCGTCGGCGACGGCCGCCGCGACGGCCTGGGCGATCTCCGGATCGGTCTTCGTGTCGAACCAATCGGCGACCTCGTCGCTGTCGTCCTCCGGCTTGGGCAGATCGTTCTCGACCGGCGAGGGCTGATAGCGGAACACGCCGTCCTCGCCCGGAGCGCCGAGCAGCTTGGTGAAACCCTGCAGCGCGGAACCGAAGTCGCTAGGCACCAGCCACACCTTGTTGGCCTCACCCTTGGCCATCTGCGGCAGGGTCTGCAGGTACTGGTAGGCCAGCATCTCCGGGGTAGGCCGACCGGCCTTAATCGCGGCGAACGTCTTCTCGATGGCTTTCGCCTGGCCCTGCGCCTGCAGGTAGGACGCGGCACGTTCCCCCTGGGCGCGCAGGATCCGGGACTGCCGGTCGGCCTCGGCGGTCAGGATCGCAGCCTGCTTGGCACCCTCGGCAGCCAGGATCTGCGCCTGTTTCTGGCCCTCGGCCTGCTTGATGGCGGCTTCGCGGCTGCCTTCGGCGGTCAGGATCATCGCGCGCTTCTCCCGGTCGGCGCGCATCTGCTTCTCCATCGAGTCCTGGATCGACGGCGGCGGGTCGATGCTGCGCAGCTCGACTCGGGCCACGCGCAGGCCCCAGCGGCCGGTTGCCTCGTCGAGCACACCGCGCAGTTGCCCGTTGATCTGATCGCGGCTGGTCAGCGTCTGTTCGAGGGTCATACCACCGACCACGTTGCGCAGCGTCGTCGTGGTCAGCTGCTCGACACCGACGATGTAGTTGCTGATCTGGTAGACGGCTGCCTGCGGATTGGTGACCTGGAAGTAGACGACGGTGTCGATGTTGACCGTCAGGTTGTCTTCGGTGATCACCGGCTGCGGCGGGAAGGACACCACCCGCTCGCGCAGGTCGACCCGGGCCCGGATCTTGTCGATGAACGGGATCAGCAGCGTGAGCTGGCCGGACACCGTCTTGCTGTACCGCCCGAGCCGTTCGATGACCGCCGCCTCGGCCTGCGGGATCAGGGCGACCGACTTGGCGACGACGATGATCGCGAAGATCACCAGCACCGCCAGCAGGACCAGACCTGCGATGGCACCGTCCATGGGCGAATCTCCTTATACGTTCTTCCAGACGACGGCCGTCGCACCGTCGATGTGCATGACGGTGACCTGATCGCCTGGTTCGTACACATCGTTGTCGTTGAAAGGCCGCGCCGTCCAGACTTCGCCGTCCAGCTTCACCTGGCCTTGTTGATGCGACACCCGGTCGAGTACCAGTGCGTGCTTGCCTTCGAGCGCTTTGACCGGTTCGGGCAGCCCCTTGCCCACCGTCAGCCTGCGGCGGACTACGGGACGGACCAGGACCAGCAGGAGAACCGAGACAACCGCGAACACCGCACCGTCGGCCCAGACCGGCAAGTCCAGCGCGGCACTGGTGCCCGCCGCGGCGAGCGCACCACCGGAGAGCATCAGCAAGAACATGTCACCGGTCAGTGCTTCGGCACCGGCCAGACCCAGGGCGAACACGAGCCAGATCAGCGCCGCGGGCATGTTTCCGACGATACGCGGTCACCGGCGGCGCCGACGCGGAAAGCCGGTTCGCGGGAGAGCCACTACACTGCGAGCATCATGTGGTGCCCTAGTGTTTCGCTGTCGATGTGGGCCAATGCCTGGCTGGCCGGCCGGGCTGCCCCCGATGATGTTCTGGACGCGTTATCAGTCTGGGCTCCAACACATTCGGTGACGGCATACGACTCCGTAGCCGCCGGCCACACCGGTCTGCCGTGGCCGGACATCGACGACGCGGGCGCCGTGTCGCTGCTGCAGACGCTGCGCACCGTCGCCGGCCGGGCCCCGAACCCCGGCGGGCCAGGGCGTCCGGCGATCAGTGTGGTGCTGCCGGTTCCCGGTGACGTCCGCGGACTTGCCCCCGGCACCCAGTTCCAGCGCGATGCGCTGGCCGCCGGTGAAGCCATCATCGTCACCAGCACGACCGCCGACACCATCGGACTGGTTCCCGATTTCGAGTACGACGACAGCGAAGACGAGCTGCCCGACGGGGATCGGCCGCCCGAGTTATGCGCGTTGTCGTGGACGGTCTACTCGCTACCTGCCAGCCCGGTGGTCGATTACGTGGATCTCGGCGACGCGGAGTACACCCTGCGTTCAGCGGTACGCTCCGCGGCTGAGGCGCTGGGCACCCTGCAGTTGGGAGCCAGCGGCGGCGTCGACGATCCGCGCGGGCTGGTCGAGCAGGTGCTGGAAGCCAGCCGCCACCACCGCGCCCCCGATCACGCGCCGACGCGGGCGCTTCGAGTGCTCGAGAACGCGGCACACGTCGACGCGATCATCACCGTGAGTTCGGGCCTTATGCCGATCGGCACCCAGAGCGCCTCGGAGGCTCAGATCGCCAACGACGCGCTGCGGCCGCTGGCCGGCGTGGTGCGCTCGGCGCGGATCGCGGCGGTCACCGCGATCCTGGAGTCGGCCTGGCGCTAGCCGCCGCCGCGCTGGCCACACAGTCCGCGGTACAAAAACGCCCGTTGACGCTCGATCCGTAGCCTGCAACCGGCTGCGCTCCAACAACTCTCGTCGCCTCGCGGCCGTCGCGGTTTTCATCGACCAGGTCGAGCACCAGCTGGGCGAAACGCCGTTGCGCATTCGGCGTGGTGGCCCGGGCCAGAGCCACGCCGAGTTCCTCGGCTTGCTCAGCCAATTCGTTGTCCAGGTCCCAGATCACCTCGATGTGGTCGGAGACGAACCCCACCGGGCAGACCACGACCGCCGCCGTGCCCGCCTCGGCGAGTGCCGAGAGGTGATCTCCCACATCGGGTTCCAGCCACGGCACCTGCGGCGGTCCGGACCGGGACTGCCACACCACGTCGTAGTCCTCGTAGCCGGCCGCCGCCGCGACCAGACCGGCGGCGTAGCGGACCTGGCGCGCATAGAGATCCGGCCCGCACCGGTCGGCGGCGCGCAGCGGAATCGAATGGGCGGTGAAGACCAGCCGGGCCTCGTCCCGAACCGGCTCGGGCAGGCTGGCCGCGGCCTCGGTGACCGCGTCGGCGAACATCGCCACCAGTAGCGGGTGGTCGAAGAACTGCCGCAGCTTCACCAGTTCGGGCGCGTGGTCGCCGACGGCGGCACGCGCCCGGGTGATGTCCTCCTGATACTGCGAGCAGCCCGAGTAGCCACCCCAGGCCGACGTGGCGAACACTGCGGCACGGCGGATCCCGTCGGCGGCCATCTGCGCGACGGTGTCCTCAATGAGCGGATGCCAGTTGCGATTGCCGAAGTACACCGGCAGCTGCTCACCGCGTTCGCCGAGTTCGGCCCGGATCTCCTCGATCAGGTCACGGTTGATCTGATTGATCGGCGACACACCACCGAAGTGAAAGTAGTGCTCGGCGACGCTGGCCAGCCGCTCCGGCGGGATACCACGGCCGCGAGTGACGTTCTCCAGGAACGGCATCACCTGCTCGGGACCCTCCGGCCCACCGAAGGACAGCACGAGCAGCGCGTCGAACGCGGTCGGCGGGTGCATCGGCTACAGCAACTGGGTGCTGGCGCCGCCGTCGGCGTAGACGACCGTGCCGGTGGTGGCCGGCAGCCATTCCGAGAGCAGGGCGCAGACGGTCTTGGCGACGGGGGTGGGATCTTTCATGTCCCAGCCCAGCGGCGCACGCTGATCCCAGCCCTCTTCGAGTAGCTGCATCTGGGCACCAGCCTCGTCACCGAGCGCACCGCCCACGATGGCGCTCATCGCGAGCGTCCGAATCGGTCCGGCCGCAACAAGATTCGAACGCACACCGTACTGCCCGGCCTCGCGGGCCACGAAGCGGTTCACCGACTCCAGCGCGCTCTTGGCCACCGTCATCCAGTTGTAGGCCGGCATGGCGCGGGTGGGGTCGAAGTCCATGCCGACGATGCCGCCACCGCGGTTGATGATCGGCAGGGTGGCCTTGGCCAGCGAGGCGTAGGAGTAAGCCGAGATGTGGATGCCCTTGGCGACATCGTCGTAGGGCGCGTCGAAGAACGGGTTGACGCCCATGCCCGTCTGCGGCATGAAGCCGATGGAGTGCACCACGCCGTCGAGCTTGTTGCCCTCGCCGATCACCTCGGTGACGCGCTCGGCCAGGCTGTCCAGGTGCTTCTCGTTCTGCACGTCGAGCTCCAGCAGGGGCGCCGGGCTGGGCAGCCGGTCGATGATGCGCTGGATCAGGCGCAGCCGGTCGAAGCCGGTGCAGATGACCTGCGCGCCCTGCTCCTGGGCCACCCGCGCAATGTGGAACGCGATGGATGAGTCGGTGATGATCCCGGTGACCAGGATGCGCTTGCCGTCGAGCAGACCTGCCATTGTGCTGACTCCTTGTTCAGGGGAAGTTTCGTAAGACCAGAGGTTGTCGGTCAGTGACCCATGCCCATGCCACCGTCGACAGGGATCACTGCACCGGCGATGTAGCTCGCGTCCTCCGACGCCAGGAAACTGACCGCACCAGCGACCTCCTCGGCGGTGCCGACCCGCTTGGCGGGGATGAAGTCCAAGGCGCCGGCCTGGATGCGCTCGTCGAGGGCACGGGTCATCTCGGTATCGATGTAACCGGGGGCGACGACGTTGGCGGTGACACCTGCCTTGGCGAGTTCCCGCGAGATCGACCGGGCCATGCCGATCAGCCCGGCCTTGGCCGCGGCGTAGTTGGCCTGGTTGCCGATCCCCCACATGCCCGAGACCGAGCCGATGAAGATGATGCGGCCGAAGCGCTTGCGCTGCATGCTGCGCGAGGCTCGCTGGGCGACCCGGAACGCCCCGGTGAGGTTTGCGTCGATGACCTCGGTAAACCGCTCCTCGGTCATCCGCATCAGGAAGGCGTCCTTGGAGATACCGGCATTGGAGACCAGCACCTCGACCGGACCCTGGTGCTCCTCGACCTCCTTGAACGCGCGGTCGACGGCGTCGTTGTCGGTGACGTCGCACACCACGCCGAACAGGCCCTCGGGCGCCCCGGATCCGCGGTGGGTGACCGCCACCTTGTGGCCGTCGGCGGCCAGGCGCTGTGCGATCGCCAGACCGATGCCCCGGTTTCCGCCGGTGACCAGCACCGAGCGGGAGACGAACGGCGGGCGGGCGGCGGATTCCGAATCGCTCATGTCCGTCAACTTAATGCCTCGACTCGCTTTCCTTAAAATTGGCGATTGCGGCGCGCTGACCGTCGCCGGGCGACCGAAAGCGCGCCGAAATCACTGGCGAATCAGCCGGGCAGGCGGCGGTTGATCAGCAATGCCGCCAGCGCGGCCAGCGCCAGGACAAGCGACCCGAGCCGCAGCCAGCCGGTGCTGGCGTCGCCCTTGACGGTCTCGTAGCCGATCTGGTCCTGCAGCGAGGTGAACACCTCTTTGAGCTGCTGCAGGCTCGACGCGGTGTAGGCGTTGCCACCGGAGAGCTCGGCGATCTTCTTGAGCATGTCGTCGTCCACCGGGACCGGCTGGCGCTGGTCGTTGATCTCGACGTAGCCGTAGGGGGTGCCGAAGGACACCGTCGAGATCGGCACGCCCTGGTCTTTGGCGGTGCGCGCGGCGGTGAAGGCGCCCTTGGGGTTGTCCGGGTTGGACGGCACGGTCTCCTTGCCATCGGACATCAGCACGATGCGGGCCGGCGGCGGGGTGTCGCCACCGCCGATGACGGCACCGACAGTGGCGATGGCCTGCAGCGAGGTGAAGATCGCCTCACCGGTGGCCGTGCGGTCGGCCAGCTGCAGCTTGTCGATCGCGTTCTTGGTGGCCTCGCGGTTGGTGGTCGGCGACACCAGCACGGTCGCGGTTCCGGCGTAGGCGATCAGACCCAGGTTGATGCCGGGCGTCAGCTGGTCGGCAAACTGCTTGGCAGCCTCCTGCGCGGCGGCCAACCGGCTGGGCTCGACGTCGGTGGCCCGCATGGACTGCGAGACGTCGATCGTCAGCATCACCACCGCGCGGTTGCGCGGAATGCGCACGTCATGGGTCGGCCCGGCCATCGCCACGGTCAGCAATATCAGCGACGCAACCAGCAGGATGGCCGGTAGGTGCCGCCACCGGCTGGGGCGTTTGGGCGCAACGCTTTCCAGCAGTTCCATGTTGGCGAACCGCAGGACGCGCTTCTGGCGGGCGAACTGGACGATGACGTAGAGGCCGACCAGTCCGGCCACGACGAGCAGAAACACGAAGAACCACGGATGTTCGAAGCCGGTCAGCGTCATCGGCCCGAGCAACGGCAAAGTCATAGCGAACCTGTCATTTCTCTTTCGCTCACTGGCTGCCGGCGAGGGCGCCGCGGCGACGGGAGGCGACAAAGCGCACGATGTCGGCGATCCAGTCGCGGTCGGTGCGCAGCGTCATCAACGGGGCACCGCACCGGCGCAGCGTCCGGGCGACCTCCGCGCGGTGGGCGGTGGCGGCCCGGGCGAAGTCGTCGCGCAGTTGTTCGTCGATGGTGAACTCGCGGGTGACCCCGGATTCGGTGTCCTGCAGGATCACGTCGCCGACGTCGGGCAGCTCGACATCGCGGGGGTCGAGGACCTCGATGCCCAGCACTTCGTGCCGGGCGGCGATGGCTCGCAGGGGCCGCATCCAGTTGATCGGGCCGAGGAAGTCGCTGATCACCACCGCCATGCCGCGACGCCGCTCCGGCCTGCGCAGTCCGTCGATGGCCGCGGCCAGGTCCCCGCGAACGCCCAGCGGCGCCCTGGGGGCGGTGGCGATGGCACGCAGCAGCGCCTGTTCGTGTTGGCGGCCCCCGCGGGCCGGCATCCGCACCACCGAGTCACCGTTGGCGATCAGCGCACCGATCCGGTTGCCGCCGCCGCTGTTGAGGTAGGTGATCGCCGCGGCAGCAGCGACAGCGAGGTCCCGCTTCTCGCAGCCGGTGGTGCCGAAGTCCAGGCTCGCCGACATGTCGACGACCAGCCACGTCTCCAGCTCACGGTCGGCGATCATCTGCCGCACGTGCGGGTGCGTGGTGCGGGCCGTCACCGACCAGTCCATCCGGCGGACGTCATCGCCCGGCTGGTAGAGCCGTGACTCCCCCGGTTCGGAACCGGGGCCAGGGATCAGGCCAAGGTGGTTGCCCTGCAACACCCCGTCGAGCTTGCGTTTGACCGTCAGCTCGAGGGTCCGCAGAGCGGCCGACAGCTTGGCGTCACCGATCTCACCGCGCTGGAACGACGGCGGGTGGACGGTATCGGAGTCGCTCACCGACCGTTGGCGCCTGCCGCGGCGGGAACCACCGGGGGCACCGAATGCCCTTGCTGCGGAACGGCGTTCACCTGGGGAAGGGCGACGGTCTGCAGAATGCGGTTGATCACCGTCTCGGCCTTGACGTCATCGGCCAGCGCGTCGTAGGTCAACACTAGGCGGTGCCGCAGCACGTCCGGGATGACGTCGACGACATCCTGCGGGATGACGTAGTCGCGGCCGCGGACCAGCGCCAGCGCACGGGCGGCGGCGATGACGCCGAGCGAGGCACGCGGCGAGGCACCGAAGGCCACCCACGACTTCACGTCGGGCATACCGAACTGCTCGGGCCGCCGGGTCGCGGTGATGACGCGGACCACGTAGTCGACCAGCGCGTGGTGGACGAAGTTGTTGGCCGCGACGCCCTGCAGGCGCTGCAGATCACCGGTGTTGAGGATCTGCTTGGGCTCCGGCGGGGTGACACCCATCCGGTAGATGATCTCGCGCTCCTCCTCCGGAGAGGGGTAGTCGACGTTGATCTTGAACAGGAAGCGGTCGCGCTGGGCTTCCGGCAGCGGGTAGACGCCCTCGTTCTCGATCGGGTTCTGGGTGGCCATCACCAGGAACGGCTTGGGCAGCGGATAGTCCTTGCCGCCGATGGAGATCTTGCGTTCGGCCATCACCTCCAGCAGCGCGGACTGGACCTTTGCCGGCGCACGGTTGATCTCGTCGGCGAGCAGGAAGTTGCACATGACCGGCCCGAACTCGGTGTCGAATTCTTCGCGACCCTGCCGGTAGATGCGGGTACCGATGATGTCGGTGGGCACTAGGTCCGGGGTGAACTGGATGCGGGCGAACGTGCCGCCGACCACCTTGGCGAAGGTTTCCACCGCCAGCGTCTTGGCCACACCGGGGACACCTTCGAGCAGCACGTGGCCCTTGGCCAGCAAGCCGACCAGGATGCGCTCGACGAGCTGATCCTGGCCCACGATGATGCGCTTGACTTCGAAGATCGCCCTTTCCAGGGTGTGCACATCGCCGGCCAGGCCATTACCGCCGGGCGGCTGCTGGGCCGGGGCTCCGCTCGGCGCGGCAAAGCTCCCGGGGCCCGTAGAACCCGGGGCCGACCCACCTGGTGACGTCATCGACTTCCTCCACAGCTGTTGGTTTCATCGGGCACGCGCCCGCAGGCACGCCGCACCTTGCCACAACTATTCCAGGCCTTCTGGGATCCGTCGACGTGCCCCGTTCGCTGGCGCGTCGAAGCGCCGCCCGGCTCAGGTCTCGATGATGCGGGTCAGATAGGGCGTCATGCCCGCGGTACGGACCGGGCTGACCGTGACCTGACCGGCCGCCGAGGAGGCCTCGAGCATCTGCCCGTTGCCCAGATAGATGGTGACGTGCTGAGCACCGCCAGGCCCGTAGAAGATCAGATCGCCGCGCTTGGCCTGCGACGGTGCCACGTGCCGGCCGGCGTTGTACTGGTCGCCGGAGTACTTCGGCAACTGGACGCCGACACCGGCGAACGCATACCGGACGAAGCCCGAGCAGTCGTAGCCGATCTTGCCCGCGTCCTGGTCGACGCCGGCGCTGGGACCGTTGATCGCGCCGCCGCCCCACGAGTAGGGCACCCCGCGCTGCGAGGCGCCGCGAGCGATGACGTACTCGATGGCCTGAGGTCCGCTGACCCGCCCGCCGGGTAGCGCGGACGGACCGCCCCCGATGCCGAGGCCGGCCAGGAACTTGCGACCCAGATCCATCGTGGCCTGCGCGGCCTGCTGGGTGACCTGCAACGAGGCGTTCGCCACCGCGACCGGGTCGCCGGGCGCGCCCGCACTCAGCAGCTTGGGCAGCGTCGGATCCCACGCGCCGGGGTCGGCGCTGGCCGGGCTCGCGAACCCGAGCGCCAGCACCAGAGCGGTCAGGATCGTCCCGACTGTCAAACGCCGAGAAACTTTGCGAGACATGACAATAACTCCGTCAGTATTCGTCAGTATTCGATGTAGCGGATGACGTACGGTGTCATGCCGCTGGTCCGCACCGGTGAGATCTTGACCGAGGAGCCGGTGTAGGGCGCCTCGAGCATCTGGCCCTGACCCAGGTAGAGGGTCACGTGCTGACTGCCGCCGGGGCCATAGAAGATGACGTCGCCGCGGCGCATCTGGGCAGAGGGAATCTTGCGGCCCATGTTGTACTGCGAGCCCGAGTAGTGCGGCAGCTTGATGCCGACGCCGGCGAACGCGTAGAGGATCAGCCCGGAACAGTCGAACCCGACGGTGCCGGCGCCGCTGTCGATGCCGTTGCTGGGACCCGACGCGGTGCCGCCGCCCCACGAGTAGGGAACGCCCATCTGTGACATGGCACGTTTGATGACGTACTCGGAGGCCTGCGCGCCGTAGACATAGGGAATCGCTCCGTTGGTGATCCCGGTGTCGTCGGGCTTGAGGATGCCCAGCTTCTGCAGGAAGGTCTTGCCCATCTGCTTGGTCGCGTTCAGCGACGACGACGAGATCTGCAGGACGGCGTTGATGATCTGGATCGGGTCGCCCGAGACGAATGCGCTGGGCACCGCCGGCAGGGTCAGATCCCATTCGGAAGCGGAGCCGTAGGGCACCTTGGCGGCGGCCGGCGAGGCGGCGCCCGGGGTGGCCGGATCCCAGCGATCGCCCGGTGTCGCGGCACCCGGTGTTGCGGCGCCAGGAGCGGCCGACTCCGGAACCGCAGCCGGTGAGCCCGCGGGCGCCGACCACTGACGGGCGGCGTCGAGCTTGGCCTGCGCGGTCTTGCGTTCGGCAGCCAGCCGATCGATCTCGGCCTGCTGGTCGGTGAAGGTCTTCTTGGCGTCGGTCAGCGCCGTCACCGCAGACTGCTGACTGGCCTCGGCGTCGATGACGGCCTGATCGGCCTTCTGCTTGGCCAGCCGCGCGGCGGATTCCTTGTTGACCTGCTCGGTGCGCGCGCGCTGCAGGTCGGCCATCACTTGCTGGGAGCTGACGGCCAAGGTCTGCCCGGCGGTCGCGGTGGAGATGATTTCCTCTGGAGTGCTCGCCAGCACCAACGATGCCGACGGCCCGTTGATGTAGGTCGCCGCGGCGAAGGTGTCGAACCGCTTCTGCGCATCGGCGATCGCGGCGTTGGCGTCCTCGACGGCCCGGGTGCTGGCATCGACCTGTGCGCTCGCCTCGACAGCGGCATCACGGGCGGTTTGAACATCGACCAATGCTTTGTTGACGCTCTCCTGCTCGGCCTGCACCTTGGCGCCGATGTCCTGCAGGCGCTGGTTGGCGTCGGCGACGTCGGCGATCAGAGCGGCCAGCGTGTTGGGGGCAGGCTGCGGTTCGGCCTGGGCCGTACCGGGCATGGTGAGCGTCATGGCAACGCTGAGTACCACCGGGCACATCGGCTTGGCGATGCGGACGGCCGGCCGGAAAAGAGAGCCGCGATCGGGACGTCTCATTCGACTCTGGTCTCCTCTGCTCCACGTGCAGTCACGCCAGCAACAGATGTCACATGAGTCACATCAATAACAATGGCGACAGTTGCACCGTACGTCACATTTGTCGCAGAGGAAACTTCCGGCAAGAATTACATGTTTGTCATTTACGGGTTGTTGCCGAATAGTGATCTTATTGATCTGCCAAACAGGGCTATTTGTCCAGCCCAGGAGCGGTTTCGCTATTTGCCGCCCGACGGGCCCGAAGCTGCAGAACTCGGGTCAAAACAGCCCCCGCAGCCACCCCGATCACAAGCGCGACGGTAAATCCCATCCAGGGAAAATCCGGCGTATGCAACTGGTCGACGAATGCCTGCGTGCCGACCACCGGATCCGGGGCCGTCTTGGCCACATCTTGGCCCGCCTCGAGGATGACGCGGTCGTAGGCCGTGCTGTACGTACCGGCCCAACCGGGGCTGAGCACCAGAACGGTGGCACCGGGATCAGCTTGGCCGATCTCGGTCGCCACATCGCGCAGCGGGGTGTCGATGACTGGACTCTTCTCCATGACCACGACCTTGAGGTCGATGCCGTGCTCCTTAGCGTCGGCCACCACCTTCTGCAGGCCGGCGACGTCGGCGGGCGGTGCAGCGATACCGTCCTTGGCGACGTCGGCCTTGACCGCGGCCAGGCACTGGTCAACCGGCGTTGACGGGTCGAGCCCGATGGTGCTGCACACCTCCACCGGGATGAAGGCCGGCGCGTGCGGAATCGTCACGACCCAAGACCGTACTCCGCCCGGGGAGCCGAGGGTGGCACCACGCGCCGAGGAGGACAAGACTGAACGCGGGACCGCCGGCCGCACGGGCTGCGGATCCGCCCTCTTTGCAGGACAACCGTACTGTTAGTATCGAAGGCGATGCCGACACAGCCCGTCGACATCGATGACAACGCCGGGAGTTGATGTGAGCAGCAATGATTCACTGAATTCGTTTGACGCGCGCGCCACCCTCGAGGTGGGCGACAAGAGCTACGAGATCTACCGCCTCGACGCGGTTCCCGGCACCGAGAAACTTCCCTACAGCCTCAAGGTGCTGGCCGAGAACCTGCTGCGCACCGAGGACGGGGCCAACATCACCAAAGATCACATCGAGGCCATCGCCAACTGGGATCCCTCGGCCGACCCGAGCATCGAGATCCAGTTCACCCCCGCCCGCGTGCTGATGCAGGACTTCACCGGTGTGCCGTGCATCGTCGACCTGGCCACCATGCGGGAGGCCGTCACCCAACTCGGCGGCGACCCGAACAAGGTCAACCCGCTCTCCCCCGCCGAGATGGTCATCGACCACTCCGTCATCCTCGACTTCTTCGGCGGCCCCGAATCCTTCGAGCGCAATGTCGAACTCGAATATCAGCGCAACGGCGAGCGCTACCAGTTCCTGCGCTGGGGCCAGGGCGCGTTCGACGACTTCAAGGTCGTCCCCCCGGGCACCGGCATCGTGCACCAGGTCAACATCGAATACCTGGCCCGCGTCGTGATGGTGCGCGCAAACGCGTCCGGACAAAACATGGCCTACCCTGACACCTGCGTGGGCACCGACAGCCACACCACGATGGAGAACGGCCTGGGCGTGCTGGGCTGGGGTGTCGGTGGCATCGAGGCCGAGGCCGCCATGCTGGGCCAGCCGGTGTCGATGCTCATCCCCCGCGTCGTCGGCTTCAAGCTGACCGGCGAGATCAAGCCGGGCGTGACCGCCACCGACGTCGTGCTCACCGTCACCGACATGCTGCGCAAGCACGGTGTTGTCGGCAAGTTCGTCGAGTTCTACGGCAAGGGCGTCGCGGAGGTGCCGCTGGCCAACCGCGCCACGCTGGGCAACATGAGCCCCGAATTCGGTTCGACCGCAGCGATTTTCCCGATCGACTCCGAGACCATCAACTACCTGCGGTTGACCGGGCGCACCGATGAGCAGCTGGCCCTGGTCGAGGCCTACGCCAAGGAACAGGGCATGTGGCACGACCCCGACAAGGAGCCGGTCTTCTCCGAGTACCTGGAGCTGGACCTGTCCACCGTGGTGCCGTCGATCGCCGGACCCAAGCGTCCACAGGACCGCATCGAGCTCACCGACGCCAAGACCGCATTCCGCAAGGACATCCACAACTACGTCGAGGAGAACCACCCGGCGCCGGAGACCAAGCTGGACGAGGCGGTCGAGGAGTCGTTCCCGGCCAGCGATCCGGTGTCGCTGTCCTTCGCCGACGACGGCGCGGTCGACGCGCGGCCCTCGGCCGCCAACGGGTCCTCGGGCCGGCCGTCCAAGCCGGTCTTGGTGAAGACGGCCGAGCACGGTGAGTTCGTGCTCGACCACGGCGCGGTCGTGGTCGCCGGGATCACCTCGTGCACCAACACCTCCAACCCGTCGGTGATGCTTGGGGCGGCACTGCTGGCCAAGAAGGCCGTCGAGAAGGGGCTGACCTCCAAGCCGTGGGTGAAGACCAACATGGCACCCGGCTCGCAGGTGGTCACCGACTACTACACCAAGGCCGGCCTGTGGCCGTACCTGGAGAAGCTCGGCTACTACCTGGGCGGCTACGGCTGTACGACCTGCATTGGCAACACCGGTCCGCTGCCCGAGGAGATCTCGAAGGCCATCAACGACAACGACCTCTCGGTGACCGCGGTACTCTCGGGCAACCGCAACTTCGAGGGCCGCATCTCCCCCGACGTCAAGATGAACTACCTGGCGTCCCCGCCGCTGGTCATCGCCTACGGCATCGCGGGCACCATGGACTTCGACTTCGAGTCCGACCCGCTCGGTAAGGACACCGACGGCAACGACGTGTTCCTCAAGGACATTTGGCCCACGCAGAAGGAGATCGAGGACACCATCGCGTCCTCGATCAACCGCCAAATGTTCACCAGCAGCTACGCCGACGTCTTCAAGGGCGACGAGCGCTGGCGGAACCTGCCCACACCGTCGGGCAACACCTTCGAGTGGGATGACGCCTCGACCTACGTGCGCAAGGCGCCGTACTTCGACGGGATGCCAGCCGAACCGCAACCGGTCAAGGACATCACCGGCGCGAGAGTTCTTGCCCTGCTTGGCGATTCGGTTACCACCGACCACATCTCCCCTGCCGGCAGCATCAAGAAGGGCACCCCGGCCGCCCAGTACCTGGAAGCCAACGGGGTCAAGCCCGAGGACTTCAACTCGCTGGGCTCACGGCGCGGCAACCACGAGGTGATGATCCGTGGCACGTTCGCCAACATCCGGTTGAAGAACCAACTGCTCGACGACGTCTCGGGCGGCTACACCCGCGACTTCACCCAGCCCGACGCACCGCAGGCGTTCATCTACGACGCCTCGCAGAACTACCAGAAGGCGGGAATCCCGCTGGTGGTCCTCGGCGGCAAGGAGTACGGCTCCGGATCGTCGCGGGACTGGGCGGCCAAGGGCACCAGCCTGCTGGGTGTGCGCGCGGTGATCACCGAGTCCTTCGAGCGCATCCACCGCTCCAACCTGATCGGCATGGGCGTGATCCCGCTGCAGTTCCCCGCCGGGGAGTCGGCGGCGTCGCTCAAGCTGGACGGCACCGAGGTCTACGACATCACCGGCATCGAGGCCCTCAACTCGGGCAAGACGCCGAAGACGGTACACGTCAAGGCCACCAAGGCCGATGGAAGTGCGATCGAGTTCGACGCCGTGGTCCGCATCGACACCCCCGGTGAGGCCGACTACTACCGCAACGGCGGCATCCTGCAGTACGTGCTGCGCAATATGTTGCGGGCCGGCTAGCCGGGCTCGGTCACACAGGTCATGCCCCGGGTCAGCGAGGACCATCTGGCGGCCCGCCGCCGCCAGATCCTCGACGGCGCACGGCGCTGTTTCGCCGAATACGGCTACGACAAGGCGACCGTGCGCCGCCTGGAGCAGACCATCGGCCTGTCGCGGGGTGCGATCTTCCACCACTTCCGCGACAAGGACACGCTGTTCTTCGAGCTGGCCCGGGAAGATGCCGCGCGGATGGCGGAGGTGGCCTCGCGGGAGGGCCTGATCCAGGTGATGCGGGATCTGCTGGCCGCACCAGACCAGTTCGATTGGCTGGCAACGCGATTGGAGATCGCGCGCAAGCTACGCAACGACCCGGTGTTCCACGACGGCTGGGTGGAACGCTCAGCGGAGCTGGCTGCGGCGACCACCAATCGTCTGCGCCAGCAGAAGCAGGCCGGCCGGCTGCGCGAGGACGTACCCAGCGACGTGCTGCAGTGCTACCTGGATCTGGTGCTCGACGGGCTGGTCGCCCGGTTGGCCGCAGGTGAGGACCCGGCCAGGCTGTCCGCGGTGCTCGACGTGGTCGAGTACTCGGTGCGCGCCGAACCCGACCCGGAGGCCGGCGACACCGTCGCCGACTAGCGGCGGGCGCGGTGGTTCGGTCCGCCGCGGCTGCGCATCGGCGTGCCCGATTCGCGGAGCATCGCGTGGATCGAACCGTACGAGCGGCCGGTCGAGGCGACCAGCGTCCGGATACTCGCCCCACCCTCGTAGGCACTGCGCAGATCGTGCACCAATTGGTCACGCGCTTCGTTGGGCTTCCTCATCGTCACCCTCCCCGGTCGATTGGCCCTGTAGCCCCACAGACTAGGAGTGCCGGTCGAGCGCGTGGCGGGAATGACCGAAATGGTCTGCGCCAGTTGTCAGGCGAGTTCGATCAGGTCCCGGTACTCGTCGGACCAGAAATCCTCGGTGCCGTCCGGCAGCAGGATGACCCGTTGCGGGTCGAGGGCCTCGGCAGCCCCGGGGTCGTGCGTCACCAGCACCACCGCTCCCTGATAGCTGCGCAGCGCGTCGAGCACCTGCTCGCGCGAGGCGGGATCGAGGTTGTTGGTCGGCTCGTCGAGCAGCAGCACGTTGGCTGTCGAGGCCACCAGACCGGCCAGGGCGAGGCGGGTCTTCTCGCCACCGGACAGCGTGCCCGCCGGCTGCTCGAGCTGCGGGCCGGTGAACATGAACGCACCGAGCAGGCCGCGCAGGTCCTGCTCACCGGTGTCGGGTGCGGCGTGACGGATGTTCTCCCACACCGTTGCGTTGTTGTCCAGCGTGTCGTGCTCCTGCGCGAAGTACCCGAGCTTGAGACCGTGACCCGGCTCCAGCCCGCCCGAGTCCGGCGTCTCGGCCCCGGCCAGCAGCCGCAGCAGCGTGGTCTTGCCCGCACCGTTGAGGCCCAGCACCACGACCCGTGAGCCGCGGTCGATCGCCAGGTCGACGCCGGTGAACACCTCCAGCGAGCCGTAGTTCTTGGTCAGGCCCTTGACCACCAGCGGGGTCTTACCGCACGGCGCCGGCGTCGGGAATTTGATCCGGGCCACCTTGTCGGCCACCCGCTCGGCGTCCAACTCCGCGATCATCCGCTCGGCACGGCGCAACATATTCTGTGCGGCAACCGCTTTGGTGGCCTTGGCGCCCATCTTGGCGGCCTGCACGCGCAACGCGCCGGCCTTCTTCTCGGCGTTGGCGCGTTCACGGCGGCGGCGCTGTTCATCGGTCGCGCGGGCGTCGAGGTACTTCTGCCAGCCCATGTTGTAGACGTCGACCTCGCCGCGGACCGCGTCGAGGAACCACACCCGGTTGACCACGTCGGCGAGCAGATCGACATCGTGACTGATCACCACCAGCCCACCGGTGTGATTCTGCAGATAGGTCCGAAGCCACCCGATGGAGTCGGCGTCGAGGTGGTTGGTGGGTTCGTCGAGCAGCAGCGTCATACCGGAATTGGCGCCTCCCGCTCCCCCCTCGCTGGCCGCGAACAGGATGCGGGCCAGCTCCACTCGCCGGCGCTGGCCGCCGGAGAGAGTGCGAAGTGCTTGGGTGAGAACGCGTTCGGGCAGGCCCAGGCTGGCGCAGATGCGGCCGGCTTCGCTCTCCGCGGCATACCCGCCCAGTGCGGCGAACCGTTCCTCGAGCTGGCCGTAACGACGGATCGCCTTGTCGCGCGCCGCCTCGTCGACCACCTCGGCCATCAGCGCCTGCTGCTTCTCCAGATCTGCCAGCAGGGTGTCCAGGCCGCGGGCGGAAAGCACCCGGTCGCGGGCCAGGACGTCGAGGTCGCCCTCGCGGGGATCCTGCGGCAGGTAGCCGATCTCCCCGGTGCGCGTCAGAGTGCCTGCATAGGGCTCGCCTTCACCGGCGAGGATGCGCATCGTCGTCGTCTTGCCGGCACCGTTGCGGCCGACCAGCCCGATGCGGTCACCGGGTTGCACCCGCAGCGCCGGGCCTTCCGCGAGCAGCAGCGTGCGCGCCCCGGCGCGGACCTCCAGGTCCGTTGCGGTTATCACGCTGTCGCTCCCATCGCCTCCCGGAGGATGGCTACTTCTCGTCGGTGAAGACCGGTGCCCGTTTCTCGGCGCGCGCAGCGACCGCCTCTTCGAAGTTGGCGGTGAGCAGGCGCACGTAGAGCTGCCCGAGGCCTTCGGCCTGCATGTGTCCTTCCAGGCTACCGGCGTCCAGTCCACTCCATAGCGTCCGCTTGGTCAACTCAGTTCCGGGCCGGGAGAAACCGGCGATGCGCGCGGCGATCTCGTAGCAGGCCGGCAGCAATTCGTCCTGGGGCACCTGCCGCGACACCAATCCGATCCGCTCGGCCTCCTGCGCGTCGACGTCACGTCCGGTCAACATGATCTCGAACGCCCGCGACGAGCCGATCGCACGCGGAAGCAGGTAACTCAGGCCCAGCTCACTGGCGGTGAGTCCGTTGTTGATGCCGGCCGCCCGGAAGTAGGCGTCCGCGGCGGCGACGCGGATGTCGGCGGCCAGCGCCAGGCACAACCCGCCGCCGATCGCGGCCCCGTTGACGGCGGCGATGATCGGCTGGTGCATCTTGCGCATGGCGAGGATCACATCGTCGAGCAGTTCCATCGAACGCAGCCCGTAGCTGGGCCGGGTCAGTCCGGCGACGTGCGGCACCGACCCGGCCGATTTGTGGTCGGCGCCGGAGGAGAATCCCCGGCCCGCTCCGGTGAGGACGACCACACGCACGGAGTTGTCGTAGGTGAGTTCACTCAGGACGTCCTTGAGCGGCAGCATGACGTCGAACGCCATCGAGTTCATCCGCTCGGGCCGGTTGAGGGTGACCAGAGCGACGTGGGGGTGCGGTTGGTCGACGAGGACGACCCCGGAATCACGTATCACGCCTGCACGGTAACCCGCACTGCCGGGGCAACCCCGAGGACGCGTCTCAAGCAGCGGGAACCGCTCAGACGTCCTCGGGCTGCGCAGCTACCGCGGCGTCGACGTCGAACTCCTTGACCTGGCGGATCAGATCCTCGAGAGCAGCCGGCGGCAGCGCCCCGGCCTGGTTGAAGATCAGCTTGCCCTTCTTGAAGGCCATCAGCGTCGGGATCGAGCGGATCTCGGCCGCAGCGGCCAACTGCTGCTCGGCCTCGGTGTCCACCTTGCCGTAGACGATGTCGGGGTGGTTCTCCGAGGACGCCGAGAACGTGGGGGCGAAGGCGCGGCACGGCCCGCACCACGACGCCCAGAAGTCGACCAGCACGATGTCGTTGCCGGTGACGGTGTCATTGAAGTTCTGTGCGGTGAGGTCTTGGGTAGCCACGTCAGTCCTAACGTCTGGTCGTTGTCGAGTTGTTCCCTGCCGGTTTCAGTACAAACGGGACAGCGCGGTGGAGGCATCGAAACCGCCGAACTCCTCCAGTGTCCCGTCGTGCAATCGGTTGACCCACGCCGGGTCGGCGAGCAGGGCACGACCGATCGCGACGATGTCAAATTCGCCCGCGTCGAATGCGTCGAGCACCCGGTCGACGGGTGACGGCGGTATCGGCCCGCTGGCGCCGGGCCGGAACTCGGTCTGCAACCCCACCGAGCCGACCGCGATGACCGGCAGCCCGGTCAGCTTCTTGGTCCAGCCGGCCAGGCTGAGCTGTGGGTCCGCGTCGGGGAAGCCCGGCAGGTAGTGCCGCCGGGTTGACGGGTGGAGCACGTCGACGCCGGCGTTCACCAGCGGCGCCAGCAGGCGATCCAGGTCGGCGGGAGTCTCGGCGATCCGGGCGTCGTAGTGGTTCACCTTCCACTGCGAGAACCGGTAGATGATCGGGAAGGCGGGACCGACCGCCGCGCGCACCGCCGCCACGACCTCGGCGGGAAACCGGGTGCGGGCGGTCAGCGAGCCGCCGTAACCGTCGGTGCGACGGTTGGTCTGCGCCCAGAGGAATTCGTCGAGCAGGTAGCCGTGGGCGCCGTGGATCTCGACCGCGTCGAATCCGGCGGCGCGGGCGTTGGCCGCGGCTTCGGCGTACGCCTGAGCCAGCGCCGGCAGCTCCTCAGCAGTCAAAGCGCGTCCGAGCGTGTTGCCGGACAGGTCGATTCCTGACGGACTCACGGGCAGCTGGGCAGTTCGGTCGCCGTCGTGCACACCTCGGGCGACGCCCTGATGCCACAGTTGGGCGGCGATCGCGCCGCCTTCGGCGTGGACGGCGTCGGCGACCGCACGCCAGCCGCGCAGGACTTCGTCACCGGCCAGGTTGGGTATAGCGTCGGGCCACCCGGCGGCCGGATGCGGGATGCGGACGCCTTCGGTGATGATGAGCGCGGTGCCGCCCGCCGCCCGGCGGGCGTAGTAAGCGGCGACGTCGGGCCCGGGAACGCCGCCGGGTGAGGCGCCGCGGGTCATCGGTGCCATCGCGAACCGATTGTGCAAGGTCAACGATCCGATGCTCAACGGAGCAAACAGCCCCTGTACGCGCGGGTCAGTCATGACCGACTCCAACGCTGTGCCGCGGGTGGATCATTCCGACGCTGACAGTCGCGCCCGTCACGGTCATCGACGAAAGTCTCGGAAGGTGGCGAGCAGGCGGTCGCGGAAATCGGGGTCCAGATCGTCAGCGCCGACTCGGCCTACGGTGCGCACCGTGCTGCGGAACTGCTGCAGATAGTTGGCGCAGCCGTCGCAGTCGGCGAGATGAAGATCGAAGCGGGCGCTAGTCGCCAGGTCGAGGGTGCCGTCGAGATAGTCGGTGACAAGCTCGACGAGTTCGTCGCAGTCCAGTGGTGTCATGCGCGGTCCGCCAGATAGTCCTCGCTCTTCCAGTGGCCGGCCCAGCGGTCCCCGGCGGGGCGGAAACGCGCCGCGTCGACGGTGCCCCCGGTGAACGCCGCGATCTCGGCATCGCCGTTGCGCCCTT
Organism: Mycolicibacterium sp. CBM1; assembly: GCF_054073305.1. Lineage (NCBI taxonomy): Bacteria > Bacillati > Actinomycetota > Actinomycetes > Mycobacteriales > Mycobacteriaceae > Mycobacterium > Mycolicibacterium sp. CBM1. The sequence goes on along the minus strand of NZ_JBSXPP010000002.1, from coordinate 240,163 downwards.
CGCGGATACCTCGGGATCTGGCGATGTTGATCATGACGGCGAAGAGCCAGTCGCGCAGCGAGGATCGCCCTTGGAAGTTGTCGATGCCCTTCAGCAGGGCGATCCACGTCTCCTGGACCACTTCTTCGGCGACCTCACGGCTGGAGACGAAACCCGCGCGACGCGCAACAGCACGGGCGTGTGTTCGTCGACGAGCCTTGCGAACACTGCTTCGTCACGGGCCCGCAGGCCCGCAACGAGGCCGGTCTCGTCCACCGCATTCGTCATCGACGCCCTACAGCGCTGCCCGGGCCCGGCCGAAGAACTCGGTGATGTCTGCGGCCAGTGCGTCGGCGTCGGCCGAGGTGTCCAGCGGGTGCAGGGCACCGAAGGGTGCATTCCACAACGCGCCGGCGGGTGGGGATGCCGCGAAGTTCCACGGGCCGACATAGGCGTAGGGCAGCGGATGCGTGTCGTCGCCCGCCGACACGCCGTAGTTCACCTCGCCCACGGCGGTGGAAACGTCGAAATGTTCCGGCCACAGCACCGGATGCCCTTCGGCGAGAACGGCTTTGATCGCAAAGCCGCCGGCATAGAGACTGCGGTAGACGGCGTCGGCGGCACCGGGGTCAAGCTGCAAGACGGCGTCGAGATCCAGCGGCGCCGTACTCGGGTACACCTCGGCGGGAGGCGGCCCGATGTCGAGCCCGGTGGCCTGCACAAGTTCACTGACCGGACCGGCGAGCGGGATGCTCTCCTCGCCCCACAGCAGTCGCACACCCGATACCGAGATCGGCACGGCGGTTCCGGTGAATCCGTCCGGGCGCACCGCCAGCCGCACCGTCGCCGCGGCCCGGTATTGCGGGCCGGCGATGAGGTTCTCGGCGATGGCGTGCAACTGGCGCCGGGTGGCGATGATCGTCTCCGGTGCGCTCACCGCGTCGCGCCGCCGCTAGACGGTGAAACCGAGGGCGCGCAGCTGTTCGCGGCCGTCCTCGGTGATCTTGTCCGGCCCCCACGGCGGGTTCCACACCCAGTTGATCTTCGCCTCGTTGACCAGGCCGGCACCGACCAGCGCGGTCAGGGTTTGATCCTCGATCACGTCGGTGAGCGGGCAGGCCGCCGAGGTCAACGTCATGTCGATGAGCGCCACCGTACCGGTGTCGCCCTTCTCGACGTTGAGCCCGTACACCAGCCCGAGATCGACGACGTTGATCCCCAGTTCGGGGTCGACGACGTCACGCATGGCTTCTTCGATGTCGGCGAGCAGTTCCTCGGAGACAGTCGCGCTTGCTTCTTCGCTCATTTCTTGTCCTCCACGTCCTTTCGGTGCGAGGCCTGAGCCAGCGCGTCTTTGAACGCCAGCCAGCCCAGCAGTGCGCACTTCACCCGGGCCGGATACTTCGCCACGCCGGCGAACGCTATACCGTCGCCGATCACATCCTCGTCGCCCTCGACTGTCCCGCGCGAGGAGACCATCTCCGTGAACGCCGCCACGGTCTTCAGGGCGTCGCCCACCGTCTGGCCGATCACCTGCTCGGTGAGCACCGACGTGGCGGCCTGGCTGATCGAGCACCCCTGACCGTCGTAGGAGACGTCCTCGACCTGTTCCCCGTCGCCGGACAGCGCCACCCGCAGGGTCACCTCGTCACCACAGGTCGGGTTGACGTGGTGGACTTCGGCGCCGAACGGTTCGCGCAACCCGCGGTGGTGCGGGTGTTTGTAGTGGTCCAGGATCACTTCCTGGTACATCTGTTCCAGTTTCACGAAAAGAACTCCACACTTCTGCGCACACCGGCGATCAACCGGTCCACCTCGTCGAGGGTGTTGTAGACCGCGAACGATGCCCGCACGCTCGCAGCCACCCCGAACCGGCGGTGCAGCGGTGCGGCGCAATGATGCCCGACACGCACGGCCACCCCGTCGTCGTCGAGTACCTGCCCGACATCGTGGGCGTGCACCCCGTCGACGACGAACGACACCGGGGACCTGCGCACCGCCGGATCGGTCGGGCCGATGATCCGCACGGCCGGGATCGTCGCCAGTCCCTCCAGCGCAGCCGCCACCAGACGGTGTTCGTGTCCGGCAACCGCCGCCATCCCGATAGCGCCGAGATAGCGTGCCGCGGCGGCTAACCCGACCACCTGCGAGATCATCTGGGTGCCGGCCTCGAACCGTTGCGGCGGCGCCATATAGGTGGCGCTCTCCATCGTCACCGTCTCGATCATCGACCCACCGGTCAGGAACGGCGGCAGCTTCTCCAGCAGCTCAGCGCGCCCGTAGAGCGCTCCGATCCCCGTGGGACCCAACATCTTGTGCCCGGAGAAGGCAGCGAAGTCCACGCCCAGGGCATGGAAGTCGACCGGCTGGTGAGGGACCGACTGGCAGGCGTCCAGCACAGTCAGCGCGCCCACCGCCTTGGCCCGCCCGACCATCTCGACTACCGACGGGGCGGTTCCGGTGACATTCGAATGATGAGTGAAAGCAACAACTTTCACCCGCTCATCCAGTTGCAGCGAGTCCAGGTCGACATGTCCGTCGTCGGTGAGCCCGTACCAGCGCAGCGTGGCTCCGGTGCGTCGGGCCAGCTCCTGCCACGGAATCAGGTTGGCGTGGTGCTCCAGTTCGGTGGTGACGATCACGTCGCCGGGGCCGACGGCTCCCGCGAAGCGGTCGTCACCGAGAACGTAGGAGACCAGGTTCAGCGCCTCGGTGGCGTTCTTGGTGAATGCCAGCTCATCAGGGTCCACCCCGACGAAGGCGGCGATGTCGGCACGGCCCTGTTCGTAGGCGTCGGTGGACTCCTCCATCAGCTGGTGGGCCCCGCGGTGCACGGCCCCGTAATGCTGGGTGAGGAAATCACGTTCGGCGTCGAGCACCTGCAGGGGCTTCTGCGACGTCGCTCCAGAGTCGAGGTAGGCCAGCTTGTGTCCGCCCCGCATCACCCGGTCGAGGATGGGGAAGTCAGCGCGGATGCCGACCAGATCCGCGACGTCTGAGTCCACCGAGGCGGTCATCTCAGGCCCCGGTGGACGCGGCCTGCTGGGTGAACCGCACGTAGCCGTTCTCCTCGAGTTCGTCGGCCAGTTCCGGCCCGCCGGAGGCCACGATGCGGCCGTCGACGAAGACGTGGACGAATGCGGGGCGGATGTAGCGCAGGATCCGGGTGTAGTGGGTGATCAGCAGGACGCCGGCATGCTCGGCCTCGGCGTAGCGGTTGACACCCTCGGACACCACCCGCAGGGCGTCGACGTCCAGGCCTGAGTCGGTCTCGTCGAGGATGGCGATCTTGGGCTTGAGCAGACCGAGCTGCAGGATCTCGTGGCGCTTCTTCTCCCCGCCCGAAAAGCCCTCGTTGACACTGCGTTCGGCGAACTGCGGATCGATCTCCAGGTCGGACATCGCGGCCTTGACCTCTTTGACCCAGTGTCGCAGCTTGGGCGCCTCGCCGCGGACCGCAGTGGCCGCGGTGCGCAGGAAGTTCGACATCGACACACCGGGCACCTCGACCGGGTACTGCATGGCCAGGAACAGGCCCGCTCGCGCTCTTTCGTCGACGCTCATCGCCAGCACGTCCTGGCCGTCGAGGGTGATCGAACCGGAGGTGACGGTGTACTTGGGATGTCCGGCGATCGAGTACGACAAGGTGGACTTGCCGGAACCGTTGGGGCCCATGACCGCATGGGTCTCGCCCGAGTTCACGGTCAGGTCGACGCCCTTGAGGATCTCTTTGGCGGTGCCGTCTTCGTTGGCGACGCTGACGTGAAGGTCTTTGATTTCCAGAGTGCTCATGGCTGTGTGATTCTCGATTCGGTGATGGCTAGTTCGTGTTCGATGGCGTCGGTCAGGCGCTCGCGGATGCCGGGCACGGCGATCTTGGCGATGATCTCGCCGAAGAAGCCGCGCACCACCAGCCGGCGGGCCTGCTCTTCGGGGATGCCGCGGGCCTGTAGGTAGAACAGCTGCTCGTCGTCGAAGCGTCCGGTCGCACTGGCGTGGCCCGCACCGGCGATCTCGCCGGTCTCGATCTCCAGGTTGGGCACCGAGTCGGCGCGCGCACCGTCGGTGAGCACCAGGTTGCGGTTCACCTCGAAGGTGTCGGTGCCGGTCGCTGCGGCGCGGATCAGCACGTCGCCGACCCAGACGGTGTGGGCGTCGGGCACCTTGGCCTCGGGATCGCCTTGCAGCGCACCCTTGTACAGCACATTGGATTTGCAGTTGGGCTGCGAATGGTCGACCAGCAGTCGCGACTCGAGGTGCTGGCCCTCGTCGGCGAAGTAGAGGCCCAGTAGTTCGGCGTCGCCGCCCGGGGCGTCGTAACGCACCGTCGCCGACATCCGGACCACCTCGCCGCCGAGGGTGACCGCGACGTGGCGCAGCACCGCGTCCTTGCCCAAACGTGCATGCTGGGCGCTGACGTGCACCATGTCGTCGGCCCAGTCGGCGATCCACACGACAGTGAGCCGGGCGGCATCGGCGACGACGAATTCGACGTTGTCTGCGTAGGTTCCGCTGCCGCGTTGGTCGATGACCACGACGGCTTCGGCGAGTTCCCCGGCGCGGATCTGCAGGTGACCGTAGGCGGTCGAGCCCTGCCCGGGGCCGGTGACAACGATCTCGATCGGAGTCTCAAGCTGGGTTCCGCGGGCGACGGTGATGACCGTCGCGTCCTCGAACGACGAGAATGCCTGTGCGGCAACGCGGTCGGACGGAACACCGCCCTGACCCAGCCGCTCGTCGCCGCGCTTGACGGTTTCCACCGTCACACCGGACTGCTCGGCGACGCTGATCTGCGCGGCACCGGTGGCGGGTGCCGAGCCGTCATGCAGGCCGCGCAGCCGCTTGAGCGGGGTGAATCGCCAGAGTTCGTCGCGACCACCCGGGATCTCGAAGGCGTCGACGTCGAAGGAGGCGAACTGCTCGCCTTTGTTGGCGGCAGCCAACGTTGAGCCCGAGTTGATGGCGGTGAGGCGCGAATCCTCGACCGCCTCGCTGAGGTTGCTCATCAGCCGACAGCGCCTTCCATCTGGAGTTCGATCAGCCGGTTGAGCTCGAGCGCGTATTCCATCGGCAGCTCCTTGGCGATCGGCTCGACGAAGCCGCGCACCACCATGGCCATGGCCTCGTCTTCGGTCATGCCCCGGCTCATCAGGTAGAACAGCTGGTCGGCGCTGACCTTGGACACGGTGGCCTCGTGACCCATGGTGACGTCGTCCTCGCGGATGTCGACGTACGGGTAGGTGTCGCTGCGGCTGACGGTATCGACAAGCAGTGCATCGCATTTCACGCTGGAACGTGATCCGTGCGCACCCTTGTTGATCTGGACCAGGCCGCGGTAGGACGCCCGGCCGCCACCGCGGGCCACCGACTTGGACACGATGTTGCTGCTCGTGTTGGGCGCCAGGTGCAGCATCTTGGCGCCGGTGTCCTGATGCTGTCCCTCGCCGGCGAACGCCACCGAGAGCACCTCACCCTTGGCGTGCTCACCGGTCATCCACACGGCGGGGTACTTCATGGTGACCTTGGAGCCGATGTTGCCGTCGACCCATTCCATGGTGGCGCCGGCCTCAGCGCGGGCTCGCTTGGTCACCAGGTTGTAGACATTGTTCGACCAGTTCTGGATAGTCGTGTAGCGCACCCGCGCACCGGGCTTGACGATGATCTCCACCACCGCCGAGTGCAGTGAGTCGCTCTTGTAGATCGGTGCGGTACAACCCTCGACGTAGTGGATGTAGGAACCCTCGTCGGCGATGATCAGCGTCCGTTCGAACTGGCCCATGTTCTCGGTGTTGATCCGGAAGTAGGCCTGCAGCGGGATGTCGACGTGCACGCCCGGCGGCACGTAGATGAACGAGCCGCCCGACCACACCGCGGTGTTGAGTGCGGAGAACTTGTTGTCGCCGGCCGGGATCACCGTGCCGAAGTACTGCTTGAAAAGCTCGGGGTGCTCGCGCAGACCGGAATCGGTGTCCAAGAAGATGACGCCCTGGGCCTCGAGATCTTCGCGGATCTGGTGGTAGACGACCTCGGACTCGTACTGCGCCGCGACGCCGGACACCAGACGCTGCTTCTCGGCTTCGGGGATGCCGAGCCGGTCGTAGGTGTTGCGGATCTCGTCGGGCAGGTCGTCCCAGGTGGCTGCCTGCTTCTCGGTGGAGCGCACGAAGTACTTGATGTTGTCGAAGTCGATGCCCTCGAGGTTGGAGCCCCAGTTCGGCATCGGCTTCTTATCGAAGGTGCGCAGCGCTTTGAGGCGGATGTCGAGCATCCACTCGGGCTCGCTCTTCTTCGCCGAAATGTCGCGAACCACCGCTTCCGAGAGACCGCGCTGAGCGCTGGCGCCCGCGACGTCGGAGTCCGCCCAGCCGTAGCCGTAGCGGCCCAGCGAGGCGATGGCCTCGTCCTGGGTCAGCGGCTGCTCGACCGGCTTGGCTTCCGGTGTGAGTGTCATGGCGACGCTCCTTAAGCGTTAGTGGCGGCTTCGGCGCGGGCTGAGCGTCGAAGTGGTGCTCGTCAATGGATGTGGTCGGTCTCCACCGGCGTGATCGGCACATGGGTGGTGCAGGCGCAGTCGCCGTTGGCGATGGTCGCCAACCGCTGCACGTGCGTGCCTAGAACCTCCGACATAGCCTGCTTCTCTGCTTCGCAGAGCTCCGGGAATTCCTCGGCCACATGCGACACCGGGCAGTGATGCTGGCAGATCTGGATGCCCTGGAGCGGGCCGCGTACCCGAGTGGTGGTCGCCGCGTAACCAGCCTTGGTCATCGCGTCGGCTACCCGCTCCGCGGTCGATTCAACGTCGTCGGGCCCCTGGTCCACTCCCGCCAGAATGGCGTCGATCCGGCGCCGCGCGAACGTGCGGACCGCATCGTCACCACCGATCTCGCGAAGCTGGCGAATCGCGGCCGAGGCCAGATCGTCGTAGGTGTGCTCCAGCTTCGCGCGCCCGGCGGCGGTCAGCCGGTAGCGTTTGGCGGGCCTGCCCCGGCCGGCCTGCTGCCACGCCGCCGCCGCATTGGCCTGGGCGTCGCCGGCTTCGATGAGCGCATCCAGGTGCCGGCGCACACCCGCGGCGGAGATGCCCAGCCGGCGGCCGATCTCCGCGGCGGTGATCGATCCCGACTCCAGCAGCAGCTGCACGATTGCGCGCCGCGTCTGGCCATCATGCACAGCGGGGCCCACGACGGGCGCCGGATATGCATCGGCGGGGATTTTCACAACACCAGTGTGACGCAATTAGCCGGGCAGGTCCAGCAAGGGCACCCTCAGCGGCACCGGGCCGGGCGAGCCCGGCGGTTACAGTGCTGTGGTGGCAGCTCGCCAACACTCGCTGAGTTCGTCGATCGCCCGTCTGCACGGCGACGAACGCACCGTGGCGCCGCCGCTCAACGACGCCGAACGACGTGCGATGCGGCGGACCCGGCTCTTCGGTGCCACCGGGACGGTTTTGATGGGGATCGGCGCTCTCGGCGCAGGTGCACGCCCGGTCGTGCAGGACCCCACCTTCGGGGTACGGCTGCTGAACCTGCCGTCGCGCATCCAGACGGTCTCGCTGACCATGACCACCACCGGAGCCGTGATGATGGCGCTGGCCTGGCTGATGCTGGGTCGCTTCACCCTCGGCCCGCGGCGGATGTCTCGGAGCCAGCTGGACCACACCCTGCTGCTGTGGATGGTGCCGCTGCTGCTCGCGCCGCCGATGTACAGCAAGGACGTCTACTCCTACCTGGCCCAGAGTCAGATCTCGGCCAACGGACTCAACCCGTACAAGGTCGGCCCGGCACCTGGTCTGGGCCTAGACCACGTCTTCACCCTGTCGGTGCCAAGCCTCTGGCGGGAGACACCGGCACCCTACGGGCCCCTGTTCCTGTGGATCGGACGGGGCATCTCCGCTCTGACCGGGGAGAACATCGTCGCTGCGGTGCTTAGCCACCGGGTGGTTGTGCTGATCGGAGTCAGCCTCATTGTGTGGGCGGTGCCGCGGCTGGCCCGCCGCTGCGGTGTCGCCGAGGTCAGTGCGCTGTGGCTCGGTGCGGCGAACCCGCTGCTGCTGATGCATCTGGTCGCCGGCATCCACAACGAGGCGCTGATGCTGGGCCTGATGCTGACGGGCACGGAGTTCGCGCTGCGCGGCATCTCCGCCACCGGGTCGTTGCTGCCCCGCCCGCTGCACCGGCCCCGGGACCGCAGCCAGTGGGCGGCCTGGGCTCCGCTGGGCATGCTCACCGCAGGCGCGGTGCTGATCACCATGTCGTCGCAGGTGAAACTGCCGGGCCTGTTGGCGCTCGGCTTCGTCGCGATGGCCCTGGCGCACCGCTTGGGTGGCACGGTCAAGGCGTTCCTGCAGGCCAGCACCCTGATGGCTGGGATGTCGCTGGTGGTCATGGGGGTGATTGGCTGGGCCAGCAGCCTGGGCTTCGGCTGGATCTTCACCCTCGGCACCGCCAACGTCGTCCGTAGCTGGATGTCGCCGCCCACACTGCTCGCGCTCGGCACCGGGCAGGTGGGCATCCTGCTGGGCCTGGGCGACCACACCACCGCCGTGCTATCCCTGACCCGCGCGATGGGTGTGTTGATCATCACGATCACAGTCACCTGGTTGCTGCTGGCCGTGCTGCGCGGCCGGCTGCATCCGGTCGGCGGCCTGGGGGTGGCGCTCGGCGCCACCGTGCTGTTGTTCCCGGTCGTCCAGCCCTGGTATCTGCTGTGGGCCATCATTCCGCTGGCTGCCTGGGCCACCCGGCCGGGTTTCCGAATCGCCACGATCGCGGTGTCGCTGATCGTCGGAATCTTCGGACCCACGGCCAACGGCGACAGGTTCGCACTGTTCCAGATCGTCGATGCCACCCTGGCCAGCGCGCTGGTCGTGCTCGCGTTGATTGCGCTGACGTTCCACCGGCTGCCCTGGCGCGGGGTGCCCGGTACGCACGAGTCGTTCAGCGGCCAGGAGCCCGACCCCGGCCCGGCGCTGCCTGCCGGGCAACCACCGGCGCCGCAGCCGGCACGCGACGCCTACGCTGAGTCCCCGTGAGTTCCGGCCGCGAAATCCCCGTGCGACTGCGCGGGGTGTCCAAGTACTACGGGTCGACGACAGCTGTGTCCGGCCTGGATCTCGAGGTGCACGCCGCTGAGGTGCTGGCTCTGCTCGGCCCCAACGGCGCGGGCAAGACCACCACCGTCGAGATGTGCGAGGGATTCGTGCGCCCCGATGCGGGCACCATCGAGGTCCTCGGTCTTGACCCGGTGGCCGACAACGCCCGGGTGCGCGAACGCATCGGCGTCATGCTGCAGGGCGGCGGGGGCTACCCGGCGGCTCGGGCCGGTGAGATGCTGCGGCTGGTCGCCTCCTATGCGGCCAATCCGATCGACCCGGACTGGCTGCTGCAGACCCTCGGCCTGACCGAGGCGGCCCGCACCACCTACCGGCGCCTGTCCGGCGGCCAGCAGCAGCGGTTGGCGCTGGCCTGCGCGCTGGTCGGACGCCCCGAGCTGGTGTTCCTCGACGAGCCGACCGCGGGCATGGACGCACATGCCCGGCTGGTGGTGTGGGAGCTGATCGACGCGCTGCGCCGCGACGGCGTGACGGTGGTGTTAACCACCCACCAGCTCAAAGAGGCCGAGGAACTGGCCGACCGCATCGTCATCATCGACCACGGCTCGACCGTCGCCGCCGGCACACCGGCCGACCTGATGCGCGGCGGCGCCGAGGGCCAGTTGCGCTTCTCCGCACCCCGCCAGCTCGACCTGTCGCTGTTGGTCACCGCGCTGCCGGAGAACTACGCGGCCAGGGAGGTCGCCCCCGGAGAGTACCTGGTCGAGGGGCAGATCGACCCGCAGGTACTGGCCACGGTCACGGCCTGGTGCGCGCGGATGAACGTGCTGGCCACCGACGTTCGGGTGGAGCAGCGCAGCCTCGAGGACGTGTTCCTGGAGCTGACCGGCAAGGAGTTGCGGCCATGAGCGACGCTTGCGGAGCGAATCAAGAACAGCCACGGCGCGACGCTTGTGAAGGAGCGGCATGACGACGGAGCTCTTTCCGGCCGGAACCTTCGCCCCGGATCCGCGACCCAACACCGTGGTGCGGATGCTGACCGCGCAATACGGGCTCGAGCTGAAGTTGTTGCTGCGCAACGGTGAACAGCTCCTGCTGACGATGTTCATCCCGATCACGCTGTTGATCGGGCTCACGCTGCTGCCGTTCGGCACCTTCGGCACACAGCGGGCCGCGGTGTTCGTTCCCGCGATCATGGCGCTGGCGGTGATCTCGACCGCGTTCACCGGCCAGGCGATCGCGGTGGCCTTCGACCGCCGCTACGGCGCGCTGAAACGCTTGGGCGCCACCGCACTTCCGGTGTGGGGCATCATCGCAGGCAAGGCGCTGGCGGTGGTGACGGTGGTGTTCCTGCAGGCCGTCGTGCTCGGCGGCATCGGTCTGGCCCTCGGGTGGCGGCCGCATCCGGCCGGGCTGCTGGTGGGCGCCCTGATCATCGCGCTGGGCACCGCGGGCTTCGTCGCGATGGGGCTGTTGCTCGGCGGAACGCTGCGCGCCGAGATCGTGCTTGCGGTCGCCAACCTGCTGTGGTTCGTGTTCGCCGGACTTGGCGCGCTGACCGTGGAGACGGGCGCGATCCCGCGCGGCATTGCCTGGGTGGCCCGGCTTACGCCGTCCGGCGCACTGACCGAGGCGCTGTCACAGGCGGTCAGCCAGACCGGATCGGTGTCGGTCGACTGGTTCGGCGTGGCGGTGCTGGCGGCCTGGGGCGCGGCCTCGGCGCTGGCCGCGCTGCGCTGGTTCCGGTTCAACTGAGCCACGCGATCCCCTACTACGGGCCGTAGTCAGTTCATCTACGATCGGGCGGTGCCCGTCGGACGGTTTTTCCTGCGGCTGGTGGACCTGCTCCCCATGCCGAGTTTGCGCACTCAGCGCATCATCGCCGCCGCGGTCATTCTGACCCAGGGCGGCATCGCCGTCACCGGCGCGATCGTCCGGGTGACCGCCTCTGGGCTCGGCTGTCCAACCTGGCCGCAGTGCTTCCCGGGCAGCTTCGTCCCAGTACCGCACGCCGAAGTGCCCCGCATCCACCAAGCGGTCGAATTCGGCAACCGGATGATCACCTTCCTGGTGGTTATCACCGCGATCCTGGCGGTGCTGGCGGTGACCCGCGCGCGTCGGCGCCGCGAGGTCCTCGTCTACGCCTGGCTGATGCCCGCCTCGACGGTCCTGCAGGCGGTGATCGGCGGCATCACCGTGCTCGCCGGGCTGGCGTGGTGGACCGTAGCCATCCACCTGCTGGCCTCGATGGCGATGGTATGGCTGTCGACGCTGCTCTTCGTCAAGATCGGCGAACCCGATGACGGCGTCCGCACCGCGCTGGTTCCCAAGCCGTTGCGGCACCTGACGCTGCTCGCCGCGGTGACGCTGAGCGCCACGTTGGTCACCGGCACCCTGGTGACCGCCGCCGGCCCCCACGCCGGCGACAAGAGCCCCCAGCGCACCGTTCCGCGCCTCGAAGTGGAGATCCTGGCGCTGGTGCACATGCACGCCACGCTGCTGGTCGCCTACCTCGCCCTGCTGGTGGGGCTGGCCGCCGGCCTGCAGGCAGTGTGCGCGCCGCGGCTGGTCATGCGCCGGCTGGCGGTCCTGGTGGCGCTGGTGATGGCCCAGGGCATCGTCGGGTCGGTCCAGTTCTTCACCGGGGTGCCCGCCGCTCTGGTCGCTGTACACGTCGCCGGTGCAGCAGCCTGCACCGCGGCCACCGCGGCACTATGGGCGTCGATGCGAGAGCGGACCGAGCCCCAGCCGATCCAGGGCTGACTCCACTCCCAGCGCGAACGTTCGCTGCTGGCGCTCGCGGGTCTTCTCGTCGAGCTGGCGCCACCCCAGCGACGGCTCGATCAACTCCAGTTCGAGCAGGAGCGGACCGCCCGTACCAGCGGCCGTCCCGCCGATCAGGTCGACCCGCGCGTACAGCAATTCCTCGGGTGCAATGCCCAGATGCTCGCCGGCAGCCGCCAGTGCCGCATACCCGATGTCCCACATCGCAAAGTCCGGGTCGGCCGGACCGAGCGACTCGGTGGCGTAGGTGCCCGACTCGTCCAGCGCCGGCGACGCACCCTCGGGCGGCAGCATCGGCCCCTTGGTGAAGGCGTGTGACTGGCGGCCGGCGAGGAACACCAGCGCCGTCTCGCCGGCCTCCACGCGGGCATCGTAGGGCTGCACCAGCACGCTGTGGCCCGCCTCGTGCAGCGTTGCCGCATGAACGCGGGCCGCGGCCCGGTCGTTGAAGCGCCGAGTGCCGACCGAACCGGCACCGATCGCGGGCTTGACCACGAACTCGCCCCTGGGAAACTGCGGCTTCTCCCCCGGCGCGAAGAACGACGACGGCAGCGTCGGCACCCCAGCGGCGGCGAGGTCGGCCAGGTAGTGCTTGTCGCTGTCCCAGGCCACTACCCGCGGGTCATTGAGCAGGTGAGGGACCCGGGTCGTCCAGGCCAGGAACTCGTCGCGGCGTTCGACGTAGTCCCAGGCGGCGCGCAGGATCACCAGGTCCGCGCTCTCGGTGCGCGGGTCGTCCCACGACATCCAGCGGGCGTGTAGTCCACGGCTGCGCAGCGCGGCGACGAGCCCGTCGTCGTCACCGTCGCCCTCCACGAGCTGCGGGCACCCGGCCAGGACGATGCTCGGGTGGAAGACATCGGGACGTGCCAACTTCGGGGGTGGCTTCACAGCGGGGATGATAGTGACATGCACGCAATCGAAGTCGCCGAGACGGGCGGTCCCGAGGTCCTCAACTACGTCGAGAAGCCCAAGCCCACACCCGGCTCGGGCGAGGTGCTCATCGAAGCCGACGCGATCGGCGTCAACTACATCGACACCTACTTCCGGTCCGGACTGTATCCCCGTGAGCTGCCCTTCGTGCTGGGCACCGAGGTGTGCGGCACCGTCGCCGCGGTGGGTGACGACGTTGCCGCCATCAAGCCCGGCGACCGGGTCGTCACCGCCAACGCCTCCGGTGCTTACGCCGAATTCTGCACGGCACCAGCCGATTTCGTCGCCTACGTGCCTGACGCCGTGCAATCCGACGCGGTCGCTTCGGCGCTGCTGAAGGGCATGACGGCGCACTACTTGATCAAGTCGGTGTATGCGGTACAGGCTCGCGACTTCCTGCTGGTGCACGCCGGGGCGGGTGGCGTCGGACTGATCCTGACCCAGTGGGCCACCAGCCTCGGTGCCCGAGTGATCACCACCGCTTCGAACCCCGAGAAGGCCGAACTCTCCCGGCAGGCCGGCGCCGTCGAGGTGCTGGCCTACCCGGAGGATCCCGCCGAATTCGCAGCGAACGTCCGCGAGCTGACCAATGGTCACGGTGTCGCCGCGGTCTACGACGGGGTGGGCAAGACGACGTTCGACGCCAGCCTGGCCAGCCTCGCGGTCCGCGGGACCCTGGCGTTGTTCGGCGCCTCCAGCGGGCCCGTTCCGCCGGTCGATCCGCAACGGCTCAACACGGCCGGGTCGGTGTATCTGACCAGGCCCAACCTCGCGCACTTCACCCGGACGCAGGACGAATTCGCTTGGCGGGCAGGCGAACTGCTCGACGCGATCGCCGACGGCTCGATCACCATCACCGTCGGCGGCCACTACCCGCTGGCCGAGGCGCAGCGGGCCCACCGCGATCTCCAGGACCGCAAGACGACCGGGTCGATCGTGTTGCTGCCGTGAGTATCAACTCCCGGCTCTGAGCATCTTCAGATACGCCATCGCCCGCCGCAGCAGCAGGTCGTGCAGGTCGCCGTCGTCGGCGAGGCGGCCCAGGCCACTGCGGCGCAGGAACGATTCCAGCCGACGGTCCAGCGACCAGGATCCATACGTGTCCTCGACGTAGGGCGAACGCAGGAAGTCGACGGTGATGCCGTCGACCTCCTGGTCAGTGAGCGTCACCGAGCCCGCTCTGGTCATCGCGCAACTCCCCCGAATCGGTGTAGACGACTCGAGTCATCCTGGCTGCGGCCGGGCGTGCGCGGACAGGGCCTACCGTCATCGGGATTGTCCGAAAAGTCCCGAAATGCCGTATCGGGGGGGACGTCAGCTGAACAGTGTGGGCAGGCCCAGTGCGGAGTCAACGGCCAGCGCCACGAATACCAGCGCCAGATAGTTGTTCGACTGCAGGAACAGCCGCAACGGCTTGACCGGGTTGCCGCGGAGCACACCGGCGTGCAGGCGGTGGGCCATGATCAGGAACCAGATGCCGGCCAGCGCCGCCACCGAGGCGTAGAGCCAACCGGCCGCCGGGACCAGGGCCAGCGTGGCGAGAACGGTCAGCCAGGTATAGATCAGGATCTGTTTGGTGACCTGTTGCTCGGTAGCGACCACCGGCAGCATCGGCACACCCGCGGCGGCATAGTCGTCCTTGTACTTCATCGCCAGCGCCCAGGTGTGCGGCGGGGTCCAGAAGAAGATGATCGCGAACATCACCAGCGCCTGCCAGCCGATCGTGTCGGTCACCGCCGACCAGCCGATCATCACCGGCATGCAGCCGGCTGCCCCGCCCCACACGACGTTCTGCGAAGTGCGCCGCTTGAGCAGCAGTGTGTAGACCAGCACGTAGAACGCGATGGTGGCCCCGGCCAGGTGGGCCGAGAGCATGTTGGTGGTCCGCCACAGCCAGAAGAACGAGCCGACCGAGAGCGCCAGCCCGAACACCAGCGCGTGGCTGCGCGGCACCGTGGCCCTGGCCAACGGCCGGCGTTCGGTGCGCTTCATGACCTTGTCGATGTCGGCGTCGGCTACACAGTTCAGGGTGTTGGCGCCAGCGGCGGCCAGCAGTCCGCCGAAGAGGGTGTTCGCGATCAGCAGTGGGTCAACGGTGCCGCGGTGAGCCAGCAGCATGGCCGGGATGGTGGTGACGAGCAGCAGCTCGATGACCCGCGGTTTGGTCAGTGCCAGATAGCCCAGGAGCTTGTCGCGGAATCGAATCGGCGCCCCGTCGACGAGGTGCACTTCGCGAACTCTCACGCAACTGACTCCTGACACACGCAGCGCCGACGATCGGGCGACGATCTACTACAGACGATGGTAGACGGCGCGGTCCGCGCACCGGCACCGAAGGGTCGATTCACGGCGATTCAACCCTGATGACAGAGTCACAGGCGTAAAGCTTCACCTGCGGGTAACGCAGCTAGGAGCACTCTGCAGCAACCGACCAACCGGCACTAGGGTGAAGAGGACAACCTCAGCTTGCCTGCCCCCGATCTCAAGCCAGGAGCGAGTTCGTGACCACAGTCGAAGACATTGCCACGCTGACCCAGCCGCACCACCCCGAAGACTGGACGGAGGTCGACTCGCTGGCCGTCGACACGGTCCGGGTGCTGGCCGCCGACGCGGTGCAGAAGGTCGGCAACGGCCACCCAGGTACCGCGATGAGCCTGGCTCCGCTGGCCTACACCCTGTTCCAGCGGGTGATGCGGCACGACCCGAGTGACACCCACTGGCTGGGCCGCGACCGGTTCATCCTGTCCTGCGGGCACAGCAGCCTGACTCTGTACCTGCAGCTCTACTTGGGCGGCTTCGGCCTGGAGCTCGCCGATATCGAGTCGCTGCGCACCTGGGGATCCAAGACGCCGGGCCACCCCGAATTCCGGCACACCGACGGCGTGGAGATCACCACCGGCCCGCTGGGCCAGGGCCTGGCCTCCGCGGTCGGCATGGCGATGGCGGCGCGCTACGAGCGGGGCCTGTTCGACCCCGACGCCCCCGAGGGCACCAGCCCGTTCGATCACTACATCTACGTCATCTGCTCCGACGGTGACATCGAAGAGGGCATCACCAGCGAGGCTTCGTCGCTGGCCGGCACCCAGCAGCTGGGCAACCTCATCGTGTTCTACGACAAGAACCACATCTCGATCGAGCACGACACCGACATCGCGCTCTCCGAGAACGTCGCCGATCGGTACCGCGCCTACGGCTGGCATGTCCAGGAGGTCGAGGGCGGCGAGAACGTCGTCGGCATCGAAGCGGCCGTCGCCGAGGCCAAGAAGGTCACCGACAAGCCGTCGTTCATCTCGGTCCGCACGATCATCGGCTATCCCTCGCCGACCAAGATGAACACCGGCGGCGTGCACGGCGCCGCGCTGGGCGACGACGAAGTGGCTGCCGTCAAGAAGGTGCTCGGCTTCGACCCGGACAAGAAGTTCGAGGTTCGCGACGAGGTCATCGAGCACACCCGCAAACTTCTCGACCGCGGTCGCGAGGCGCACCAGAAGTGGCAGACCGATTTCGACGCGTGGGCCCAGCGTGAGCCCGAGCGCAAGAAGTTGCTCGACCGGCTCGTGGCCGAAGAACTGCCTGAAGGCTGGGATGCCGATATCACCTACTGGGAACCGGGTTCCAAGGCGGTCGCCACCCGCGCCGCCTTCGGCCAGGTGCTCAACGACGTTGCGCCCAAGCTGCCCGAATTGTGGGGTGGCTCAGCCGATCTGGCCGGCAGTAACAACACCACCATCAAGGGCGTCAAGTCCTTCGGGCCGCCGTCGATCTCCACCGAGGACTTCACCGCGGACTGGTACGGCCGGGTGCTGCACTTCGGGATCCGGGAGCACGCGATGGGCGCGATCCTGTCCGGCATCGTGTTGCACGGGCCGACGCGCGCGTTCGGCGGCACGTTCCTGCAGTTCTCCGACTACATGCGGGCATCGGTGCGGCTGGCCGCACTGATGGACATCGACACCATCTACATCTGGACCCACGACTCCATCGGACTGGGCGAGGACGGCCCGACCCACCAGCCGATCGAGCATCTGGCGGCGTTGCGCGCGATCCCCAAACTCTCGGTGGTGCGTCCCGGCGACCCCAACGAGACCGCTTACGCCTGGCGCAGCATCATCGCCCGCGGCAAGGGCTTCGGAGCCGCTGGGCCGACGACATCCAACTTCGGCCCGGTCGGTTTCATTCTGACCCGGCAAGGCATCCCGGTACTGGACGGCACCAGTGCCGAGGGCGTGCAGCGCGGCGGGTACGTGCTCGGCGGCGGTAACCCCGCTGACGATGCCGACGTGATCATCATCGCCACCGGCTCCGAGCTCCAGCTGGCGGTGGAGGCGGCGAAGATGTTGGCGGACAAGGACATCACCGCGTATGTGGTGTCGATGCCGTGTGTCGAGTGGTTCGACGCGCAGCCGCAGGAGTATCGCGACAGCGTGCTGCCGCCGGACGTCTCGGCCCGCGTCGCGGTCGAAGCCGGTGTGGCACAGAGCTGGTACAAGTTCGTCGGCGATACCGGCGAAATCATCTCCATCGAGCACTACGGCGAGTCGGCCGACGACAAGACCCTGTTCCGGGAGTTCGGCTTCACCGCCGAGGCCGTCGCTGCCGCCGCCGAACGCGTCATCGACAACTGATCACACAGACCACCAATCGAGGAGAACCCCCATGGCACAGAACCCGAATCTGGCAGCGCTGTCCGCCGCCGGTGTATCCATCTGGCTCGACGACCTGTCCCGGGACCGCCTGCGGTCGGGCAACCTGCAGGAGCTGATCGACACCAAGGGCGTTGTCGGGGTGACCACCAACCCGTCGATCTTCCAGGCCGCCCTGTCGGCCGGGAATTCCTATGCCGACCAGGTCGCCGAACTGGCCGAGCGCGGCGCCGATGTCGACGCCACCATCCGTACCGTCACCACCGACGACGTCCGTGCGGCGTGCGACGTCCTGCGCCCGCAGTGGGAGTCCTCCGACGGTGTCGACGGGCGGGTGTCGATCGAGGTCGATCCGCGTCTCGCGCACGACGCCGACAAGACCATCCAGCAGGCCATCGAGCTGTGGAAGATCGTCGACCGGCCGAACCTGCTGATCAAGATCCCGGCGACGGAGGAGGGTCTGCCCGCGATCACCGCCGTACTGGCCGAAGGCATCTCGGTCAACGTCACCCTGATCTTCTCGGTGGAGCGCCACCGCGCGGTGATGGACGCCTATCTGGGCGGTCTGGAAGCCGCCAAGCAGGCCGGCCACGACCTGTCGAAGATCCACTCGGTGGCGTCGTTCTTCGTGTCCCGGGTGGACACCGAGATCGACAAGCGACTGGAGAAGATCGGCACCGAGGAGGCGCTGGCACTGCGCGGGCAGGCCGGCGTGGCGAACGCCCGGCTGGCCTACGCGGCCTACGAGGAGGTGTTCTCCGGTGGTGAGCGGTTCGCCGCCCTCGCCGAGGCGGGCGCCCGGGTGCAGCGCCCGCTGTGGGCGTCCACCGGTGTGAAGAACCCCGACTACTCCGACACGCTGTACGTCACCGAGCTGGTCGCCCCCAACACGGTCAACACCATGCCGGAGAAGACCCTCGACGCCGTCGCCGACCACGGCGTGGTCACCGGCGACACCGTCTCCGGCACCGCCGCGGCCGCCCAGCAGGTGTTCGACAAGCTGGACGCGATCGGCATCGACCTGCGCGACGTCTTCCTGGTGCTGGAGAACGAGGGCGTGGAGAAATTCGAGAAATCGTGGCAGGAACTGCTCGACGCGACTCAGGATCAGCTCGACGCCGCGAACAAATGAGCTCCGCCGGACTGCCCGACACACCCGTTCCCGGCGTGCTGGCACCGGCGCCGAAGGGCTGGCACAACCCACTGCGGGACAAGCGCGACAAGCGCATGCCGCACATCGCCGGCCCGTGCGGCGTCGTGATCTTCGGTGTCACCGGCGATCTGGCGCGCAAGAAGTTGATGCCGGCGATCTACGACCTGGCCAACCGCGGACTGCTGCCCCCGTCGTTCTCGCTGGTCGGGTTCGCCCGGCGGGACTGGGCCGACGAGGACTTCGGCAGCATCGTCCACGACGCGGTGTGTCAACACGCCCGGACGCCGTTCCGCCAGGAGGTGTGGGACCGGCTGGCCGAGGGCTTCCGGTTCGTGCAGGGCACCTTCGACGACGACGCCGCGTTCGGTCGGCTGGCCGAGACGCTTGAGAAGCTCGACGTCGAGCGGGGCACGGGCGGCAATCACGCGTTCTACCTGTCGATTCCGCCCAAGGCGTTCCCGCTGGTGTGCGAACAGCTGAAGAACTCCGGGCTGGCCCGCCAGCAAGAGGGCCGGTGGAGCCGGGTCGTCATCGAGAAGCCGTTCGGTCATGACCTACAGAGCGCGATCGACCTCAACCACGTGGTCAACAGCGTCTTCCCCGAGGAGTCGGTGTTCCGCATCGACCATTACCTCGGCAAGGAAACGGTGCAGAACATCCTCGCGCTGCGCTTCGCCAACGAGCTGTTCGAGCCGATTTGGAACAGTCATTACGTCGACAGCGTGCAGATCACCATGGCCGAGGACATCGGACTGGGCGGGCGCGGCGGCTACTACGACGGAATCGGCGCGGCCCGCGACGTCATCCAGAACCACCTGATTCAGCTGCTCGCGCTCACCGCGATGGAAGAGCCCGTCAGCTTCCATCCCCACGAGGTGACGGCTGAGAAGATCAAGGTTCTGTCGGCTGTTTCACTGGCTCAGCCGCTGGACGAGACCACCTCGCGCGGGCAGTACACCGCCGGGTGGCAGGGCGGCGAGAAGGTGGTCGGGCTGCTCGACGAGGAAGGGTTCTCCAGGGACTCCACCACCGAGACGTTCGCCGCGATCACCCTGGAGGTCGACACCCGGCGCTGGGCCGGGGTGCCGTTCTATCTGCGAACCGGCAAACGGTTGGGCCGCAGGGTCACCGAGATCGCACTGGTGTTCAAACGTGCCCCGCACCTGCCATTCGACGCGACTATGACCGAGGAGCTCGGCAAGAACGCCCTTGTGATCCGCGTGCAGCCCGACGAAGGCATCACGCTGCGGTTCGGTTCCAAGGTGCCCGGCAGCGCGATGGAGGTCCGTGACGTCAACATGGACTTCTCCTACGGCTCGGCCTTCGCCGAGGACTCCCCGGAGGCATACGAGCGGCTGATCCTCGACGTGCTGCTGGGCGAGCCGTCGCTGTTCCCGGTCAACGCCGAAGTCGAATTGTCCTGGGAGATACTCGATCCCGTACTGGAGTACTGGGCCTCGCACGGCAAACCCGACCCGTACGAGTCGGGGACCTGGGGTCCGGCGTCGGCGTTCGAAATGCTCACGCGATCCGGCCGGGAATGGAGGCGCCCATGATTGTCGACCTGCCCGATACGACGACCAATTCGCTCAACAAGAAGATCACCTCGCTGCGTGAGGAGGGCGGGGCGATCACGCTGAGCCGGGTCCTCACATTGGTGATCGCGCCGGACTGCGACGCCCTCGTCGAGGATGCCATCGACGCTGCGGTCGCGGCCAGCCGCGAACATCCCTGCCGAATCATCGTCGTGGTGCCCGATGACCGGCTGGCCTCCGAGCCCCGGCTGGATGGTCAGTTACGAGTGGGCGCTGATGCCGGGGCCGGTGAGGTCGTGGTGTTGCGGATCTCCGGTCCGCTGTCCAACCACGCCAGCAGCGTGGTGCTGCCGTTCTTGCTGCCGGACACCCCCGTGGTCGCCTGGTGGCCCGGCACTGCGCCGGCCGTGCCCGCCCAGGATCCCTTGGGGCAGTTGGCTCTTCGGCGGATCACCGACGCGACGACAACGGAGGACCCGTTGTCGTCGATCAAGAGTCGTCTCCAGGGCTACACCGACGGCGACACCGACCTGGCCTGGAGCCGCATCACCTACTGGCGGGCGCTGCTCGCCTCGGCCATCGACCAGCCGCCGTACGAGCCGGTGACTTCGGCGCTGGTGTCGGGCCTCAAGGACGAACCGGCACTCGACGTGCTCGCCGGCTGGCTGGCCAGCCGCATCGAGGGCACCGTGCAGCGCGCTGTCGGCGAGCTGAAGGTGGAGCTGGTGCGGCCTTCGGAGACGGTCACGCTCAGCCGTCCCCAGGACGGCGTCACCGCCACGCTGACCCGCACCGCCCGCCCAGACGCCCTGCTGCCGCTGCCCCGCCGGGAGACGCGCGAATGCCTGGCCGAGGACATGCGCCGGCTCGACGCCGACGAGATTTACCGTGAGGCCTTGGCGGGTATCGGCAAAGTGCACTACGTCTAGTCGACACGATCCAACGGAAGGCCCACAGTGAATCGGATAGTCGAGACCTACCCCGACACGGCAGCACTGGTCGCCGCCGCCGGGGACCGACTCGTCGAAGCGATCACCCGCGCGATCAGCGCCCGCGGCCGCGCGGTCATCGTCTTGACCGGCGGGGGCACCGGCATCGGCCTCCTCACGCACGTCGGTGCCAACGACGAGGCGATCGACTGGTCGAAGGTGCACGTGTTCTGGGGCGACGAACGATACGTGCCCGCCGACGACGATGAGCGCAACGACAAACAGGCCCGCGAAGCCTTGCTGGATCAGGTGGGGATCCCGGCGAGCAACGTGCACCCGATGGCCGCCAGCGACGGCGAGTTCGGCACCGACCTGGACGCCGCCGCCCTGTCCTACGAAAGCGTGCTGGCCGCCAATGCCGAACCCGGCGAGCCCATGCCGATCTTCGACGTGCACCTGCTCGGCATGGGCGGGGAGGGACACATCAACTCGTTGTTCCCCCACACCCCGGCCGTCGCGGAAACCAAGCGTCTGGTGGTGGGCGTCGAGGACTCCCCCAAGCCGCCGCCGCGCCGGATCACGCTGACCCTGCCTGCGGTCACACGCTCCCGCGAGGTGTGGCTGGTGGTCGCGGGTGCCGCCAAAGCCGAGGCAGTCGCCACGGCCATCGCCGGCGCCAGGCCCGCCGACGTGCCGGCCGCGGGTGCGATCGGCCGGGAGGCCACAGTTTGGCTGCTCGACGCCGAAGCGGCGAGCAAGCTGCAAGACTAAGGTCTATGGCGGACAAGCCGACCCCGCGCACCGGTCGCGATCGCATCAAGACGCTCGCGCAGGCGGCGTTGAACGCCGACGTGACCGTCGACCAGCTCGACACCATTCTCACCGGGATGAGTGGCGCGCTGAGCGACCTCACCAAGACCATGGCGGGCATGGACGGCACCCTGGAGTATTTCGAGGAGACCCTCGGTGTCTTCAACGAAACCCTGGGCCGCATCGACGCGCTGGCGCCCAGACTGGATGCGGTCGTCGACCGCCTGGAGCGGATCGTCGACCGTGTCGAGCGCATCGTCGGGATCAGCGAGGCGGTGATGTCGCCGCTCGCCGCCACCGAGTCCGCGGTCCGCGGCATGGTCAACGCGGTGCGCCGCGCGGGTCGTTGAGGCCGAACCCGGTGTGGCCCAGCGTCTGGCTGTACCACCAGCCGTCGTCGGGATCGGCGACCGACCAGTCGGCCAGCACCGGCGGCGCGACCAGCGGTAGCGGCCCGATCAATTCGGCGGTGTTCTCCACGTTGTAATCCGGATGCGTCATATGGGTTTCGACGCACCGAACGGCACCGTGGTTCCCGCTACCCGCTGTTGCGCAGCGCCGAGGCCAGCCCGCTCATGGTCAGCAGGATCCCGCGCTGGACCAGTTCGTCGGTGTCCCCGGATCGGTAGCGGCGCAGTAACTCCACCTGCAGATGGTTAAGCGGCTCCAGGTACGGAAACCGGTTAAACACCGAGCGGGCCAGGGCCGGGTTGTCGGCCAGCAGGTCGTCCTGACCGGTGATCAGCTTGTGCATGCCGATGGTGCGTTCGTACTCGTCGACAATCTTGTCGAAGACCCGCTGCCGCAGTTCGGTGTCGGCGACCAGCTCGGAGTACCGGGCCGCCAGACCCATGTCGGCCTTGGCCAGCACCTGGGCCATGTTCGACAGCACGGTGGCGAAGAACGGCCACGTCCGGTACAGCTCCTGGAGCACCTCGAGTCTGGCCTGCGGGGATTCGGGGCCGTCGGCGATCCAGTCCTCGAACGCGGTGCCGGTGCCGTACCAGCCGGGCAGCATCACCCGGGACTGGCTCCAAGCCAGCACCCACGGGATCGCGCGCAGATCGGAGATCGACGTGGTGGGTTTGCGCGAAGTCGGTCGGCTGCCGATGTTGAGTGAGCCGATCTCGCTCACCGGCGTGGACTCCTTGAAATACTCGACGAAACCCGGTGTCTCGTGGACCAATTCAGCGTAGGCGCGCTGTGCGCGCGCGGCCAGGTCGTCGAGCACCTCGTACGCGCTCTGGGCCAGCCCACCCAGCCCTTCAGTGTCCAGCAGTGTCGACTCCAGGGTGGCGGCCAACAGCGTCTCGAGGTTGCGGTGTGCGATCCTCGGCTCGGCGTACTTGGCGGCGATGACCTCGCCCTGCTCGGTGAGGCGCAGCGAGCCGTTGACCGCCCCGGGCGGCTGGGCCAGGATCGCGTCGTAGCTCGGGCCGCCGCCGCGGCCGACTGTTCCGCCGCGGCCGTGGAACAGCCGCAGCCGGATGCCGGTCTTGCGGGCCGACTCCACCAGATCCAACTCGGCGCGGTACAGCGCCCAGTTCGCGGCCAGATAGCCGCCGTCCTTGTTGGAATCGGAATAGCCCAGCATGATTTCCTGGCTCTCACCGCGGGCATGCACCATCGCGCGGTAGAGCGGAATGTCGAGCACGGACTCCAGGATCGACGAGCCGCGCTGCAGATCGTCGATGGTCTCGAACAGCGGCACGATGCCAACCGGAGCATACGGGTGCTCCCCCGAAACATCGAGCAGCCCAGCCTCTTTGAGCAGGAGCGCGGCCTCCAGCATATCGGAGACCGACTGGCACATCGAAATGATGTAGTTGGGCACCGCCTGCGGGCCGAAGACGCTGACCGCGCGGGCAGCGGCGAACACGATGCCCAGTTCCTTGCGAGCCAACTCCGACAGCTCGGCATCCTCGCGTACCAGCGGGCGCCGGGTGCTCAGTTCGGACACCAGCAGCTCCACGCGTTCTGGTTCCGGCAGCGAGGCGTAGTCGGGATGCACACCGGCCCAGGCCAGCAGCTCGGCCACCACCTCTTCGTGGGTCTCGGAGTTCTGCCGCATGTCCAGGCCGCTGAGGTGGAATCCGAAGACGTCGACGGCTTCCCGTAGCCGGGCCAACCGGTCGTCAGCCAGTAGCGCGCTGCCGTTTCGGCGCAGCGAGGAGTCGATGACGTCGAGGTCAGCGAGCAGCTCGTCCGGGGTCCGGTAGGCGGCCAGACCGAGGTCGAGGACATGCTCGGGCATGCGGTCCAGGATCTCGGCGGCGGTGGCCGTCAACCGGGCGTGCACGACCCGCAGGGCCCGCCGGTACGGCTCGTCCATCCGTACCGGTTCGTCGCAGGCGCCGGCCAGCCCGAGAAGGTCGTCGGTGGTCTTCACCAGCCGCGCCGACATCGACAGCTCCTGCTCCAGCCGGGTCAGCTCGGTGAAGTAGTGCGCCAAAGCGGTGTAGGCGGCGCTGCCGGTGGCCAGCCGGACCACGTCGGCGGTCACGTTCGGGTTGCCGTCCCGGTCGCCGCCGATCCACGAACCGGGACGCAGGATTGGCTCCTCGAGCAAGTCGGCTTCCGGCCAGCGCGACCGCAGGGCTAGGCGCACCTCGGCGTTCACCTTCGGGATCACCTGGAAGAACGCCGCCGGGTAGTAGCGCAGCCCCACCTCGATCTCGTCCTGAATCTTCAAGCGCGACAACCGGATCAGCGCGGTCTGCCACAGCGTGAGGATCTGGCGGCGCAGCTCGGCCTCGATCGAGCGGCCGTCGCCGGTCTCATTGTGCCCGTGCAACCGCAGCCGCATCAGCTCGGTGATGCGGTGCTGGGTGTCGAAGACCGTGCGGCGGCGGGTCTCCGTCGGGTGGGCGGTGATCACCGGCGACACCAGTGCCCCGCGCAACGCGTCGGCGACGGTGTCCGCATCCAGTCCGGCCGCGTCGAGCTTGTCGTACGTCGCGGCCAGCGTGCTGTTCTGCGGCGGCTCGCCCGCAGCGACGTGGATGGCCCGCCGCCGCTCGCGATGGATGTCCTCGGCGACGTTGGCCAGCAGCGCGAAGTGGCTGAACGCACGGATCACCGGGATGGCCCGGTGCACGTCGATGCCGTCGAACAACTGGGTCAGTTCGGAGCGGTCGATCTCCGACCGGCGCACCCGAAAGGATTCGACCCGGGCCCGCTCGACGAGGTCGAACACCTCGTCGCCGTTCTGTTCACGCACGGTGTCGCCGAGGATGGTCCCCAGCAACCGGATGTCCTCACGCATTGGTTCGGTGGCCTCCCGCCCGACTTGGGTGCGGTGGACCGCGCCAATCGGTTCCAGGGCCACGTCGCGGAGATCAGCCATCCCTCAAGTATCGCGGTGGCCGGTGAGGGCTGCAGGCCGAGCACAGGAGAGGCTGTCCACGGACCCGAGTTCCGCCACAAGAGCACGCCGCGCCAGTAGAAATCGAACATATGTTCTCTACTGTGGAGGCGTGCCACCTGGACCGCTTACCGCAGAGGGGGTGCACGCCCATCGCCACCCAGATCGCCACCGGAACCCTGACGACACAGGCGCGGGCCGTGCCGCTGGCCGATGTGGAACGGGTATGGGTCGAGCCGGACGACGGTCAGCGGGTGGTGTTCACACCCTGACGCGCGACAGGGCTCAGCTGTACTTGATCTGCAGGGCCATCCCGACGATGGACACCACCCAGATGCCGGTGACGAACAACGTCAGGCGGTCGAGGTTCTTCTCCACCACGGTCGACCCGGACAGGCTCGACTGCACACCGCCGCCGAACAGCGTCGACAGGCCGCCACCCTTGGCGCGGTGCAGCAGCACCAGCAACACCACCAGGACACTGGTGACCACAAGGATGATCTGCAGGGTCAAAACCATGGCGCCCAGGATACCTGCTGTCGGGCCTGCTTACGGCAGCGGCCCGCCCGCGGCGATCGCAGACAGGGTGGCGAACTGCTCGCCGTCCAGCGACGCCCCGCCGACCAGCGCACCGTCGACGTCGGGCTGAGCAGACAGCTCACCGACGTTCTTGGCGTTCACCGAGCCGCCGTAGAGCACCCGGATCCCCGCGGCGGCCTGCGGCGACGCCAGGTTGGCCAGTTCCGCCCTGATCGCGGCGCAGACCTCCTGGGCGTCGGCGGCACTGGCCACCCGACCGGTGCCGATCGCCCACACCGGCTCGTAGGCGATGACCGTCTTGGCGATCTGCTCGGCCGACAATCCGGCCAGCGAACCACGCAGCGAGTTCACGTTGAACTCGACGTGGTTGCCGGCCTCGCGAACCTCGAGCTGCTCGCCGATGCACACGATCGGGGTGAGCCCGTGCCGCAACGCCGCGCTCGCCTTCGCGGCGACCACTGCATCGTCCTCGTGGTGGTAGGTACGGCGCTCGGAGTGGCCGACGACCACGAACGTGCACCCCAGCTTCGCCAGGAACGCACCGCTGATGTCACCGGTGTAGGCACCCGAATCGTGTTGCGACAGGTCCTGTGCGCCGTACGTCAGCCGCAGCTTGTCGCCGTCGACCAGGGTCTGCACGCTGCGCAGATCGGTGAACGGCGGGATGACGGTGACGTCAACCTTGTCGAAGTACTTGTCGGGCAACGAGAACGCGATCTTCTGGACAAGGGCGATGGCCTCGAAGTGGTTGAGGTTCATCTTCCAGTTGCCCGCGATCAGCGGCTTACGGGACACAAGGCTCCTAGGGTGACTCGAGTATTTCGATGCCGGGCAGTGTTTTGCCCTCAAGGTATTCCAGCGACGCGCCGCCGCCGGTCGAAATGTGCGAGAAACCGTCCTCGGGCAGGCCGAGCTGGCGCACGGCCGCCGCGGAGTCGCCGCCGCCGACGACACTGAACGCGCCCTTGGCGGTGGCACCGATGATCGCCTCGGCCACTCCCTTGGTGCCCGCCGCGAACGCCGGGAACTCGAAGACACCCATCGGCCCGTTCCAGAAGACGGTGCGCGCGTTCGACAGCAGCGTGGCGAACCGCTTCACCGACTCCGGACCGATGTCCAGACCCATCTTGTCGGCCGGGATGTGTTCGGCGGCAACGGTTTCCACTGCCGAATCGGCCGAGAACTTCTCGGCGACGACGATATCGACCGGCAGGTGGATGACGTCGCCGTACTTCTCGAGCAGGTCCCGACAGGTATCCAGCATCTCCTCCTGCAGCAGCGAGGAACCGACCGAAAGACCCTGGGCGGCAAGGAATGTGAAGCACATGCCGCCACCGATAATCAGACTGTCCGCTTTGGTCGCAAGGTTCTCGATGACGGCCAGCTTGTCGGAGACCTTGGAGCCGCCCAGCACCACGGCATACGGCCGCTCGGTGGAACTGGTGAGCTGCTCGAGCACCTTGACCTCAGTCGCCACCAGGGTTCCCGCATAGTGCGGCAGTAGCATCGCGACGTCATACACCGAGGCCTGCTTGCGGTGCACCACGCCGAAACCGTCGGAGACGAACGCGCCGTCCTCACCGACCAGCTCGACCAGTGCCTTGGCCAGCGCCGCGCGCTCGGCGTCGTCCTTGCTGGTCTCCCGGGAGTCGAAGCGGATGTTCTCCAGCAGCAGGACATCCCCGTCGGTCAGCCCCTCGGCACGGGCCAGCGCATCGGTACCCACCACATCACTGGCGAGCTGCACGTGCCGACCCAACTTCTCCCCCAACGCGGCCGCGACCGGCGCCAGGGAGAACTTCGGTTCCGGACCGCCCTTGGGCCGGCCGAGGTGGGCGGTCACCACCACCTTCGCTCCGGCCTCGGCCAGCGCCTTCAGGGTGGGGACCGAAGCGATGATGCGCCCCGGGTCGGTGATCGTGCCCACGTCGTCGAGGGGGACGTTGAGGTCAGAGCGCACGAGAACGCCCCGGCCCTCGACGCCCTCGGCGAGCAGGTCGGCGAGAGTCTTGACCGTCATCGCCGTTACAGCGACTTGCCGACCAGGCCGACCAGGTCGACCAGGCGGTTGGAGTAGCCCCACTCGTTGTCGTACCAGGACACCACCTTGGCCTGATCGTCGATCACCTTGGTCAGGCCGGAGTCGAAGATCGAGCTGTGCGGGTCGGTGACGATGTCGCTGGAGACGATGGGGGCGTCGTAGTACTTCAGGATGCCATTGAGCTTGCCCTCGGCGGCGGCCTTGAGCGCGGCGTTGATCTCCTCGGCGCTGGCCTTCTTCTCCAGCTCGACGGTCAAATCGGTGACCGAGCCGGTGGGGATCGGCACCCGCAGCGCGTAGCCGTCGAGCTTGCCCTTCAGCTCCGGCAGTACCAGCCCGATGGCCTTGGCCGCACCGGTGGAGGTCGGCACGATGTTCAGGGCGGCCGCGCGGGCGCGACGCAGATCCTTGTGCGGACCGTCTTGCAGGTTCTGGTCCTGGGTGTAGGCGTGGATGGTGGTCATCAGGCCCTTGATGATGCCGAACTCATCGTTGATGACCTTGGCCAGCGGGCCGAGGCAGTTCGTGGTGCACGAGGCGTTGGAGATGATGTTTTGGCTGCCGTCGTACTTGTCGTCGTTGACGCCCAGCACGATGGTGATGTCCTCATCGCTGGCCGGTGCCGAGATGATGACCTTCTTGGCGCCGGCATCCAGGTGGCCCTGGGCCTTGGCCCGAGCGGTGAAGATGCCGGTGGACTCGACCACGACGTCGACGCCCAGATCGCCCCACGGAATCGCGGCGGGTCCTTCTTTGACCTCGAGCGCCTTGATCTTGGTGTTGCCGATGACGATGGTGTCTTCGCCCTCGAGGCTGACGTCCTCGGGCAGGCGGCCGAGGATCGAGTCGAACTTGAGCAGGTGTGCGAGAGTGGCGTTGTCGGTGAGGTCGTTGACCGCCACGATCTCGACGTCTTGGGCCTTGCCTTCGGCCTGCTGGGTTGCCAAGGCCCGGTAGAAGTTGCGTCCGATGCGGCCGAAGCCGTTAACGCCCACCCGGATGGTCACGTTGTCTCCTCTAGTTGCTTCTGAGTACCCCCGCCCAGACTAGTAGCGGGCGCTACGCGGTGCGCGAGCGGCTGGAATGTCACGCCGGCACCTCCCCGATCTGCGGGCCGCTCTGGTCGACGCGGGCCGATCCGGTCCAGCGCCGGCGGATCGATGGCAAAGTGCCGTTCTTCTCGAGCGCGGCCTGCGCGACGTTGATCCGGCCCAACAGGGCGGCGGCACTGGTGGGCACCGCGATCGCGATCTTCTCCGTGGTGATGCCGCGTTGAACCACCTCCACCGACGGCAGTCCGTCGACCAGGCGGCTCAGTACCGGACCGAATTTCATGAACGCATCGCAGCGCCCGGTGCTCAAGTCGCGCAACACGCTGCGGACGTTGCCGTAGTCGTAGACACGCACCCGGGCGGCCTTGCCATCGGCGACCAACCGGTTGGCGATCGGCTGGCTGGTGTTGCCCTGCTGGACGCCGATGGCCAGGCCCTCCAGGTCGTCGACCGAACGGACCTCCGGCAGCCGGGCGGTGTCGACGGCCAGCGCCTGCCCCGAAATCAGGTAGGGGTCGCAGAACGACGCCTTCATGGCGCGCGAGCCGGTGATCGTGGTGCCCGAGGCGACACAGTCGAACATCCCTGAGTCCAGCGCATCGAAGATGCCGTTGAAGTCGCGGCCCTCGTAGCGCACGAACTCCACGGCGGCGCCGAGCTGGTCGCCGATCGCCGCCATGAGGTCGATGTCGAGTCCGCCGGCCGCGCCGGTGTCGTTGAACGGCGGATCGGGGAAGGCCGCACCCACCCGTAGCACCTCGCCCGCCGACATGGCCCCCACCGTAGTACCCGCACTAAACGGCGGCGCACGGTCCCCCCGGGAGAGCGGTGAGGCACGAAAATAGCTGTACAGCAGCATCTTTCACGGCACTACCGGCAACGCCGGTTCTCCGGGTCGGCGACGGCGCCCACCACGCCTAAGCTGATCGGGTGAGCAAGGTGCTGTCGGTCAACCTGGCCCGTGTCCGCGCGAACCCGGATGCACCGTCGAAGCCCACCGGTATCGACAAGGTGGCCACGCCCGAGGCGGTCATGGTGCGCGCGCCGGGACCGATGCGCGGCGGGCTGGGCAGCGGTCTGGTCGGAGACACCATCGGCAACCACAAGTTGCACGGTGGGGATGACCAGGCCGTCTACGTCTATGCCCGCGAGGATCTCGACGAGTGGGCGTCACGGCTGTCGCGACCGCTGGCCGACGGGATGTTCGGCGAGAATCTGACCACCCGCGGAGTGGACGTGACGAACGCGCGCATCGGCGAGCGCTGGCGGGTCGGCACCGGCGGGTTGCTGCTAGAGGTCTCGGCTCCCCGCACACCGTGCCGGACGTTCGCGGCGTTCCTCGACATCACGGGCTGGATCAAGACGTTCACCGATGCCGGCAAGCCGGGCGCGTATCTACGGGTGCTCACCCCCGGGCCGGTGTGCGCCGGCGACGGGATCGACATCGACTACCGACCCGACCATGACGTCACGATCGGCCTGGTCTTCCGGGCCCGGATGTCGGAGCCGGCGCTGTTGCCCCGGCTGCTGGCCGCCGACGCGCTTTCCGCCGAGCTGAAGGCCTACGCGGCCAAGCGGACCGCGGCCGGCTGAGACTGTCGGGGGCTAGGCGTCTTCGAGTAAATCGGGGGTGACGGCCGACTCGGTGTCGGGAATTCCGTCCTGCTTAGCCTTACGATCGGCCATTGACAACAGCCGCCGAATACGGCCAGCGACAGCGTCTTTCGTCATCGGCGGTTCGGCAAGTCGACCCAGCTCCTCCAGTGAGGCCTGCCGATGTTCGACGCGCAACCGGCCAGCGGCCGCGAGATGCTCGGGCACGGTGTCAGCCAGGATCTCCAGCGCCCGCTCCACCCGGGCCGCGGCGGCCACCGCCGCGCGCGCCGAGCGGCGCAGATTGGCGTCGTCGAAGTTGGCCAGCCGGTTGGCGGTGGCGCGGACCTCGCGCCGCATCCGGCGCTCCTCCCACGTCAACCGGGTGTCCTGCGCCCCCATCCGGGTCAGCAGCGCGCCGATGGCCTCGCCGTCGCGGACCACGACCCGGTCGGCGCCGCGCACCTCGCGGGCCTTGGCGCTGACCCCGAGCCGCCGGGCGGCACCCACCAACGCCAACGCGGCCTCGGGCCCCGGGCAACTGACCTCAAGCGCCGAGGACCGGCCGGGCTCGGTCAGTGAACCGTGCGCCAGGAATGCACCCCGCCAGGCGGCCTCGGCATCGCCGACGCTGCCGCCGACAACCTGTGCGGGCAGGCCCCGCACCGGTCGGCCACGCATGTCCAACAGTCCGGTCTGGCGTGCCAGTGCCTCACCGTCTTTGGCGACCCGGACCAGATAGCGGGTGCTCTTGCGGATGCCACTGGCCGACAGCACGTGCACCACCGCGTTGTAGCCGTAGAGGTCGTAGATGTCCTTGCGTAACCGCCGCGCGATGATGCCGAGGTCGACTTCCGCCTCCACCACGACACGGCCGGAGACGATGTGCAGACCGCCGGCAAAGCGCAGCAGGGACGCCACCTCCGCGCGGCGGGCGCTCACGGAATTGACCACCAGCCGGCTCAGTTCGTCCTTCACCTCGGCAGTCATCGCCACAGGTCGTCACCTCTCGGTCCGTCTACAGTCGGTCCCGGCACCGCGTCCCCCTGTCGCCTCCCCGCGGCCTGCATGGGCTCGGCAGGCGGCAGGTCGGGTGGCGCGGGGACCGGTCGTCGTGTGCGCACACCGTCAAGGGCTGCAGCCAGCTTCGCCGGGTCATGTAAAGGTGTACCAGGTCTGGACACGTCGGCAAACTGAACTGACGCATCCAACAAGCTGGCGGTGCGACGGACCTGATCACGTTCCCGGTCGGAGGGGACACGGGTGGCGTCGACGATGATCTCGTCGACGGAGAAGCCCGGGGCGTGCTGGGCCAGCACGTGCAGATGCCGCTCAGCGGAGAAGCCGGCGGTCTCCCCCGGCTCGGCGGCCAGGTTGAGCACCAGGGCCCGCCGCGCGGCGGTCGACCGCAGCGCCTCGGTCAGGCCCGGGACGAGGACGTGCGGGATCACGCTGGTGAACCAGGAACCGGGCCCGAGCACGACGAGATCAGCGGCCATGATGGCGTCGACGGCCTGCCGGGTCGCGGGCGGGTCACCGGGCAGCAGCCGCACCCGGCGCACTTTGCCCGGTGTGGTGGCGACCGCGACCTGGCCGCGGATCACCCGGCTCATCCTCGGGTCGGTTTCCAGGCCGGCGACGTCCGCCTCGATCTGCAGTGCGATCGGGCACATCGGCAGCACCCTGCCCTTGACGCCGAGGATGCGGCCCAGTTCGTCGAGCGCCGCCACCGGGTCGGCCAGTACCTCGTTGAGTCCGGCCAGGATCAAGTTTCCGATCGGATGCCCAGCCAGACCGCCGCTGCCGCCGAACCGATGCTGAATGATCGTGGCCCACAACCGGCCGTGTGGACTGTCGGAAGCCAAGGCGGCCAACGCCATTCGCAGATCCCCTGGCGGCACGATGTCGAGTTCGCTGCGCAGCCGCCCCGAGGAGCCGCCGTCGTCGGCAACGGTCACGACGGCGGTGACATGCGGGCTGAGCCGGCGCGCCGCGGACAACGTCGCGTAGAGACCGTGGCCGCCGCCGAGGGCGACGATCCGCGTCATTCGCGACCCAGATCGCGGTGCAGCACCCGGACCGTGAGTTGCTCGTTGTGCTGGAGCAA
The DNA here is from genome assembly GCF_054073305.1 of Mycolicibacterium sp. CBM1. Classification (NCBI taxonomy): domain Bacteria; kingdom Bacillati; phylum Actinomycetota; class Actinomycetes; order Mycobacteriales; family Mycobacteriaceae; genus Mycobacterium; species Mycolicibacterium sp. CBM1. Next base: position 207,648 of record NZ_JBSXPP010000002.1, on the reverse strand, counting down.
CCCGGCCAGCGCCTCGGCCATGGCGACACTGCGGTGCTTGCCGCCCGTGCAGCCGATGGCCACCGTCATGTAGCGCTTCCCCTCTCGGCTGTAGCCGTCGACGACGAGCCTCAGCAGCTGATGGTAGGACTGCAGGAACTCCCCGGCGCCGGGTTGGCCAAGGACGTAGTCCCGCACCGCCGGATGCTGGCCGGTGTGGGGGCGCAGTTCGTCGACCCAGTGCGGGTTGGGCAGGAAGCGGACGTCCATGACCATGTCGGCGTCCATCGGCAGGCCGTACTTGAAGCCGAACGACTCGACCGTCACGTTGGTCTGAGCGACCGCCTCGCCGCCGAAGGCCCGCTCGATGCTCTCGCGCAGCGCGCGCACCGACAGGGTCGAGGTGTCGATGACCAGGTCCGCCGAGGCCCGCACCGGAGCCAGCAGGGCACGTTCGGCGGCGATACCCTCGGCCAGCGTCTGGTTGCCCTGCAGTGGATGGCTGCGCCGGTTGTTCTCGTAGCGCCGCACCAGGATGTCGTCGGAGGCCTCCATGAACAGCACGCGCGGGTGGATGTTGCGGGTGGCCAGCTCGTTGCGCACCCAGTCGAGGTCACCGGTGAAGCCCCGCGAGCGCACGTCCATCACCACCGCCAGCTGGGTGATCCGCGAGCCCGCCGCCAGGCCCAGGTCGACCATCCGCGCGATCAGCTCGGGGGGAAGGTTGTCGGCGACATACCAGCCGAGGTCCTCGAGCACCTTGGCCGCGGTGCCGCGCCCGGCGCCGGACAGCCCGGTCACCAACACCACGTCGATATCCGACTCCTCGCCGGTCCGCTCGGTCCGCATCTGTTCGCCTGTGCTGTGCTCTGTCATCGCGTCGCCTGTTCAGCTGTCTGATCTTCGCCGACCTGATCGTCCCGCGCAGCGGTTACCGCCGAATCCGCCGGCACCCCTAGCGCTTCCAACACCGCGGCGGCGGTGGCAGCGCCGATGCCGGGCACCGCGGTGATCTCGTCGACACTGGCCTGGCGCAACCGCGCCAGCGACCCGAAGTGCGTGACCAGCGCCTTTCGCCGAGTCTCACCCAGCCCGCGCACCGAGTCCAGCGCTGAGGCAGTCATCCGCTTGGACCGCTTGCTGCGGTGGTAGGAGATGGCGAAGCGGTGTGCCTCGTCGCGTACCCGCTGCAACAGGTACAGCCCCTCACTGTTGCGCGGGAAGATGACCGGGTCGATTTCAAGGGGCACCCACACCTCCTCGAGTCGTTTGGCCAGGCCGATCACGGCCACGTCGGCGACGCCGAGATCGTCGAGCACCGCCTGGGCGGCGTTGACCTGCGGGGCGCCCCCATCGACGACGTACAGGTTGGGCGGGTAGGCGAACTTTCGCGACTTGCCCTCCGGGGACAGCTCGTCGAGGGCCCGCTGCTGCTCATTGACGTGGCGGGCGAACCGGCGGCGGGTGACCTCCGCGATCGAGGCCACGTCGTCGGAACGTCCCTCGCCGGCGGCCTCCCGGATCGCGAAGTGCCGGTAGTCGGATTTGCGGGGCAGGCCGTCTTCGAAGACCACCAGGGAGGCCACCACATCGGTGCCCTGGACGTGGCTGATGTCGACACATTCGATGCGAAGCGGCGCGTCGGCCAGGCCCAGAGTCTCTTGAATGTTCTGCAGCGCAGCCGATCTCGCCGTAAAGTCACCGGCACGCTTGAGCTTGTGTTGCTGCAGCGCCTCCTGGGCGTTGCGGTGCACCGTCTCGGCCAGCGCCTTCTTGTCACCGCGTTGCGGCACCCGCAGCGCCACCCGGGACCCACGCAGATCGGACAACCAGTCGCCCAGCTCCTCGGCGTTCGGCGGCAGGCAGGGCACCAGCACCTCGCGCGGCACCGGATTGGTGGATTCGTCTGCTGCGCCGCCCAATTGGGCCTCGGGCGGGCCGCCCAATTCAGCTTCAGCGCCGTAGAACTGGGTGAGAAACTGCTCGACCAGTTGCGCCTCGGCGGACGCTCCCGGCTCACCCGGCTTCTCCACCACCCAGCCGCGTTGACCGCGCACTCGTCCGCCACGCACGTGGAACACCTGCACCGCAGCCTCCAGCTCGTCGTCGGCGAACGCGACGACATCGGCGTCGGTCCCGTCGCCGAGCACCACCGCCTGCTTCTCCAGCGCCCGTTTCAGCGCGGCGATGTCGTCGCGCAACCGGGCGGCACGCTCGAAGTCGAGCTCGGCCGCCGCCGCGTTCATCTGGTGTTCGAGATCGCGGGCGAAGCGGTCGGTCCTACCGTAGAGGAAGTCGCAGAAATCCAGCACGATCTTGCGGTGCTCCTCGGCGCTGACCCTGCCGACACACGGCGCCGAGCATTTGTCGATGTAGCCGAGCAGGCAAGGACGTTCTATTTGGCTGTGCCGCTTGAAGACTCCTGCCGAGCAGGTGCGGGCCGGGAAGACCCGAGTCAACAGGTCCAGCGTCTCGCGGATGGCCCAGGCGTGCGAATACGGACCGAAATAGCGGACTCCCTTGCGCCGCGGACCGCGGTAGACGAACAGCCGCGGGTAGTCCTCATTCAGCGTCACCGCCAGTACGGGATAGGACTTGTCGTCGCGGTAGCGGACGTTGAATCGCGGATCGAACTCCTTGATCCAATTGTATTCCAGTTGCAGCGCCTCGACCTCGGTGTTGACCACCGTCCACTCCACCTTGGCGGCGGTGGTCACCATCTGCCGGGTGCGCGGATGCAGCGCCGAGATGTCCTGGAAGTAGGACGTCAGCCGGCTGCGCAGGCTCTTGGCCTTACCCACGTAGATGACTCGGCCGTGCGGATCGCGGAATCGATAGACGCCCGGTTCGACCGGAATCGACCCGGGCGCCGGGCGGTAGGTCGCGGGATCGGGCACGGTCCCAGGTTAGTACCCGGGTAGGACGGCCCGGCCGCTGCGCCTAACCGGCATCGTTCACCGGCAGGGCCGAATCCCGCTAGCGTCGACGGCGTGCCCGCGGCGCGTGTCACCCGCCTCACCGAGTCGGACTGGGAACAGTTGGCTCACCTTCGGCTGAGCGCACTCAGCGATGTGTTCGGCACGGCCGATCCGCAATACCGCCTCGAGGTGGACTTCACCCCCGCCGACTGGCGACGGCGGCTGCGGGAGCACGCGTACTTCGGGGCGTTCCTCGACCAGCAGCTCGTCGGCCTGATCGCGGCCTATCAGCAGAACCCCGAGACGGCCTATCTGTATTCACTGTGGATCGATCCCGCGGCGCGCGGCGCAGGCCTGGGCCGCCCCCTCGTCGGTGCTGTGGTGGCGTGGGCGGGTCGGCACGCCGTGCAGATCGTGACGCTGCGGATGGACCGCGGCAACCACGCGGCCCGCCGGATCTACGAAAACGCCGGCTTCGTCGAGGTGCCATCCGGTCGTAGCGCCGGAGAGGTCGTGATGAGACTCACGATCACGTGAGGTCGGGGCGATACTTCGCGATCAGGGAACGCAGGGTGTCCATCGCGTCGACGGCGCGCTGACCGTCGACGGACTGGATTGCCAGCACCGGGACGTACTCGTAGTCGGCCACGTCGATGCGCGCCCAACGGGAACCCTCCGGGAACGAGACGCCGAAGACGTCGGGCCACGGGATGAGGCGTTCGAGGACGACGTTGCGCACCGCGATGCCGGCGGGCCCGACCCGTACCCGCGGCAGCGCGAGCAGCAACGTCGCCGCGGCCAGGATCAGGCCCAGTCCGGCCATCGATACCTGGTCGGCCGGCTGGATGAACGCACCGGTGTAGCGGATCTTCAGAAGGAACCCGACCGCGATACCGGCCGCGGCGATGACGAAGGCGACGGCATAGGCAAAGTAGGGCGTAAGCCGCGGACGCAACACGACGTCCCAGTCGCCCTGCGTCCCGGTCATGCCCCGCGCAGATGCCGCAGCGTCAGGGCCGTCGACAACGCTGCCGCAGCGGCCTGCGCACCCTTGTCCTCCGACGAGCCGGGCAGCCCGGCGCGTTCGAGGGCCTGCTCCTCGGTGTTGGTGGTCAGCACCCCGTTCGCGACAGGCGTCGACGCGTCCAGCGACACCCGGGTCAGACCCTGGGTGACCGCGTCGCAGACGTAGTCGAAATGCGGCGTCTGGCCGCGAATCACGACCCCGAGAGCCACGACTGCGTCGTGAGAGGTGGCGAGTTCCTGTGCAACAACCGGGATTTCGATCGCGCCGAGTACCCGGACCACGGTCGGTTCGGGAATGCCGGAGTCGTCGGCCACCCGGCGCGCACCGTCGAGCAGGGCGTTGCAGATCTTGGGATGCCACGTGCTGGCGACGATCGCCAGCGACAACTGCGAGGCGTCCATCTCAGGCAGGTCCGGAACGCCGGCGCCTCCACTCATCGGTCTGCTACTCCACTCATTGGACCGCTCCGCCCAGATCGTCGGGCAACTCCACGTCACCGTCGTAGTCGTCGAGCCCGGTCAGATCATGGCCCATCCGGTCCCGCTTGGTCATCAGGTACCGGATGTTCTCCGCGTTGGCGCGCACCGGCAACGGCACCCGCTCGATGACGTGCAGCCCGTAGCCGTCCAGCCCGACACGCTTGGCCGGGTTGTTGGTCAGCAGCCGCATCGAACGCACACCCAGATCCACCAGGATCTGCGCGCCGATTCCGTAGTCGCGGGCGTCGGCAGGCAGGCCGAGCTCCAGGTTGGCATCGACGGTGTCGGCGCCGGCGTCCTGCAACTGATAGGCCTGCAGCTTGTGCATCAGCCCGATGCCGCGACCTTCGTGGCCGCGCATGTAGAGAACAATTCCGCGGCCTTCCCGGGCCACCATCGCCAGGGCGGCGTCCAGCTGCGGGCCGCAATCGCAACGGCGCGAGCCGAACACGTCACCGGTCAGGCATTCGGAGTGCACTCGCACCAGGACGTCGTGGCCGTCCTGCTCGGGCCCGGCGATGTCGCCCCTGACCAGGGCGACGTGTTCGACCTCTTCGTAGATGCTGGAATAGCCGACCGCGCGGAACTCGCCGTGCCGGGTCGGGATCCGGGCCTCGGCGATCCGCTCGATGTGCTTCTCGTGCTTGCGGCGCCACTCGATAAGGTCAGCGATGGAGATCAGCGCGAGGTCGTGCTCGTCGGCGAAGATCCGCAGCTCGTCGGTCTGGGCCATCGCGCCGTCGTCCTTCTGACTGACGATCTCGCAGATGGCGCCGGCGGGCTGTAGACCGGCCAGCCGGGCCAGGTCCACGGCGGCCTCGGTGTGGCCGGGGCGGCGCAGCACGCCACCGTCTTTGGCGCGCAATGGCACCACGTGACCGGGTTTGGTGAAGTCCTCGGCGACGCTGGTCGGGTCGGCCAGCAGCCGCATGGTCGTCGCCCGATCGGAAGCCGAGATTCCGGTGCCCACACCGATCTTCGCGTCGACGGTGACGGTGTAGGCGGTGCCGTGTTTGTCCTGGTTGACCGCGTACATCGGCAGCAGGCCCAGCTTGTCGCAGATCGCCCCGTCCAGCGGCACGCACAGGTAGCCGGAGGTATAGCGCACCATGAACGCGACCAGCTCCGGCGTCGCCTTCTCGGCGGCGAAGATCAGGTCGCCCTCGTTCTCGCGGTCCTCGTCATCAATCACGACGACAGCTTTTCCCGCCGCGATATCGGCAACCGCCCGTTCGACGGTGTCCAGCCTCGTCATCGTTTCCGCCTGCCCATTTGCGCTGTTACTGCTACCAGACAGTATGAACCACCCCCCCGGCGACGGAATATTGCCCGTCCTGTTCAGCAGTCCGCTCAATCGGCAGCAGCCGGTCGCGGAGACTGATATGCGCAGGCCAGGCGGGTGCTGTGACGTACGCGGCAGGATGGGCTCGCGAGGTGAACCCTCCGTGAACTCTGCCTACCCGAGTCCACTCAGCAGCCCCGACAGACCGACCGTTTGGTCTGATACCTGCCAGGACGACGCGAAGTTAGGGAGTGTGATGAAGAGTCCTGGTCTCAATATCGGCGTGCTTGAAGTGCTGCCGGTTCGCGCCACAGAACTGGATTCCGCCGATGCGGTCGAAGCATGGCTGCGCTCGGCTGGATCCGTCGAGAGAATCCGCCAGGTCGGCGCCATGTCGCGGGAGAAACTCGCCGGCTTCGCCTCACTGCTCAGCGCCACGTCGGCCCGCGAGCTCCTCGGTTCGGTCGATCCGGATCTGGCGACCCGTATCGTTCAGGCGGCCGACACGGCACGGGCGGCACGGTGGCTGGAAGCCATCGAAACCGACCACGCCGCCGAAATCCTGCGACGGCTGACCAATTCGGCGCGGGAGCAGCTGCTTGCCGGCATTGGCGAGGTGCGAGCCGACATTCTCCGCGATGTCCTGCGGTGGCCGCCGACGTCGGTCGCCGCGCACATGCTGCCCGATGTGTTCACCATCCCCGACTCGATCACGGCCGCCGAGGCCGCGGTGCTGGTGCGCGCCCAGAACGCCCAGGTGCGCAGCCGGGCGCGCCAGAGCGTGCCGATTTATGTGACCGACGAAGGCCGCCGACTGATCGGCTTCCTCGAATTCCAGGACCTAGTGCTGGCCGAACCCAGCCAGACCGTCGCGGAACTCAGCAGCCAAGATCCGGTCTGGGTCGGCCCGCTGGTCGACGCCGAGCAGGCTGCACAGTCACTGATTGACTACGAGCTCGCAGCCCTGCCAGTCGTCGACGGTCAGCGCCGCATGCTCGGTGTTCTGACCGCCGACGTGGCCGCCCACATCGTTGAAGCGGAAGCGACCCGAGACGCCGAAAGACAAGGCGGCTCAGAGCCATTGGAAGTGCCCTATCTTCGAGCGTCACCACTTCGCTTGTGGCGCAAGCGAATCGTGTGGCTGCTCGTGTTGTTCGTGGCCGAAGCCTACACCGGCACGGTGCTGCGGGCTTTCGAGGATGAGATGGAGGCCGTTGTCGCACTGGCGTTCTTCATTCCGCTGCTAATCGGAACCGGTGGCAATACCGGTACCCAGATCACCACGACGCTGGTGCGGGCCATGGGAACCGGGCAGGTGCGGCTTCGCGATCTACCGCGCGTGTTGGCCAAGGAGATGTCGACCGGCTTCCTGATCGCCGCGACCATGGCCCTGGCCGCGGTGATCCGCGCTTGGACCCTCGGCGTCGGCCCCCAGGTCACCATCACCGTGTCGTTGACGGTTGCCGCGATCGTGCTGTGGGCCTCGATCGTGGCGTCGGTGCTGCCGCCGCTGCTCAAGAAGCTGCGGGTCGATCCGGCGGTGGTGTCGGGGCCGATGATCGCCACCATCGTCGACGGCACCGGGCTGATCATCTACTTCCTGATCGCCCACGCCACCCTGCCCCAGCTCGCGGGGCTCTAGGGAGGCGTCCGCCCTGTTCAGGATTAGCTCGCGCCGAATAGCCGAGACTGTCGCGGTGTGCGTTCAGGTGCCGGTTCCGCCGACGATCAACTCCAGGACTTTGTCGGCGTCGAAATGGCGTAGGAGCCGGTAATGACACCGTTGTTGACCGTGTAATAGCCGTCCTGCACGTAGAGCGTGTAGGTGCCGGTGAAGGTGACCAGCGCCCCCGTGCCGCTTTGGACGTTGTCGGTACCACTGGTGAATCCACTGGGGGCGAAGTACCCGGCAGAGCCGTTCGACGGGTTGCGCGTCGTTCCGATCGTGTCACCGTCGGCATCGGTGAACTTGATTCCGCTGACGGTCTTCAGGCCGAGGAAGTTCGACACACCGCTGGAACTGACGAATGTCGGCGCGCTGTTCACCGCGTAGGTGGCCATCGTCACCGTGGTGTACGCAACGCCCCCGAGGCCGTCGCTGACCGCGACGGTGAACGTGTCGTTCACTGCCGCACCAGAGGCACCGACCTTGGCCGCGGCGTGGAAGTACGACTTGTCCTTGACGATTGTGTACGTGTACGACCCGTCGGCATTGAACGTGACGGACCCACCATTGGTCGTGGTGGTGACGGCGTTGTGGGTCGTCGCATCGACCAGCGAATACGTGAGGGTGTCACCGTCGGCGTCAGTCGCGGTGATCTTGCCGGTAGTCGTCTGTTGACGGTTGTCACCCGTCAGCGTGTCCAAACGCCACTTGCTGCTGTCCGTGCTGCCCTTATCGGTTGTCGCTGTGGATATCACCGGAACGGTGTTGGCCACGTTCGGCGCAACGCTGATCGTCGCGACCGTCACCGTCTTGCCCGAGGCGTCGGTGGCGTTGATGGTGAACGAATCGACGTTGGACGTCGAATGGCCCAGGCTCGAGTTCCGCACGTAGGTATAGGTGTAGGTGCCACCGGTGTTGGTGAGCGTCACCGTGCCCTTTGACGGACCGGTACCGACGCTGTAGGTCAGGCCGAGAGTCGTGGTGTCGCTCGGCGACGGAATGTTCAGCGTTCCAGTCTCGGTACCCAGCGTTGCCTTGTTTATGTTCGTCGTCGTGCCCGGCGTGGTCAGCCCGCTCAGGCTGACCGTCGCCGTGGTGATACCGCCGTGACCGTCGTTCACCTGGACCTGGAACGAATCCGAGGTCACCCCGACCTTCGGAATGTAGGTGAACGAGGTACCGCTCATCGTGACGATGCCGCCATTGGCGGTATAGACCGACCCTCCGGTGGCACCGACGAGACTATAGGTCAGGCTGTCGCCGTCATCGTCGGAGCCGGTGTTGATCGAGCCTCTCCGCACGCCCAGCGCGTCGACCGTCGGGGTTCCGTTGACCGTTCCCGACAATGTCGGTGTCGCGTTTTGCTTTTCGATAGGAATGCCGTAGGTCACCGCGGTGGTGCCGCCGAAGCCGTCACTGACGTTGATGGTGAACGTGTCCCCGGGGTCGCCGACGACGGCATGGTCGTGCCAATAGCTGTCCGAGACACCGAACCACGCGTACTTCTGGTTCGTGTAGGTGAACGTACCGTTGGCAGCAACCGTGATCGACCCGCCCTGGGCGGTGGAGTAGGTGCCGGCGGCCCAGGTCACCAGATCACCGTCTGCGTCAGTCGCTTCCAGAGTTCCGGTCGTGGTCTGCTTGTCGTTCGGACCGACGACCCGCTCCAGTTTCGAACTGCCCACTGTTACACCGTTGCCCACCGGTGCGCTGTTGCCCGTCGTGGCGTTGACGTTGACCACGGCGATGGTGACCGTCTTCCCGGTGCTGTCGGTGCCGAGGATCGTGAACGAGTCCGTCGTGGGCTGCGATCCGGCCGTCGCCGACCTGGTGTAGACGAAGGTGCCATCGGCATTCACCGTCACCGTGCCCCTGGTGGAGTTGGGGGCGGTGCCCAGCGTGTAAGTCATCAGCCCGCTATCGGCACTGCCAGCGGGGATGTCCAGGTTGCCGGTCACAGTGCCGGTCCGGGTGTTGAATGTCGTCACCGGTGACACGGAACTCACCGGCACCGATACCGACGTGGTGTAGCTGTAGCCGAAGCTGTCGGTGCTGACGACCTGGAACGAATCCGTCGTGGCACTCGAGGCCCGGTTCGGGATGTAGGTGTAGGCGCCCGTGGTCGCGTTGAGCTTGACGATGCCACCATTGGCGGTGTACGCCGTTCCCCCACTGGCTCCGTTGAGCGCGAAGGTCGTCGGGTTGTCCGGGTTCGGCGGCATGCTGATGGATCCGCGAACCACGCCCAAGGAAGAGGTGCTTGTGACCGTATTGGTCATCGTGCCGATGGCTTGGTTGTAATAGACGGTCACGGTCACGGTCTTGGTGGTCTCGTTGCCATTCGGCATGTACGGCTTGGACACGCTGATCTGGCCGTCGCCTTGCGCCAAGACCGTCAGTGTGAACGTCAGCGTCTTGGGAGTTGTGGGGCCCAACGGATTCCAGTCCCACACAGTCCAATTCATCCGCCCGTTGGTGCCATCGACCACGGTGACGGTGAAGCGGCTGTCGTCTGGTTCGGTGAAGCCGTATGAGGTGATTGGATCGCCGTCGGCGTCATAGAACTGGACATAGCCCGAGACGGTGGTTCCGCTGGCGCCCGGGAGGTGCTGACTGGTCTGCTTCATGTCGGTGACGACGGGCTGGTGATCGGTCGCGACGTCGGCGAAGCGCCGGAAGATCGCGACCACGACGACATACATGGCCAGCGACACCGGGTTCGGCGCCTTCCCGAGAGTGATGTCCATGTCAAGAACGGTCTTCGGCGACAGGAAGGCCCCTCGTGCCGCCGCGACCACGCCGTCCATATCGTTCGCGATCAACCCGTTGACGACCGGATTCGCGGCGATGTCCTGCAACGCCCCGGCAAGGCTCACCGCCTCTTCTATCCAATGCTGGATATCGACGGTCTGCGAGGTGTTGAACAGCACGATCGCACCCGCGAGCACCGCGGCCGTCACCGAGGCCGGCGTGATGGTCGACGGTGCGCCGTCGACCATCTTGAACGGGGGCACGAACTCGTCGATGAGCGTCGCCAGCCCGTTGAGACCGTACGAGAGTCGGTCGACCACGATCGACGGCTTGAAAAAAGCATTGAGGAAGGTGACCGGAAACTTCAGCCAGCCGTTGATCGGGGTGAGTGGGGCGGCCATCAAGGCGTCCAGCTGCGCAGCCCACGCGTCCAGCGATGTCTGAATGTCGTACTGCGCCGGGGTGGTGATGGGCCCCGCACCTTCCTGAACGTTCGACAGATCACCGTTCATCGAGTAGGCGGCCGCGGACGGCACGGTGGCGGCCGACAAAACGGTCGCGACGGCGGCGGCAGAGCGGGCCGATGCGGCCTTCGGCGTGACAACGCCGTTGCCCGTAGCGGTGACGTCGCCGGTGCTCGTGGCGGTCGACGGGACGGTGGCCGTCGCCGTGCCGTCGGCTGCGGTGGCACCGGGCGTCGTCGGTGTCGGATCGCCGTCCGTCGAGGACGCGCCGGCGTTGTCCGTCGAGGACGCGTCGGCGTTGTCCGTCGTCCCGACCGAAGCGGGGGCTGTCGCAGAAGTCGTCGTGCCGGCCGGCGTCGTGGTGGCCGGCGCGCTGGTCGCCGGCGTCGTGGTCGCCGGCGTCGTGGTCGCCGGCGTCGTGGTGGGCGGCGCGCTGGTCGGCGCCACCGGTCCACGGCCGGAGCCGGGCGAGCGGACCGGCGAGGCGGCACTTCTGGATGCCGATGTCGCGCTGGGAGTGCGGGTGCGTGCCGGGCCCGCGGATCCGCGCGAACTGGTCGCCTTCGCCGCCGGTCCGGAGTTTCCGCCGGAGTTGCTGGCCGCATGCGGTGCGCCCGCCGCATCCGTGGAACCACCGTCGGTGGACGCCGCGGCCACTCCCTGTCCGACACCGACTGCGAGACCCAGACCAACCGCCGCCACGAGAATCCCGTTGCGAGCGGTCTGGGCCCCCGTATATCGGGACTTCTTCCGATGCCGTGCCGCCCGCTTCCGGTGGCGAGCGGCGTGCTTCTTGGAACTCACGGATCTCCCGTCGGTGAACGGTGTGCTGCGAGTCATCGGCCAGGCCTTGGTGACGTGCACCACATAGTCGCTCCGCAACATAACATGGGTGCTTAATCTCGACAGTAAATTTGTCTCAGTCTTGGCACAGAAACACTGTGAACAGCACCTATAGCGGACTATCAACACGCCAGACCGCGCAGCGAGGCTGAGGTTTGGCTAAGTGAAGAATGTCTAGCAAATCCGACCAAAAAGATGTTTGGTGGTGTATAGAGTTCGCCAACCGGCCTGTCGGGAACCGGCCTGCCAGGCCACGCGCCATCAGAGGAAGACTGCGCCGCACGAGCGCGCTGGAAGCGCCCAGACGGAGCGCCGCCGCGTGTCCTTCGAGGAACTCAGGTGGCGGGACGTCTCAGCGTTCGCGCTCGCCGAGCAGTCGCTCGACGTATTTGGCGATGACGTCCACTTCGAGGTTCACCGGTGCGCCCACCGAAGCCTGCCCGAGTGTCGTCAGGGCCAGGGTCGTCGGGATGAGCGACACCTCGAACCAGTCGTCGCCGAGACCGGAGACCGTCAGGGAAATACCGTCGACGGTGATCGACCCCTTCTCCACCACATAGCGCGACAGTTGGGCGGGCAGCGCAATGCGCACCACTTCCCAGTGTTCGGAAGGGGTGCGGGCCAGGACCCGACCGGTGCCGTCCACGTGCCCCTGCACGATGTGGCCGCCGAGGCGACTGTTCACGGCCGCGGCGCGCTCCAGATTCACCGCACTGCCCACCTCGACGGCGGCCAGGCTCGACCGGTTGAGCGTCTCGGCCATCACGTCGGCGCTGAACTGGCCGTCGGCCATCACCTCGACGACGGTGAGGCAGACGCCGTTGACGGCGATGGAATCGCCGTGGCGGGCGTCGGCGGTCACGACCGGCCCGCGAATGACGAAACGGGCAGAGTCGGTGAGGTCGTCCTTGCCGACCACCTCACCCAGTTCCTCGACGATTCCGGTGAACACGCGCTCAATCTAACCCCGCTCTGGCGACACTCCTGCGCCAGCACGGAAACCGCGGCTCAGAATCCATCCTGCGGACCGGGCCGGCCATCACGAATGGGGCCCGGCCGGGCCGACCCTCTACGATGCAACCTATGCCGACGTGCCGCCGAATGTTTGCCGTCCTTGCCACCCTCCTTGCCACAGCCGTCCTGTTCGTAGCCGGTTGCTCTTCCTCCAAGCCCTCCGAGCCGCTCCCCGATGCGGCCGGGCTGTTACAGCAGTCCATCCAGGTCACCAAGGGTCTCAAGAGCGCCCACCTCGACATCGCCGTCAACGGCAAGATCGAGGGACTACCGGTGAAGAAGCTGTCCGGGGATCTGACCAACATCCCCGCCGTCGCCGTGTCGGGGAATTCCACGATCTCCATGGGTGGCTCGGACGTAGACATCCAGCTGGTCGTCCTCGACGGCACGCTCTACGCGGCGCTGACGCCTAACAACTGGCTCGACATGGGTCCGGCCAAGGACATCTACGACCCCTCGGTGGTACTCAACCCGGACAGCGGCCTCGCCAACTGGCTCGCCGGCATCACCGATGCCAAGTCCGAGGCCAGTGAGAACATCAACGGCGTGGACACCGTGCGCATCAGCGGCAAGGTCAGCGCCGATGCCATGAACAAGCTGATCCCGCTCAAGGCCACCAGCCCGCTGCCGGCCACCGTGTGGATCCAGAAGGCCGACCCCCATCAGCTGGTGCAGGCCAAGGCAGACACCGGCAACGGCGGCAGCATCCAGATCACGCTGTCCGAGTGGGACAAGCCGGTCACCGTCACCAAACCCGCGGTCTGACGGTCGCGGACATGGCTGAGTCTGTGGATACCGTCGCCCACCGAGCGCAGAGCACCGCCCGCAGCCGCCGGATCGCGATCGGCGCCGGAAGTCTGGCGGTCCTGCTCGGGGCGCTCGACACCTACGTCGTGGTCACGATCATGGTCGACATCATGCGGTCGATCGAGATACCGGTGAACCAGATCCAGCGGGTGACACCGATCATCACCTGGTATCTGCTCGGCTACATCGCCGCGATGCCACTGCTCGGCCGGCTGTCGGACCGTTTCGGCCGCAAGCTGGTGCTCCAGGCCAGCCTCATTGCGTTCGCCACCGGCTCGGTGGTCACCGCCCTGTCGACCGATCTGACGATGCTGGTGATCGGCCGCGTCATCCAGGGCATGGCCAGTGGCGCGCTGCTTCCGGTCACGCTGGCGCTGGCGGCCGACCTCTGGGCGGCCCGCAGCCGCGCCACCGTGCTCGGCGGTATCGGTGCCGCCCAGGAGCTGGGCAGTGTGCTGGGCCCGCTATACGGCATCGCGGTCGTCTGGGCCCTCAACACCTGGCGTGACGTGTTCTGGATCAACGTCCCGCTAACGCTCATCGCGATGGTGCTGATCCAGTTCAGCCTGCCGTCGCGCGATCGCAGCGCCGAGCCGGATCGTGTCGACGTCGTCGGCGGTGTGCTGCTGGCCATCGCGCTGGGCCTTGCCGTGGTGGGCCTTTACAACCCGGCGCCGGACGGTCAGCATGTCCTGCCCAGCTACGGCCTCCCGCTGGTCGGCGCCGCCGCCGTCGCCGCGATCGCGTTCGCGGTCTGGGAACGGTTCGCCCGCACCCGGCTCATCGAGCCGTCCGGTGTGCGTTTCGTGCCGTTCCTGTGCTCGCTGGGGACGTCGATGTGCGCGGGCGCCGCGCTGATGGTCACCCTCGTCAACGTCGAACTGTTCGGGCAGGGCGTACTGGGCAAGGACCAGAACGGGGCAGCACTTTTGCTGCTGCACTTTCTGATCGCCCTGCCGGTCGGCGCCCTCATCGGCGGGTGGATCGCCACCAAGATCGGCGACCGCGTGGTAGCGGTGGTCGGCATGCTGATCGCCGCCTACGGCTACTGGCTGGTGTCCAAATGGGGCGTCGACGTGCTCACCGCTCACCACGACCTCGGACTGTTCACCCTGCCGACGTTCGACACCGACCTCGCAGTCGGCGGCTTCGGGCTGGGCCTGGTGATCGGGCCGTTGACGTCGGCGGCGCTGCGGGTGGTGCCGTCCCGTCAACACGGCATCGCGTCCTCACTGGTGGTGGTGGCGCGGATGACCGGCATGCTGATCGGTGTGGCGGCACTGTCCGCCTGGGGGCTCTACCGCTTCAACCAGATCATCGCGACGCTGCCCAAACCCACCGGAAACCTGTTCGAGATCGCCACCGGACTGGCCGCCAACGCCCGCACGGCGTACACCATGCAGTACAGCTCGATCTTCTCGATCACCGTTATCGTGTGCCTGGCAGGTGCGGTACTGGCGCTGTTCATCGGCGGCAAGACCATCCACGCCGCCGACGACGATGCCGAGGAGTCGGTAGCCGCTTCGCGGTGACTCAGACGTCGCGGGACAGCAGGTCGGCCCAGGTGTCCCGGCGTACCACCAGACGCGCGTCGCCGCCGGCGGCGAACACCACCGGGATACGCCGGGCACCGTTGTACTGATTCGACATCGTGTAGCAGTAGGCTCCGGTCACCGGGACCGCCAGCAGGTCACCGACCGCCGGATTGTCAAGGGCAACACCGTCGATCAGTTGATCACCCGATTCGCAGTGCCGGCCGACGACGGTGACGATGTCCCCACCACCGCGTCGTGCGACAAGCGTGGCCTCGAATCGCTGCCCGTACAGGGACACCTCGAGGTTGTCCCCCATCCCGCCGTCGACGGCGACATGGGTGACCGTCCCACGCTTGACGGTGGTGACCCGGTACACGGTGCACGCGGCCGCGGCCGTCATCGACCGGCCCGGTTCGACGATGATGCGCGCGCCCGCGGGTACCAGATCGCGGGCCCGCTCGATCATCGTCTGGGCGTAGTCGGCCACCGTGGGTGGCTGGTCGGCGTAGGTGTAACGCACCCCGAGTCCGCCGCCGAAGTCGTAGACGTCGAAACTGCCGAGTTCAGCGACTGGCGCGACAGCCGCGGCCAGCTGCTCGGCATCGAGCAGCTGGCTGCCGACGTGGGTGTGCACACCGTCGCAGCGCAGCACCCGGCTGCGCTTGATGCGGTCGATCGCCACCCGAGCGTCGTCCGGCAACAGCCCGAACTTGGAACCGGCGTGCCCCGTCGCCACCGCGGCATGGGTGTCGGCCTCGATACCGGGGACCACCCGCACCAGACACGCCTGGCGCTGGCCCGGTTCGACGATGCGCTCCAGTCGGTCGATGTCGTCGAAGTTGTCGACCACGATCAGTCCGACACCCTTGCCGACAGCCAGTTCCAGTTCCTCGTCGGTCTTGGCGTTGCCGTGCAACAACATCCGCGCCGGGTCGGCCCCAGCCGCCAACGCGGTGACGATCTCTCCCCCACCGGCGACGTCGAGCAGCAACCCCTCCTCGACGGCCACCCGCTGGATCGCGGTGCAGGGGAAAGCTTTCGACGCGAACGCCACGTCCGAGCGGGCCCAACGGTCCCGGAACGCGGCCAGATAGTCGCGGGTCCGGTGGCGAAGCGCGTCCTCGGCCACCACCATCATTGGGGTGCCGAACTCGGCGGCTAGCTCGTCGAGGCGGCAGCCGCCAACGGTCAGCACCCCGTCTTCGGCAATATGACTGCCCGGTGGGAACAGTCCCAGCACCTCGTGCTCACTCATCGGTTGATCATCGCCGATGCGGCCCGGTCGGCGATGACGGTGACATCAGCGTGCCCTTGCAGTATCGAGGCGGGCACATCGGGATGCACCGGTCCGCACAGGGCGGCGGCGAGCGCGTCGGCCTTGGCCGCCCCCGAGGCCAGCAGCAGGATCGAGCGGGCCCGGCAGATGGTGGCCAGCCCCTGGGTGATCGCGCGGCGCGGGACATCCTCGACCCGGCCCCCGAAGAACCGGGCGTTGTCGTGTCGGGTGCGCTCTGAGAGCTCGACCACGCGGGTGGCCGACGCCGGTGGTGAGCCGGGCTCGTTGAACGCCAGGTGACCGTTGGAGCCGATCCCGGCGATCTGGACGTCGACGCCGCCAACAGCGGCGATCCGGGCCTCGAATTCGACGGCCGCAACTACCGGTTCGGCACTGTCTCCCTCGGGCACAATCACATTCGACCGCTCCACCCCCAGGGGCCCGGCAATGTGGTCGTGCACGTAGCGCGCGTAACTGCGCGGGTCGCCGGCGGCGAGTCCCACGTACTCGTCGAGCGCGACGATGACCGCACCGGACAGGTCGATCTCCCCCGCGTCACTGCGGCGGCCCAGCTCGGCATACAGCCGAAGTGGCGTCTCCCCGGTCGCAACCCCGAGCCGGGGTTCGGTACGGGGCAGCCGAGCGAGCAACGCGTCGGCGGCCGCGGCGGCGAAGAGGTCGTCATCGACGACGGTGATGTTCATCGCGCTCCCTGCCCGCGCAGGCGGGCCTCGTCGTGGCGGGCCAGGGAATCGGTCCACCGGTCGTGATATTCAGACCGTGGTTCGACCACGGTGGGCCGGTCCTGCCGGACCAGCGGTGCGCCGACGGCCTCGGCGGCGAACAGCGCGGCGCCGATCGCCGAATGGTCGGTCACCGTCGGGTCGACCCACACCTCGCGTCCGGTGGCGTCGGCGAGGTCTTGCCACATCAGCGGGCTGACCGCACTGCCGCCACCGAGACGGATCGGTCCCGCTCGCCCGGTGGTGGCCGCCAGAATGTCGATGCAGCGCCGCAATTCGACCACGATTCCGGTCAGCAGCCCGCGGCCGATGTGGCCGGCACCCATACCCAGCCGCAGGCCCTGCAGGGTCCCGGTCAGTGTCGGATCCCACAACGCACCCTGCTCGCCGGGAGTCAGGTAGGGCAGGAAGAGCGGCGCCTGCTCGGCGGGGACATCACCCGCCGCCTCCAGCAGCGCGGCGGGCCCGCTCATCCCGCAAAGCGCCGCCACCGCGCCGAAGGCCGACCCGACCGCCAGCAGGTCCATCTCCAGTCCCCAACCCGGCCCCGCCAGCGGGGTGACCAGGTAGCGCTGCGCCGGATCGCGGGTGGCCTGATCGGAGATGCCGAGCACGATGGCGCTGGTGCCGGCGATCACGCCGACATCGCCGTGGCGCGATGCGCCGACCCCGACGGCGCCGAGTACCGAGTCGGCGGCGCCCAGCACAACGGGTAGCTCGTCAGACAGGCCCCAGCGTTCCCGCCACGACCGCGCCAACGGCAACGCGGTCGCTGCGGGCGCCACCTCCGGAAGGACGGAAATCCCTACCGCCGCAGCAAGTTCGGCACTCCAGACACCCTGCCGGATGTCGAAGACGGCGCTACCCGCCGCCGTACTCGGATCGGTGAGCAGCCGACCGGTGAGCTCGCGGAACAACACGTCCTTGGCACCCGCGGTGGTGACACCGGCGCGGCCCAGCTTGCGCAGCCGGGCATGCATCGGGCCCAGGTAGCGGCCGTCGACGCGCTGACCGGTGATGCGGTACAGCGCCTCGTCGCCGAACTGGTCACGAAGATCGGTCGCCTGATCCTCGGCGCGGGCGTCCTCCCAGGTGATCGCCGGACCGGCCGGTAGGCCGTCGGCGTCCAGATCGACCAGCGTCGGCAACATCGCAGTCAGCCCGATACCCCGCCACCGCCGGGGGTCGACCTGGCGGGCGATCTGGTCACCCGCGGCACGCAGCGCCTGCCACCAGTCCGTCGGATCCTGTTCCGCCGCTTGAGGTCCCGGCCTATTGGTGGGATAGCCACACCTGGACCCGGCGACGACGTCACCGGTAGGGCCCAGTGCGACCACCTTGATCCCCGAGGTACCCAGGTCGACACCCAGGACGACCGGCCCGTCGGTCACGATCGCGAGGCTGGTGTCCGGGCGCGGGCGACGACGGTGAGTGCGTCGGCGGCGGCCTGCAGAGTCTCGTCGATGTCGCGGTCGTCGTGGACCAGGGACACGAACAGATTCTCGAACTGCAACGGGTGGAACAACACTCCGCGGATCACCATCTCCTCGTACCACCGGGTGAACAGGGCCTCGTCGGCGCGGGCCACCGCGTCGCGCCAGTTGTGGATCGGGCCGTCGGCGAACCACAGTTGGAACACCGTACCCAGCCCCTCGCAGTATGCGTCCAGACCACGTTCGGCGGCCAGCTCACCCAGACCCGCGGCGAGCCGGTGCCCCAGCGCCCGCTGACGCTCGTAGAGGCCAGGTTCGGCAAGCACATCCATCGTGGCCGACACCGCCGCGCACTGCACGACATTGGCGTTATAGGTTCCGGAATGCGAATAGCGGCCCTCGGCCACCAGGCGCATCGCCTCCGTCGACCCGCCCACCGCGGCCACCGGGAACCCGCCACCGAGGCCCTTCGCCAGCGTCGTCAAATCCGGTGTGATGCCGAACCATTCCTGGGCGCCACCGCGGGCGAAGCGGAATCCGGTGATCACCTCGTCGAAGATCAGCAGCGCGCCGTGCTTGGTGGTCTCGCTGCGCAGCAGCTCGAGGTAGCCGGGTTCGGGCAGGATGCAGCCGGTGTTGAACACGGCCGGCTCAGTGAGCACGGCGGCGACCTCGTGGCCGCGCTGGTCCATCAACGCCACGAAGCTGTCGGGGTCGTTCCACGTCAACACAACCAGGGTGTCTTCCAGCTCGGCGGGCACACCCGGTCCCATCGCGACCGGCCGGGGGTGGTCGGCGGGCCCGGCCAGTGTCGGGTCGACGTGATTGGACCAGTACACCGTGTCCTGCCAGCCGTGGTAGTGACCCTCGAAGCGCACCACTATGCGCCGACCGGTAGTGGCACGGGCCAGCCGCACCGCCGTGCCGACGGCCTCGGACCCGGAGTTGGTGAATCGCACCTGCTCAATACCGGGCACCGCGGCGACGACCTTCTCGGCGGCCTCGATCTCGAGTTCGTAGGGCAATCCGAAGCAGGTCCCCAATTCGTGGATCGCTCGCGTGACGGCATCGGTCACCACCGGATGGCGGTGTCCGAGGATCATCGGACCCAGCCCGAGCAGGTAGTCGATGTAGGTGTTGCCGTCCACATCGGTCAGGCGGGAGCCGCTGCCCTCGGCCATGAAGATCGGGTAGGGCTTCCACCCGTTGCGGGGCAGCCTGGCGGTCGAACCCGCACCACCGGGGATGGTCTTCCTGGCCCGCTCGTAAAGGCCCGCGGTGACGGGTGTGCGGGCGGCGAACGCGTCGGCGAACGACATCGGATCCTCTTTCGTATCAGTCATTGTCACTGCGCAGACGGGACGTCGGCGCCTAGCAGGGTCACCAGGGTGCGGTGCAGGATCTCGGTGGTGGCGACCATGTCGGGGATCGACACCCACTCGTCGGCGGCGTGATAGTTGCCGCCCTCCGGCCCGAACAACACGGTCGGGATGCCGGCACTCTGGAACAGCGCGGCATCGGTCCAGGCGTTGAGGCCGGTGACCGGTGACCGCACGCCGTTGACGGCCTCGGTGGCATCCCCGAGTGCGGCCAGCAGTGTCTCGTTGCCTTCACCGGTGAACGGATCGCGGTCCAGCCGCACCCTGACCTCACCGCTGAACCGTGGCTCGGATTCCTTGACCTCGGCGAAGATGGCCTCGATCTCGGCGACCCGGTCGGCCAGTGTCTCCCCCGGCTGGGTGCCGATCTCGATGCCGAGCACCGCCTCGCTCGGGTAGGTCGCGTAGTCGGTGCCGCCGCGGATCGTGCCGGTGTGGAACACGGTGCGCCCGTTCTTCGGATCCGGGTTGGGCTTCCACCGGGTCTCGTCGAGCCGGTGCAGCCGGGTCACCACCTCGGCCATGTGCACGATCGCGTCCACCCCTTTGTCGGGCGCCGAGCCGTGCGCGGGTCGGCCGTGTACCACGATGTCGATCCAGCCGAACCCCTGGTGCTCGCCGAAGATCGTGTGCGAACCCTCCGGTTCGAGGTTGACCGCCAGGTCGATCTCGCCGGCATGATGGGCGACCAGGTGCTCGGTGCCGATACTGACACCCTCCTCATCGATCACCAGGGCGACGAGGATGTTGCCGGCCAATTCCGTTCCGGAGCGCACCAATTCACGCACGGCGAGCATCGCCGCGGCGCAGCCACCCTTGTCGTCGGCGACACCGAGCCCGATCATCCGGTCGCCGTCGATCACCGGCTGCAGCGCACGGTCGGCCCAGCTTGCGTAGCCGACGGTGTCGCTGTGCGCGGACAGGCAGATGGTGGGGCCCGGCCTGCCACCCCGCAGCCATGCCAGCACATTGGGCCGGCCCGGTTCCACCTCCTCCAGCGTCACCTCGAGACCCACCTGGGTCAACCAGTCCCGCGCGAACGCCGCGACCGCACCCTCCCCCGCGCCGCCCGGGATGAGCCACGGCGTCACGGAGTCGATCCGCACCATCGCCTCGAGCAGCTCGATCGCTTCGTCACGAGTGACGGTCATGTGGTGTTCTCCTTCGATGTTTGTCATGCTTCGTGATCGGAAAAGTGGCATGCCACAGCATGTTCGGCGTCCACACCGGTCAGCTTTGGCTGCTCGTCGCGGCAGCGCTCGGGTTCGCCCAGTTCCCGGTAGAGCGGGCAGCGCGGCGCGAAACGGCAACCCGCGGTGGTGGCGGTGGGGTTGGGCGGCTCGCCGGTCAGCAGCGTGCGGGTCGTCCGTCGCCCGCCGCCGGCCTTGGGCATCACGTCGACCAGGGCTCGGGTGTAGGGGTGCCGAGGAGTGCCGATCACGTCGGCGGCCCGGCCCTGTTCGACCACCCGGCCCAAGTAAAGCACAGCCACCCGGTCGGCGAACACACCGGCCAGCGCCAGATCGTGAGTGATGAAAAGGATTGCCACATCGAGCTGTTCGCGCATTTCCAGCAAGACTCTGATGACGCCGGCCCGAAGCGACACGTCGAGCATGGAGACGGGTTCGTCGGCGACCAGCAGCCTCGGCTCGACAGCCAGCGCAGCGGCGATGGCGACCCGCTGACGTTGCCCACCGGACAGCTGGAAGATACGCCGTTCGGCGATCGCGGCAGCCGGGCTCAGCCCGGACGTCTCCAGCGCCGCGAGTGCGACGCGACGCCGCGCCGCGGCGTCGAGGTCCCCGCGGTGGATGGCCAGCCCCTCGGCCACCACTCCGACCGCGGTGGCATTGACCGGCAGACTCTCGAACGGATCCTGGAAGATCATCTGGAAGTCGCGGCGCCGCCGACGCAGCTCCCGGCCGCGGGCGTGGGTGATGTCGGCGCCGCCGATCGACACCGAACCGGAACTGGCCTCCACCAGCCGCATGATCGTGCGTGCCACCGTCGTCTTACCACAGCCGGATTCGCCTACCAGCGCGACGATCTCGCCCTCATGGACGGACAGATCGATGCCGTCGACCGCGCGGGCGATCAGCCGGGTGCGGCCGTGCCGGACCGGGAAGTGCACGTGTAGGTCGCGGATCTCGGCGACGACACGCTTGGTCACGACGTCACCCCCACCAGGTGGCAGGCGGCGACGTGATCGGGATCGCCCGGCACCGCACGGATCGCCGGGTCGTCGTGCGCGCAGCGCGGCAGCGTCTCGGTGCAGCGGTCGTGAAAACGGCATCCCAGCGGCGGATGCGCGAGATCCGGCGGGCTACCCGGTATTCCGCTGATCGACGCCCGCCCGTCGTCGAGCCGCGGATAGCAGTCCAGCAGCCTGCGGGTGTACGGATGGGCGGCAGCCGAGTCCGACCCGAGAATCGAGTCGGCGGGTCCTCGCTCCACCATCCGCCCGGCGTACATGACCGCTACCCGGTCACACAGTTCACCCAGCACCGTCAGGTCATGGGAGATGATCAGCATGGCCAGCCCCAGTTCGTCGGCCAGCCCGCGGATGAGCTCGAGGATCTGGGCCTGTGTCATGACATCGAGAGCGGTGGTGGGCTCGTCGGCGATCACCAGATCCGGCTGACAGGCCAGTGCCATGGCGATCATCGCCCGCTGTTTCATGCCGCCGGACAACTGGTGGGGGTAGTCGGCGCCGCGGCCCGCCGCGATACCGACCGCGGTGAGCAGCTCGGCCACTCGCCCGCGCACCATCCGGCGGGGGACCGCGGGTTCGTGGGCGCGGATCGCTTCGCCGATCTGGTCACCGATCGTCATCACCGGGTTGAACCCGTTCATCGCGCCCTGGAACACCAAAGACAGCCGGCGCCACCGCAACGACCGCAGCTCGGGCCCGTCGACCGCACGCAGGTCGGTACCGGCGAAGCTCATCTCATCAGCGACTGCGATGGCCCCGCGTGGCAGCAGGCGAGCGACGGCGAGCGCCAAGGTGCTTTTCCCACAGCCGGATTCGCCGGCTAGACCGACGACTTCCCCCTGCGAGACATCGAGGTCGACACCGTCGACGGCCCGCACCGCCGTGCCGTAGGTGACGGTCAGGTTGCGGATTCTGAGCAGGCTCATTCGGTGACCGCCAGCCGTGGGTTGAGGATGCGCTCCAGGCTCTGCCCGACCAGGGAGAACCCCAGGACCACCACCACGATGCCGACACCGGGTGGCAGGAAATACCACCAGAACCCGTTGCCCACCGCGCCGGCGGCGAAGGCGTTGTGCAGGATCTGTCCCCAGGATGTGCGGGTCGGGTCCCCTAGCCCGAGGAACGACAGCGTGGCCTCGGCCAGGATGGATCCCGCGATGACCAGCACCGCGTTGGCGATGACCAGTGCCAGGACACCGGGCAGGATGAGCCGCCACAGGATGCCGACCGAGGACAAGCCGACGGTCTTCGCACGGGCCACCACCTCGCGCTCGCGCAGCGCAAGTGCCTGGGACCGCACGATGCGTGCGGTGCTCGGCCAGCTGGTGATCGCGATGACGAGCACGATCATCGGCAGGCTCTGCCCGATGATTGCCCCCAGCGCGATCATCAGCGGCAGATTCGGCAGCACCAGGAAGAAATCGGTGATGCGCATCAGGACGCTGTCGACGAAGCCGGTGAACCAGCCCGCCAGCACCCCCACCAGCGTGCCGATGAGCACCGTGATGAGGGTGGCGATCAGCCCGATCTCCAGCGACACCGAAGTACCGGCCAGCACTTGCCGCAGCACGTCGCGGCCGAGTTCATCGGTGCCCAGCCAGTGAGCGGTGCTGGGCGAGAGCAGAATTCCGGTCCGGGATTCGGCGACGTCGGTTCGGTCGTAGGGCATCAGCAGCGGACCGGCGATCGCGACCACCACCACCAGCGCGACGGTGAGCAGTCCGGTGCGTCCCATCCGGTCTGCGGCGAGTTGACGCAGCACGCCGCGCCACCCGCCCGGTACCTGTGCCGCGGCGGGTTCCGGTTCCAGACTGGGGTCGGTCATCGGGCCGGTCATGTCAGCCGGACCCGGGGATCGAGCAACCGGTAGACGACGTCACTGGCGAAGTTGGCCAACACGACGACCGCTGCGAAGATCAGGAAGCAGGCTTCCATCACCGGGTAATCGCGACGAATCACCGACAGGTAGATCAGCTGGCCCATACCCGGCCAGGAGAACACCGTCTCCACCTGGATGGTGCCGCCGACGGTGGCGCTGGCGTACAGCGTCGTGGCCGTCACCACCGGAAGCAGCGCGTTGCGCACCCCGTGGCGCCACAGCACGCGGCGCGGGGTCAGGCCCTTGGCCCGGGCTGTGGTCATGTAATCCTCGGACAAGGTCGCCAGCAGCGAACTGCGGGTGATCAACACGAATTGGGCGATGTCGACCAACACCATTGCGACCGTCGGCAGGACGAGATGGCGTGCGAGGTCGGCGATTTTGGTGAACACCGTCGGGTAGAGCGCGTCGGCGGTGTACATCCCGGCGATCGGGAACCAGTGCAGGCTCACCGCGAAGGCGAAGATCAGCAGCATTCCGACCCAGAAGGTGGGCAGGCTCCAGAAGACCAGCGATCCGATCACCAGTCCCCCGTCGGTGCGCGAGCCGCGACGCGACGCGGCGAACACGCCAAGCAGCACGCCGAGCAGGATCACCAACAGTGTCGAGACGGTTACCAGAATCAGGGTATTGCCAAGAGCTTTCACCACGATCGGGCCGACCGGCGCCGAATAAGTGTAGGAGAACCCCAGGTCACCCTTGATCAGGTTCTGCAGGTAGGTGCCGAATTGCGACAGCATCGACTCATCCAGGCCGTAGTAGGTGCGCAGCCGGGCGATGGCCTCGGCGTCGAGGTGCTGGCCGCGGGCGATGTGGGTCACCGGATCGCCCGGCATGAGGTGGAACAGAACGAAATTCGTGGCGACGACCGCGACGAGCGTGAGCACCAGATAAGTGAGTTTCCGGCTCAGATACCGAAGCATCGAGGTCTCAGGCCGGCTTCACGTCGAGGTAGTTGACCCGCGGGAAGTTCAGGATCATGCCGCCGTTCATCGGTTGCCAACCCGTCCAGGTGTTGGTGCGCGTGCCGGTCAGCTTCTTCTGGTACCACATCACGATGTACGGGCAGGCTGCGTAGTGCAGCGCCTGCATCTCCTGCACCAGCTTGACGCGCGCCGCGCGGTCGATCGTCGTCGACTGTTGCTGGTAGAGCTCGTCGTAGCGCGGATCGGTCCAGAACGTGTCGTTGTTGCCGCCGATCTGATCGGTGGTGGGGATGCCCAGCAGGTACGACGGGTCGTAGAACGAGGAGTCCCAGCCCCACACCATGATGTCCCAGTCGGGGGTATCGGCGTTGTAGACGGTGGCACCCATGCTGTCGGCGTCGGTACTCGACAGCTTGAGGTTGATACCGACCGCCTTGGCGGCCGTGACGAACAGGTCGGCGGCCTTCATGTCGACTGTCGTGTCGGCGATGGCCAACAACCGGAATTCCAGTGGCGCACCATTTTTGGACTTGCGGATCCCGGCGCCGTCACGCTCGGTGTAACCGGCCTTGTCCAGCAGCTCGTTGGCTTTCGCCGGGTTGTTGTCCAGCACCGCGTCGGGCGCGGGAACGTAGTGGAAGTCGCCGAACGCCGGCGGGAGCAGGTCGGTTCCCGGCTCGCCGTAGCCGGCCAGCGCCAGTTCGACGAGTTGGCGGCGGTCCACGGCGCAGGACAGCGCCTGGCGTACGACCTGGTCGCGCAGGATCGGGTTGCCCTTCGAGCCGGGGGCGGTCGAGCAGTTGAATCCGATCATGTGGAACGAGAACGATTCCATCGCCGTGGTTTTGACGTCGGCGGCGTTCTGCAGACCGGTGTAGATGGTGGGCGGCACCTCGGGCACGATGTCGATGTCACCGGTGCGCAGCGCCTGGGTGACAACGTCGTCGGACCCGAATTTCGTCCACGTGACCTTCTCGGCGGCCGGCCTGGGCCCCCACCACGAGTCGTTTCGGGCGACGGTCGCGACGCTGCCCTTCTCCCAGGACACGAAGCTGAACGGACCGGTTCCGACCGGCTTGTCGTTGGCATACTTGGGCAGGTCGCCCTTGGCGATGCCCTCCCACAGGTGCTTGGGGGCGATCGGCATGATCACACCCGGTTGCAGTGTCTGCGGCGCTGAGTAGGTCAGCCGAACCTGGTTGTCACCGACCTTGACCACGTCGGTGAGGTCCTTCACGTATGCCCCATAGGTGCCGTAGTCGTTGTCGCGCACCATCAGGAACGTGAAGACCACATCGTCGGCGCTGAAGTCCTTGCCGTCCTGCCACTTCACCCCCGAACGCAGGGTGTAGGTGAAAGTCTTCCCGCCGTCGGTCGCCTGCATGTCGGTTGCCAGCGACGGGCCGATGTTGAGCTGGGCGTCGTAGGCCATCAGCCGGTCGTAGACCAGCTGCAGCACGTCGTCGGACTGGGTGGAATCCGCCGTGAACGGGTTGAGCGAGTCGATATCTGTGGTCGACCCGACCCGAAGCACCGTGGTGGTGGCCGTCTCAGGCGCACAGGACGCCAGCGCCGCTGCCCCGCCCAGTGCGGCGGCGACCACCGCCGACGTCCGAAGGAAGCTCCGACGATCCATCGCACTCACCATGGCAATCCCTTCCCGAAACAACTGTGTATACAGAGTAGTATGAGTTGGCTGGATTGCCTCGTTATTGCGTGATTGTTTCCGTCAGTTTTCGGCCACGCTTAGTAAATGCCGTGTTTGCGACGTAGTTTCGCCGAGGATCGGGTATCTGCATAGTTAGATGTATCTGGGCAGCGAACAGTCGCTGGAGCCCGCGGAGGGATGAGGGACGACGGATGGCGATGGCCAGGCGTGAGGGAAGTGCGGTAGCAGGTGGGGCCGCCACGGACCGCAAGCTGCGCTATCAGTACGTCTACGACCTGGTGCTCACGATCATGGCCGACCGCGGCCTACAGCCCGGCGATCGGCTGCCCTCCACCACTGAGCTGGCCGAGATCGCCGACGTCAGCAGCATCAGCGTCCGGCGTGCGCTCGACGAACTCGAGCGGGCCGGCAAGATCACCCGTCGACAGGGTCTGGGCACCTTCGTGGCCGAGCCCCGCATCGCCGCCGACACCACCCGCCCCGGCGAGCTGCTGCACACCCTGCTGGACAACGAACGGGGCCTGCCCGCCGTCAGCACCGCACTGATCTCCATCGGCGTCGGACTGCCCAGCACCGCCATCGCCACCGCCCTCGGCGTCGACCCTGGTCAGCCGGTATGGGAGATCTGGCGCAAACGCAGCATCGGCAGCGCCGACAAGATCCTCGAGCGCGCGGTGTTGCCGCTGAGCCGCGTGCCGGCTATCGACCAGGACGGTCTGGCCAAGGGCGAATCGCTGTATCGCTTCATCGAGGAGCGCTATCACCTCACCGACGACTACACCGAGCAGGCCTTCGAGGTGGACACGCCCAGTAGCTGGGAGGCCGAGCACCTCGACCTGGCGCCAGGTGACCCGATCGTGCGGGTGCGCGGGGTGAGCTTCGACGCCGACGGGCAGGCCTTCGACTGCTTCGAGCAGTGCTACCGGGCGACGAAGTTCACGTTCTACACCGCAGGGCAGACCAGGCATCGCATCTTGGGTCCCTCGGAGCTATCGAACTGGTCGGTGGCCCCGCTGTCGAATCCGACGTATTGACCACCTGACCGCCGCGGACACCTTCGAGGCCGACGTGGTCCGCGCCCGGCGGACCCAACACGCTGGTGTCCAGTCGCAAGCCCGACGACCTGCCGGCGTTCTGCGAGAAAGTGGTCGAGATCTTCGCGTGAGCGGCCCCGACTTGTAGGGCTAGGCGGGCACCAGACTGAGCAGCAGGTCAGGACCCAGCCGGTCGACGCCGTCGTAGCGCCAGCGCAGGGCGCGGGCAATGGTGGGTACGCCGATGTCGCCGACGGCAGTCACCGGGCCGCCCAGCAGGATCGGCGCGACATAGGCCAGGATGCGGTCGATCACGCCGGCCCGCAGGAACGCGGCGGCCAGGGTGGGACCACCCTCGAGCAGGACATCGGTGCGGTCGGTCAGTGCTCGGATTACCTCGTGCGGGTCGCGGGTACTGATCACCATCGTGCGCGAATCATCGTTGAGCACATTGGCTTCCGAGGAGATCTCGCGGTGCCCGACCACCACCCGCAACGGCTGCCGCTCGGCCAGCCCGCCCCCGGGCAGCCGCGCGGTCAGCGTCGGGTCGTCGGCGAGCACCGTGCCGGTCCCCACGACGATGGCGTCGGCCGTCGCGCGGCGCACATGGACGTCGGCGCGGGCCGCGTCGCTGGTAATCCATTGCGAGGAGCCGTCGGCCGCGGCACTGCGGCCGTCGACGCTGGCAGCGAACTTCCACGTCACATGCGGACGTCCGGTGCGCTGTTTGTGCAGCCACTCGCGCAGGGAACCGCCGGCCACCTCCTCGGCGCACAGCCCGGCGGTCAGCGCGACCCCGCCCTCGCGTAACCGCTTCGCGCCACCCGAGGCGACCGGGTTCGGATCGTCGACGGCGTAGACCACCGCCGCCACCCCTGCCGTCAGCAGCGCGTCCACGCAGGGCGGGGTGCGGCCGTGATGGTTACACGGCTCCAGGGTGACGACGGCGGTGCCGCCCGCTGCCCGCTCCCCCGCCTCGCGCAGCGCCATCACCTCGGCGTGCGGACCGCCGGTGCGCTGGGTACCACCGACACCGACGACGTCGCCTTGCCGATCCAGGATGACCGCTCCCACAGGCGGATTCGGGTAGGTCGAGCCCTTCACCCGCTGCGCCTGCGCGATGGCCAGCCGCATGGCGGCCTCTATCCCCGCCGGCGTGGGTGCCGTCATAACCGCAAGTGCCCGGATGCCGCAGCCGCCTGGCGGCGCAACGCCTCCACGGCGGCGGACGGATCCTGCGCCCCGTAGACGGCCGATCCCGCCACAAAGCAGTCCACTCCGGCCTCGGCGGCCTGCTCGATTGTCTCCGCGTTGATGCCGCCGTCGATCTCGACCAAGACGGTCAACTCGCCCGAGTCGACGAGCCGGCGCACGGCGGTGACCTTGCTCAGCACCTCGGCGATGAAGCTCTGGCCGCCGAAGCCGGGTTCGACCGACATCACCAGCAGGGTGTCGAAGTCTCGCAGGATCTCCAGGTACGGCTCGATCGGCGTGCCGGGTTTGACCGAAAGCCCGGCCCTGGCGCCGGCGGCGCGGATGTCGCGGGCCACCCCGACCGGGTTGTCGGTGGCCTCGGCGTGGAAGGTGACGTTGTAGGCGCCGGCCTCGGCGTAGCCGGGCGCCCAGCGGTCCGGATCGTCGATCATCAAATGACAGTCCATCGGGATGTCAGTCGCCTCGAGCAGGCTCTGCACCACCGGCAGCCCGAGGGTGAGATTCGGCACGAAGTGCGCGTCCATCACGTCGACGTGCAGCCAGTCGGCGCCCTCGACCGCGGCGGCCTCCTCGGCCAGGCGCGCGAAGTCGGCGGCCAGGATGGACGGCGCGATCAGTGGTCGAGACGGTGTCGCCATGGCAGTCACCTTAAATGGCCGCCGCCGTTGGACCGAATTCCGCGGCTGGGTCTACTCCGTCTTGCGCAGCGCGGCGGCGAACATGGCATCGGTGCCGTGCCGGTGCGGCCAGAGCTGGACGTGCGGTCCGTTGCCCAGCTGTGGGGCCGGCTCGAACAGCGGCCGGGTGTCCAGCGCGGTGACCGGGTGACGCCGCACCGCGTCGGAGACCACCCCCACCGTCTCGGCCACGTGCGGCGAGCAGGTGGCATAGATGATCACCCCGCCGGGGCGGGTCAGGGCGATCGCGGCGGCCAGCAACTCACGCTGCAGCTTGGCCAGCACCGGAACGTCGCCCGGGGTACGTCGCCAGCGCGCTTCCGGCCGGCGCCGCAGCGCCCCCAATCCGGTGCACGGCGCGTCGACGAGGACCCGGTCGA
Source organism: Mycolicibacterium sp. CBM1 (assembly GCF_054073305.1). NCBI lineage: Bacteria > Bacillati > Actinomycetota > Actinomycetes > Mycobacteriales > Mycobacteriaceae > Mycobacterium > Mycolicibacterium sp. CBM1. The sequence continues at coordinate 178,060 of NZ_JBSXPP010000002.1, read as the reverse complement.
AGCTGCCCGATGGCAGCCCGGTTTCCCGGCCGTCGACCCGCAGCATCTCCACCGGCAGTCCGCGGGTGTTCTGCTCCACCAGGTCGGCGCGGCGCGCGGCGGGCTCGATCGCCGTCACGGCGGCACCCCGCTGCGCGGCGATCGCGGCGATCAGCGCGGTCTTGCCGCCCGGCCCCGAGCACAGGTCCAGCCAGCGTCCGCCGTCCTCGCCGAGGATCGGAGCCAGTGTCAGCGCCTGGGCGACCAGCTGGCTGCCCTCGTCCTGAACCAATGCCCTGTCCTCACGCACCGCCGCGAGCCGGCCGGGGTCACCGCCACCGAGGTACACCGCGTAGGGCGAAAACTGCCCGGGTTCACCGCCGACCTCGGCGGCTAGGTCCGCGGCGGTCAGCACACCGGGGCGCGCCGCGAGGTGCACACCCGGCCGGGCGTTGTCGGCGGCCAGGGCGGCGTCGAGCTCACCGGCGTCGGCACCGAGTGCGTCGGTGAATGCCTGCGCGATCCAGCGCGGATGGGCGTGGACGAAGGCGAGGTGCCCCACCGGGTCCGTCGCCGACGACGGGGCAAGTTCGGCCACCCACGACGCCTCGTCGCGAGACGCGATGGTACGCAGCACTCCGTTGACGAAACCTGCTCGCACACTGTCAAATTCGATGCCGGCCTGTTCGACGGTGGTGGACACCGCAGCGTGCTGGGCAACATTGGTGCGCAGCAGTTGGTAGGCGCCCAGCCGAAGCAGGTCCAGCAGTACCGGATCGATCTGGTCGGTCGGGCGACCGGCGGCGGCCACGATGACCGCGTCGAGCAGGCCCAATGTCCGGCAGCTGCCGTAGGCCAGTTCAGTGGCGAACGCCGCGTCCCGCCCGGCGATACCCCGCTCGGCGAGCATCGACGGCAGCACCAAGTTGGCGTAGGCGTCACGTTCGGACACCGCACGCAGCACGTCGAAGGCGGCCTGGCGGGCGGGATCGAGCGGCGTGCGCCGCGAGCGACGGGGCGGGCGCTGCTGGTCACGATCGCGCGCCGGCGGCGCACCGGTCCGGTCGCGTTGGGTAGATCTCTGAAATCCCTTGCCGCCGTGCTGTTTTCCTTTACCAGGTTGGTTGCCGCCACGCTGCGGACGCTCACTCATGATGCCCGCACCGTCTCGTCGAGGCGGGCACCGCGCGCCCAGTCCGCGGCGTTCATCGACTTCTTGCCCGGTGGCTGCACCTGACCCAACACCACCGGTTGGGTGGCGGTGCCGACCCGGACACCGGCTCGGTCCACGGCGATCACGCCCGGCGCCAGCGGCGGCGCCTCCTCGTCGATGCAGACCGTACCGACCTTGACCCGTAGCTCGCCGATCATCGTCCACGCGCCCGGGTTGGGTGTCACCGCCCGGATCCGGCGCTCGACGACGTGGGCAGGCAACTCCCAGCTGACGCGGGCCTGCTCGACCGTGATCTTCGGGGCCACACTGATGCCGTCGGCGGCCTGCGGTACCGGGGTCAAGGTGGCGTCGGCGATCCCGTCGAGGGTGGCCTCCAGCAGCGCGGCACCCGAGATCGCCAGCCGGTCCAGCAACTCCCCGGCGGTGTCGGTGGGGCGTACCGTCTCGGTCACCACGCCGTACACCGGGCCGGAGTCCAGGCTGGGTTCGATCTGGAAAGTCGTTGCGCCGGTGACGCTGTCGCCGGCGGCGATAGCGGCCTGCACCGGGGCGGCACCGCGCCAGGCCGGTAGCAGCGAGAAGTGCAGGTTGATCCAGCCGTGCTGCGGTACGGCCAGCAGGCCGTCGCCGAGGATGGCACCGTAGGCCACCACCGCGCAGCAGTCCGGCGCCAGCTCGGTGAGTTCGGCGATGAACTCCGCGGAGTTGGGCCGCGAGGGGCGCAGCACCGGTATCCCGGCATCGAGGGCCAGCTGCGCCACCGGCGATGGCGCCGGCTTGCCGCGCCGCCCTGCCACGGCATCCGGGCGGGTGAGCACGGCGATCACGTCGTGGCGCGGCGAGTCGAGCAGCCGCTGCAGCGACGGCAGAGCCGGTTCGGGGGTGCCGGCGAAAATGATTCGCATGGCTCTACTTTGGCACCTGGTAGAACTCGCGCTGCGAGGCCCCGGCCAGTCCTGCCACGAACATCCACGGAATCGTGCCGATCAACCGGTTCACGGTCGCGACGGCGTCGTTGTAGTACTGCCGGGCGAACGCCAGCTTGTCCTCGGTGTCGGCGAGGTTCTGTTGCAGGTTCAAGAAGTTGTTCGACGAGCCCAGCTGCGGGTAGGTCTGGCCGAGGGCCAGTACCTGCCCGACCGCGGTGTCGAACTCCTTCTCGGCCGAAGTACGTTGTGCCACCGACTTTCCCGCGGTCGCGGTAGCCAGTGCGCTCTGGGCGTCGGCGATGTGGTCGAGGACGGCCTTCTCATGGGCGGCGAAGGTCTGGACGGTCTGCATCAGGCTGGGAATCAGCGATGCCCGCCGGGTCAGTTGGACGTCGATCCCGCCCAGCGCCTCCGCGACGCGCACGTCGGCGGCGCGAACCTTGTTGTAGCCCACGACGAAAATGACGAGGACCAACACCGCGAGCACCAGCACCACGACCAGCACGAAGCTCACCATGAGCCGCCTCCTCCCCCGCCACCGCCACCACCGCCGCCGCCGCTGGACCCGCCGCCACCGCCGCTGCTCGACGACGACGATTGCGAGGCGGTGTAGGCACCGATCGAGGACGACAACGCCGACTCGAAGCTGTCGAAACTAGCACCACCGCCGCCGGACGAATGCCACGTGGTCCCCGACGACGACTGATACCAGTCCGGCTGCGGCGGGATCTGACCGGTGGCGGCTTGGTACTTGGCCGCCCACAGCGCCGCGACGCCGCCGGCGACCGCGAACGGTATGTAGGCGGTGTAGAGGTCCTTGCGGGCGGCGAAGTCGAACCGCGATTCCGCGGAGTCGGTGGACAGCATCCGGTAGAAACCGCCCACCTGCGACCAGAGCTCCCGGCCCGCCGCGGTGCGGCTACTGCCGACCCCCTCGGTCCAGGATCGGGCCGAGAACAGGAAGAACAACGCGAACGGCAGGCCGCACAGGGTGAACGGCGCCCAGATGAAGGCGCCGACGGCCAGGACCAGCCCGACGAAGTTGGCGACCCGCAGCCACAGCTCCTTGGAGCGCTTGACCATCAGGCCGCCGTCGAACGCCCATTTTCGGACCGCGACGGCCATGTCGGCCTTGGCCTTGGTCAGTTTCTTGCCCGCCGACACGGTGCCGTTGGCCTGGAATTCCCGCCCCGGACCCAGCACACCGAGTGCCGAGCCGATGTCCACGCTGACCGGGTCGACGTCGGCCCACGCCGCCTTGTCGGCGGTGCCGCGGATGGACCAGTGCTTCGGGCTGGTCTGCCTCAGTGACACCAAGCGCCGCTCGGCGAGGTGGAACAGCGTCGCGGTCAGCCCCTCGGCCGGCATCTTCTCGCTGCGGATGTACTCGCACTGCACCGGCCCCAGACCGGGCGGCGGCGCGTACTGCAGCGGGAAGCCCGGCGACGGCTCGACCGTCGTCCGCCACCACAGGTAACCGCCGAGTCCGGCCGCTACCGCCGCTCCCAGTAGCCACAGCACCGCGGGCGGGGACCGGCCAAGGATCGGGTCCCACCGGTAGGACCAGGGCAGTTCGGTGCGCGCCGGGGTCGGCACGTCGACTCCGGCCCGGACGGTGACCGGGGTGCGCGGCGGCAGGTCGGTGGCCGCCAGTCGGACGGTGTCGCCGCTCGTGGTGAGTCCCTCGCAGGCCCGGCCGACGCCGTAGCCGACCGAACACTGCGCGCCGGTGACGCCGCCGGGCAGGGTGATCGAGATGTCGGCACGCTCGATGTCGTTGTTCCATGCCGGCGCGACGACGTTCCAGAAGAACGCCGACCGCGCCGTCGGGTCGCCGGTCGACGACGCGAAGGTCCTGCCGGCGCCGGAGCTGCCTGGGTCGAGCACCCCGTCGATGGTGTAGCGGATCCGGAAGACGTGGGTGCCGTAGTCGAGGTAGCGGTCGGGGTCGCCGATCTTGGCGACGCGGAACCGCTGCCCGCTCTCCCACAGCAGTTGATAGGGCACCGGCTGGTCGTCGAGCAGGACCTCGCTCACCTGCGGCGCCTGTCGCACGTGCGGGGCATTGAGGTTGGCGACGTCCCAGTAGCGGAAGATGCCGTGCCGTCCACTGGGGAAGGCACCGGTGATGATCTCGGTGGCGTCGAGGCGGCCTTGCCGGTCAACGACGAAGTCGGCACGGTAATCGGTGATGACCACTGGGTCCGACGGTGGCCCGCCCTGCGAGGCACCGGTGAACACCAGCGGCCACAACAGCCCAATGGCGATGAGCAGCAACGTGATCGGCAAACCGATGAACCGGCCGATCCACTTCATCTCGCCTCCGGGGTCTGGTGTTCGGCTTCACCCTATGTGCAAAGGATCGATCTGTACTCGAACTGCCTCGTGGTCATGGCGGGCGCTTTGGATCGCGGTGGCGTGCCGCAGCGACGCGGCCAGCGCCAGGCCCTCGTCCCGGCGGACCCGCACCAACATGCGGATCGCCTGTTCACCAGGGGCGGTGCCCGACGGCCGGCGCACCCCGACCGGCAAGTCGACGGGCCCCAGCAGGTCGGCATCCTCAGGTAATTCGGCATGGTCGAGCAGTGCGGTGACCGCACCCGAGCCGCCGTCGATGGCAGCCATATGCACGCTGGGCGGCAGGCCGACTTCGGCGCGGGCCTGCAGTTCGGCTTCCGCGTGGCCCACCGGATCCCACTTGATCAGCGCCTGCACGGTCGGGATGGCCGACTCGGCCACGACTGCCACCACGCCGCCATCGGCCCGGCAGCGAACTTGGGCGGCGGCCGACATCCACCGCCGCAACGTGTCCTCGGCGGCGCGCAGATCCTGCCGTCCCAGCAACGCCCAGCTGTCGAGGAGCAGGGCTGCCCCGTAGCCCCCAGGTGCGTGCGGTTCGGCACCCGGCGTCGCGACGACGAGCGCCGGCCCGGTGCCGATCTCGGTGTGCACCGTCTCCCCCGCCGACGTGATCACCGGGGTGCCGGGGAACGCCCGGCCCATCTCCTCCGCGGTGCGCCGGGCGCCGACCACGACCGCGCGGATCGCCTCGGAGCCGCAGCGTTGGCAGCGCAGCGCGGTGTCGATGCGGCCGCACCAACGGCAAGCCGCCCCGGTGGCATCCCGATCGGACAGCGAGAGTGGACCGGTGCAGTGCCGACAACGCGCGATCGTGCGGCATCGGGCGCAGGCCACCGACGGCACGTAGCCGCGCCGCGGCACCTGGATCAGCACTGGCGCCTCGCGCTCGAGTGCGGCCCTCGCGGCGCGCAGAGCCATCGAGGGCAGCCGGGCCGAGCGTGCCGCGGCGTCGCGTTCTTCGGCATAGCCCTCGTCGTCGATGGCGACGACTCGCGGTGCGGCGGCCCGCACCACCGGCCGGGCCGCCACCAGGTCGTGCGCCCAGCCGCTGCGCACCAGCGCGTGGGCCTCGGCGGTGCGAGAGTAGCCGCCGATCATCGAGGCACAGCGCAACTGGTGGGCTCGCAACATCGCGACCTCGCGGGCGTGCGGGTAGGGCGCCCGCGGCTCAGCCAGAGTGTCGTCGCCGTCATCCCAGACCATGACCAGGCCGAGGCGTTCGACCGGAGCGAATACCGCACTGCGGGTGCCGATCACCAGCCGCGCGTGGCCGCGCAGCACCGACAACCACCGCCGGTATCGTGCCGACGGCCCGAGCCCCGCGGACAGCGCGACGACGGCGGCCTGGTCGATTCGTGCCGTGGCGGCGTTCCACAGCGCGTCGATGTCCCGTTGGTCAGGGACGACGGCCAGCACCCCGTAACCGCCGCTGACGGCGGCGGCCGCGGCCTCGGCGATCCGGTCACACCACGCCTCGCCGGGCAGCGCCTGCCACACCGCGCGGGCGGCCCGGCCGTCGTGCAAGGCGGTGAGGAACCGCTCGCCGCCGCCGTAGCGGGCCCAGCCAGCCGGGTCGACGGGGTCGACCACGGGCAACAGCGGCGCGTCGAGCTGCGTCTTCTCCGCCCTGGCGTGCCGGGGCGGGATGGCCAGGCGCAGGACGTCGGGCCGGGTGCCGGCGTAGCGGGCTGCGACGGCGTCGACCAGCCGGCGCACCTCCGGGGTGAGCACCGGCTCGGCCGAGATCACCCGGTCGAGCCAGCCCAGCTGCCCGACGTGGTCGGTGTCGGATCGGCGTTCCAGGACGAATGCGTCGACCAGCCGGCCGTGGAACCGCACCCGGACCCGCACCCCGGGCTGGGCGTCATCGGATTGTTCGGCGGAAACCAGATAGTCGAACTCGCGGTCCAGATGCGGCACCGACAGCATCGGCAGCACCCGTGCGATGGGTTCGTGCTCAGCGGCCCGCCGGATCGGCATCGTCGAAGACTATCGACGGCGCCGACAACGGGCCGAGAACCGCGGCAGACTCCCGCCGCCACCACTGCGGCGCCCGATGGTCATGAGGGGTTTGCTGCGTACCGTCCTCGGTTACCAAAAATCAAGATCACGGGAATCTAAGAAGCTTCCGAGGAGTTGCTTTTGCTGCGCTGCCTGCCGCAGCAACAGCTAGCATCGGCGTTATGCGAGAAGGCGTCATCGCGGTCGGTGTGACCGCGCTGCTCATGCTGACTTCCACGACCGCCTGCAGTGCCGAACAGGGCGATGACCAGTCCACGCAGTCCTCGGCTCCGTCGACAGCGACCTCGGCCGCACCGACCACGAGCAACCCGTACGGCGTTCCCTCCATCGATCCGCCGGCTCCCAACGAGCCCGTCCTCACCGTGACCGGAGGCAGCGCGCCGCTTTCCCTGACGATGGACGCGCTCGACGCGCTGGGCAGCACCACGATCGCCGTCGACGAGCCGTTCTTAAAGAAGCGGCAGACATTCAGCGGAGTGCCGTTGAGCAGTCTGCTCGCCAAAGCGGGCATCCCCAACGACGCGACAATCGATACCGTCGCGATCAACGACTACCACTACACCTCGCCGGTCGAACCGATGATCGCCTCCGCCGCGCTCATCGCGACCAAGCGCGATGGCGCACCGATCCCGTACGACCAGGGCGGCCCGATCCGTCTGATCTATCCCGACGGCACGCCGCTGTCCTCAGTGCTGGACGCTTGGAACTGGAGCCTGGCTTCGATCAATGTCACTCAGCAGGGATCCGGCACTTCCTGATGGCCGAGCGGCCGAGTTCACTGGCTCCGCGACTGCGACCCACCCGCGGGCAGCTGATCCTCGCCGCTGTCCTCACCTTGCTGCTCATCAGTCTGGCCTTGAGCCATTTCGCGAGTTCGGCCGCGCAGGCCCGCTACACCGAGACCTACGCGCGTACCGAGACCACCACCAACAACCTGCTCTACACCATGCGCGAAACGCTGGCATACGTCGACGCGGCCGACCGCTATGTGGTCGGCACCGTCCCCAGACGCAGTGTCCAGATCGCCAGGGCGCTACTGGGACAACGACTTTCGGTGGTGAGCGAGAACGGGCTCACCACCGGAGACACCGCCTCGGCGGAATACCAGAACGCACTCCAGCAGCTCGACGCCGCGGTCGGGCAGGTCCCAGCAGGATTCCTGCCACCCGATCAGCGCGAGCAGGTGGCACTACTGTTGATGCCCCGAACCCAGGCGTTGTCGGATGCGAGCCGCCGGCTGGTGGACACCACCGCCAGCCGCCTGCACACAGATGCCCGCGCCAGCGATGCCGCTCTCCTTCGCGGCCGGCTGACGCAACTGATCCTGCTCGCCATCACGTTGTTTTTAGGCGCCACACTGCTGACTTGGGTGGCGATCAACGTACGACGCCAGTACCGCACCGCCCGTGTGGCACTGGACGCGGAAGGCCGCGCTCTGCGCGAAACTCAGGAGCAGCTGGACCGGGTGTCCACACTCGAACGCGGCCAGGCTCATATCCTGGAGCGGATCGCCACGGGCACATCCGCTTTCGCTGTGGTCCGTGAGATCGCGCAGTTGGCATCAGAAGTGTCGGCAGCCCGGCCCGTGCGTATCACGTCGGGCGCGCGTGCGGTGCTCTATCCGCTGGGCGCGCACATCGTGGGCTCGCCGGTCTGGAGCGCGGTGTTTGAAGCCGAAGCCGCTGCAATCAGTGGCACCATCGAAGTCTTCGACCACGATCACGGTGAAGAGGTCGACGAGTTAATCCGAACGGCGCTGCTGCGCTGCCGGGAATTGGTGATCCTTGCCCTCAACCACGACGCGTCCGCGCAACAGCTTTTCCACCAGGCCAGCCATGACGCGCTGACCGGCCTGCCCAATCGCACATTGCTGATGTCTCGGCTGGGCGAAAGCCTGCAAGAGGCCCGAGGGAGCGGCAACTTCGTGGCCCTGTTGTTCTGCGATCTTGACCGATTCAAGATGGTCAACGATTCCATCGGCCATGCTGCGGGTGACCAATTGCTCATCGAAGCCGCCGGCCGGCTTTCGGCGACCGTCCGAGAAACCGACACGGTGGCGCGGCTCGGAGGCGACGAATTCGTGGTGCTGTGTCCCGCCATCCCCGATCGCGAACAGGCCATCGCGCTGGCCGAGCGGATGCGTGGCGCGCTCAGCACCCCGTATGCCATCGACGGCAAGGAGGCGTTCGTCGGGGCCAGCATCGGTATAGCGTTCGCCGACGAGTCGACGGTCTCAGGAGCGGAGTTGATGCGCGAAGCCGACGTGGCTATGTACCGAGCCAAGCTGACCGAGGGTAGCCACATCAACGTCTTCGACTCGAATCTGGAAGCCGAAGTCGCGCAACGTCTCGACCTCGATGCAGCGCTGCGGCGCGCGCTGGAGCGGGACCAGTTGTGCCTCGCTGCACAGCCGATCGTCATGCTCGACTCGAATAGAGTGACGGGCTTCGAACTTCTCCTTCAGTGGCGACGGCCCGGACTTCCGGACCTCAGTCCGTCGGCCTTCATTCCGCTGGCAGAAGACAACGGCATGATCATCGACATCGGCCGGTGGGTTCTGCAAGAAGGTATCGCCACCCTCGCCTGCTGGCGGCGAGCGGGATTGGCCGACAAGTTGACGATTTCGGTGAACGTGTCGCCGCGTCAAGTGCGGGAGCCGGGATTCGCCGCTGAAGTGACCTCGCTGTTGCGTTCGGAAGGCGTGCCGGCCGATGCGCTGGTCATCGAGTTGACTGAGCATGCCCTCATCGACCTTAAAGTCGCGCAGGCGGCCCTGGATGAACTTCGCGATCAGGGCGTGCGGGTATCCCTCGACGACTTCGGGACGGGCTATTCCTCGTTGACCCAGTTGCGGAGTCTTCCGGTGGACCAGATGAAGCTCGACCGGTCGTTCGTCGTGGCGCTGGACGACGGCAGCGAAAAGCAGAGCGCGGTTGTGAGATCAGTTGTCTCCCTTGCCAAAGCACTTGCCCTCGACCTGGTGGTGGAGGGCGTCGAGACGCTCGCCGAGCGCGACGCACTGGTGGAGATGGGCGTGCCCAAGGGGCAAGGATTCCTGTTCCACCGGCCCATGGAATTTGCCGACGCCTTCCGGCTGCTGGAAGCCGGCGGCATCTGCGACGTCGCCGAGGACCGAACCGTAGACCCATCCACGCCGAGACAGGCTTTCATGACCTGACAGCCGGCCGCTGTTGGGCCGGGATCACCGAGCTCATCGGCACCGTGCCGGGTTCTCTTGATCATCCCGCCCCGATCGGCCGCAGCATGCTATAGCGTCGAATACTCAGCAATGCATACCAGTCTCGTGCCGACGAAGGAGTGCGGAGATGACTGAACCGGGGGGAAGCACCGACGCGGATTGCGCGCCGGCCATGCCGGAGCCGAGCGTCGCAGCAGGTGGACCTGAACGGCGCGCCGCGACCGGCGGACCTGACAGCCGGACCGATCAGAGCGGCCCACCGGTTGTCGAGCGGCGCCGGCCCAGACACGAACGGCGCCCACCGAATCCGCGTGTCAGCGTAGTCGTCCCTGCCAAGAACGAGGCCCCCAACATCCGGGAGATCCTGCCCTACCTAGCCGACTATCACGAGGTCATCGTGGTGGTCAGCGAGGACGACAAGGAGTCCGCTGAGGCCGCCAGCGCGGCACTTCCCTCGGCGAAGATCATCCGGCAGACCCGCAAGGGCAAAGGCAATGCGTTGGCGTGCGGGTTCAAGGAGGTGACCGGGGACGCGATCGTCATGTTCGATATCGACGGCTCTGCCGACCCCAACGAGATCCCGCGATTCATCAGGGCGCTGACCGAAGGGGCCGACCTGGCCAAGGGCAGCCGATTCTGTCGCGGCGGGGGAAGCGAGGACATCACTGCGCTGCGAACATCGGGCAACCTGGGCCTGAACCTGTTGGCCAGCCTACTGACGAACACCCGGTTCACCGATCTGTGCTACGGATACAACGCCTTCTGGGCCGACCAGCTGTACATGCTCGACCTACCCGACACCGATGTCGAAGGGGCGGCACAGATGTTGCGCGGCGACGGCTTCGAGATCGAGGCGCTGATCATCGGGCGCTTTGCGCTCTCGGGCGCCGCGATCACCGAGGTGCCGAGCTTCGAACACGGCCGCTACCACGGCCACACCAACCTCAACACGTTCCGGGACGGATTCCGCGTCCTGTGGACGATCTTGCAGGACCGTCGCTACGCGCGCCAGATCCGCCAGGTCGCGAAGCGCCGACATGCCAGCAACACCGCGGCTCCCAAACCGCCCGGGTGGATGACTGGTGAACCACCGCGGCATGGCGTTCGGCGCATCAAGCGACTCGAGTTGGATCCGGCGGCTCGCTAGCGCCGTGGTCGCACAGCAGAAGTGACCGGCTCGGCCATCGTCGGCAAGCACACACAGACTCGGGGGCGCGCACGGAAACGACGACATCGGCATCACCGGCCGGCCGCGGGCCCGCCTCACCGTGGCTGCGACTGCGGCGAGCCGTCATTGGCGTGTTTCTCTGGCTCTGCATGCTTATCGCCGCGGCGGCATTGGCGGCCCGGTTTGTGTCGGTGACCAACCACGCGGTGCTCGCACTGACTGCGTGGTCGCCGTATCTCATGCTGGCAGCGGGTATCTCGACACTGTTCGCGGTACTCACTCGACGCTGGCGAGCGGCATCAGCCGCCCTGACCCTGACAGCTGCGGTGGTGGCCGCTGAGCTGCCGCTGTTCCTGGGGGATGATCAGGCCGGCGCAGGCGCCGTTGCAGTCCGCGTTCTCACCGCGAATCTCCGTGAAGGACAGGCCGACATGGCTGCGTTGACAACGATTGCCGAGGACCAGGCCGACCTCTTGATCGTGCAGGAACTCACCCCTCGTGCCGTCGGCATTCTCACGCGCAGTGGACTCGACTCGGAGTTTCGCTATCGGGCCCTTGATACCCAGCCGCACGACCCCGGCGGAGTGGGTATCTGGAGCCGATACCCAGTGGTGCGGTGGAGCCGTGTTCACGGTTACGCGCTGGGAGTGATCAAGGCGGCTATTCGAATACCCGAGGCCGCCGCCGACACGATGGTGCTGGCCGCCCACGTGGTCGGACCCTGGCCACAGCCCATCTCCGGTTGGCGCGAGGAGCTCGCCGCATTCCCCGCCACCATGAACCAAGCCGCGGCCGAAGCCGGTCTGGGTGCGGTGATCGTCGCCGGCGATTTCAACGCGACCTTCGATATGAAGAACTACCGGGCGCTTCTGCAGAACGGCTTCCGGGACGTGGCCGAACAATCCGGCGCCGGACTCACGCCGTCATTCCGCGCCGACGGGTCCCTCCCACCACTGATCGGCATCGACCACATCGTCACCCACACCAGTTCCGCTAGTGCAGCCCGTACCGTGCGAGTCCCTGGCTCGGACCACCTCGGGCTCGTGGCGACCGTCCATGTCCCGCGCTAACAACAAACCAATGGCCGGGCGAACGGGTCGGCCGACACCTGCCCGGCGCACTGAACGACGGACAGTGATGCGCCTCCTGGTTGTACAGATCTGCGCGCTCGCCGGACAGGTCGCGGCGGTGTGGCTGGCGCGTCGGTCGCATGGGTACGAAGGTGAGCTGACCAACCTCGTCAGCCTCGCGGTGGTGTTCGGTAGTGCGCTGTGGGTCCTGACCGCCCCGGAACTGACGAGGGCGGCACGAAACACCGCGGTGGCCTGCCTCGGCATCACACCCACGCTGATGTGGCGGGCCACCAACCCGCTGCTGTTCACCGGATTCGACGAGCAACTGCATATGCGCACTCTCGGCGACATTTTGTCGTCACACCGGCTCTTCGAAGCGAATCCGCTGCTGCAGGTCAGTCCCCGTTATCCGGGCATCGAGACGCTCACGGTGCTGGTTCATCAGACCGGGATCCCCACCATGGCCTCGGCGGTCATCGTCATCCTCGTCGCCCGGCTGGTGCTGGTCGCAGTCCTCTGCGATGCCGTCGAGCAGCTCACCGGCAGCATGCGGGCCGGTGGGCTGGCGGTCGCGATCTACGCGTTGTCGCCGCAGTTCGTGTTCTTCAACAACCAGTTCGCCTACCAAACCCTGGCACTGCCGCTCGCACTCGCCGCGGTCAGCCTGATCGCCCGGGCGCGGCACTCCGACGATCCGCTGCCGCTGTTCGGCGGTGCGACGGTGTGTCTGCTGGCCGTGGCGATGACTCATCACGTCACGAGTCTGCTCACGGCGGTGTTCCTCCTGGTTTGGACACTTGCCGAGCGTGGCCAGGGCAGGCTGCGAGTCGCCTACGGCGCACTGGCCGCGATCGCGGCGGCATTGGCATGGGCCATCGTGCAGCGATCACTCCTGGAGGACTACTTCGGTCCGATCATCGACGACGTGACCGGTCAGGTCTCCGGCGGTGAGACCCGGAAGACGTTCCAGGACTCGGCCGGAACGATCACGCCTCGACTGGACACCGCACTGCTTCTTTACTACGCCGCCGCGGTGTCGATGCTCGTGCTCGCTCTCGGCCTGTTGGCCCTGCATTGGTGGAGGCGCGGAGAGCGGCACATGCTCAAGTGGGGTCCGCACTTCTTGATCCTCCTACTCGCGGGGATGATCCCGATCATGATGGCGGCCCGGGTGGTGCCCAAGGGCGGCGAACTGTTCGACCGCGGAAGCAGTTTCCTGTTCCTCCCACTGAGCCTGGCGGCAGCTCGCTTCGCCGTTCGGCTGTGGTGGCCGCAGCCGGGACAGCCGGCCCTCCAGGACGAGAGCCGGACGATCGTCGTCAGGCTGCGAGCCCTCATGCTGACTGCACTGCGCGCCGTCGGACTGGACCGCCGCCCGCGAGTGGCCCGGTTGCTGGCGGTGGCCCTGGCCTCTGGCATCTTCCTCGGCGGCTATGTGCTTGGGAGCGGGCCGTTCTGGGCCCGACTTCCGGGCTCTTTCCTGCCGGCTGCCGACACCCGTTCGATGGATGCCGAAGTGCTGGCAGCAGCGCGGTGGGCGCGCCAGAACCTCCCGGCCGGCAGCCGCATCGGCGCAGACCGCGTCGGCTCGGAGCTGCTCGCATCCCAGGCCGGGGTGTGGCCCGTGATGAAGGCCAACGGTGTCACCGTGCCTCCGCTGTACTTCGCCGATGATTTCGGCCTCACCGAGAAGGACACCGTTCGCGGACTCCGGCTGCGGTTCCTCTACGTCGATCGCCGCCTGGCCGACGGACTGCCCCGGTTCAAGTTCTACTTCGAAGACGGCGAACCGGGTGACGGACGCGTGAAGCTCACCGATTCCCAGCTGACCAAGTTCGACGCCGTGCCGGGTATCGAGCTCGTCTATCGACACGGACCGATCTCGATCTACGACATGAAGAAACTGGGCGTACCCGAGCAGCGAAATGGTTGGTACGGGCCGACACCACGCGTCAGCGTCGTCGCGCAGCTGGCGCTGGGGTCGGTGTGTGGGCTGTCGCTGGCCCTGCTTGCGCGCAGCCGCATTTGGCCGCGCGCCGTCGGGGCCGCCAGACGGCTGCGGCGTGTCGCCGGGCCGGCGTTGACCGTCGCCGTTGCCGTTGCCGGTGCAGCCGTCCTGTCGGCAGCGCTGATCTTGTGCCGCGTATGGCTGACACCGCTGACGTGGTTGGCGGTCGTCACCGTCGTGATGATGGCCAACCCGATCACGACCGCACGTCGCGTGCGCCGCGGGGCGGAATGGTTGACCTGGCAAGGATTCCGGACAGTAGCTCCGCTGGTGATCGCGCTCGCGATCATCATCGGGGCGGCCGCCTACGACGCAGCACGCATCAACATCATCGGCGTACGCGAGGTCCTCAATGACCCTTCTGCTATCCAGATATCGCCGAATTAGCAACGCGGCTGACAAATTCGAGAAAAATCAAGTGATGTTGACCGACCCCGCGAGGCGAGACTGTGACGCCGCCGATTTACCGACGTGTGCAGTAGTCATCTGTGCCTACACCGAAGAACGCTGGGACGACATCTTGCGGGCGGTGGATTCCGTACAAACCCAGCAGCCGCCACCGGACGACCTCATCGTGGTCGTCGACCACAACGAGGTCCTGCAGGCGCGCCTCGCCGAACACCTCTCCGGTGTACGCGTGGTCACCAATCAGCATGAACGGGGCCTGTCCGGAGCGAGGAACACCGGAGTCGAACTCACCGATGCCGACGTGGTGATGTTTCTCGACGACGACGCGGCCGCCGAGCCCGGTTGGCTGGCGGGACTGGCGCGCCATTACACGGACGCAGACGTCCTGGGTGTCGGCGGCCGGATCGACCCCAGTTGGGCCACTCGACGTCCGCCATGGTGGCCACCGGAGTTCGATTGGGTGGTGGGCTGTAACTACACAGGGCAGCGGGCCGGCGTAGTCCGAAATCTCATCGGCGCCAATGCATCCTTCCGGCGCGAGTTGTTTGATGCCGGTGGATTCGTGACCGGCATCGGTAGATCGGCGGCGGTACAGCGCCCCGTCGGCTGCGAAGAGACCGAGTTCTGCATCCGAACCGCGAAGGCGCGCCCCGGTGGTGTCTTCATCTACGACGACCAGGCCGCCGTCAGTCACAGCGTGCCGGCCGGGCGCCAGACCTTTTCGTACTTTCGCTCGCGGTGCTTCTCGGAGGGGTTGTCGAAAGCACAAGTGACCGAAAGTGTCGGGGTGGCAACGGGACTGTCCGCGGAATGGACTTATTCGTCGATCATCCTGCCGCTCGGCGTGCTGCGCGGTCTGTGGGAGGCGCTCAGGGGCGAGCGGGCCGGGCTGCTCAGGGCGGCGGTCATTGTGATCGGCCTGGCCTACACCACCGTGGGGTATGTCCGCGGTGTGCTGTCCGAACGGTGGCACAGGCACGGCGAGCCGCGATGAGCGAGTCAGGGCGTACGAGACGGCTGCGGGTGGCGATGGTCTCTGCCAGGGCGTTGCCGCTGATGGGTGGTATCGAGACCCACGTACACGAGGTCTCTCGCCGGCTTGCCGCCGCCGGGGTCGAGGTTACGGTGTTGACCTCCGACACCACCGGGAAGCTTCCGGCCGACGAGACGATGGCCGGCTACCGCATCAGGCGCTGGCCGTCGTATCCGCGTTCCCGCGATTACTACTTCGCCCCCGGACTCGCGCGTCACCTGTTGTCCGCTCCTGACTACGACGTCGTCCACATCCAGGGTGTCCACGCACTGGTTGCCCCGATGGCGCTCGCGGCGACCAGACGAGCGCACCTGCCATCGGTTCTGACCTTCCACACCGGCGGGCATTCGTCAGGACTTCGCGAGGCGGTGCGCCCGCTGCAGTGGAAGCTCTTGGCTCCTCTGCTGCGGACGGCGTCGGCGTTGGTGGCGGTATGCGAATACGAACGGGCGATGTTCGCCCGATCACTCGGGATACCTGAGTCACGTATCCGGCTGATCAGGAATGGATGTGATCCGCTGCCGATCGATCCCACCGCGCCGAAGCCGGCGGGTAGCCCGCTGCTGGTGTCCGTCGGCCGATTGGAGCGGTACAAGGGCCACCACCGGATTCTGGGGGCCCTTCCGGCCATTCTGTCCCGCGCACCCGATGCCAGGCTGGAATTGATCGGTGGTGGCCCCTACGAGCAACACCTACGGGAACTTGCCGCCGAGCTGGGCGTGGCCGACCGCGTGTCGATCCGAAGCTTCGGGCCCACTGAGCGGGCCGCCATGGGAACCGTGGTAGCCAATGCTGATGTGGTCTGCCTGCTCAGTGAGTACGAGGCCCATCCGGTCGCGGTGATGGAAGCGATCGGTACCGGGAGCAAGGCCCTTGTCGCGGACACTTCGGGGTTGTCCGAGCTCGGGCGGGCCGGGCTGGTGACGACAATTCCCCTCGACGCCTCCGCCGATCAGATCGCCGCCGCCGCATTGGCCGTCGCCGCGGCGCCGCGCCCTGCACCGCCGCACGTGCCGACATGGGACGACTGCGCCGCACAACTCCACCGTCTCTACCAGGAGGTCGCACGGTGAGAATCCTCCAGCTGGCCCAGTTCCTCCCGCCGGTGGCCGGTGGGGAGGAGCGTCATGTGTGGAATCTGGCCCGCGCCTTGGCCGCTCGTGGGCACGAAGTGACCTTGCTCGGCTTCGCCAGCGGGGAGGAACTTCCGGGAGAAGCTGTGTCCGACGACGTGCGCGTGGTGCGCGTCGCCAGCACCGCCGCGAGATTGTCCGCGCTGTACAGCGACTCATCACGACCGCACGCCCTGCCCATACCGGATCCGGCAGTGCGACAGGCGATCCGGCAGGAACTGTCCACCAGGGCGTTCGACGTCGTCCATGCCCACAATTGGATCGTCAACAGTGCCCTGGGACCAGCGGCCGCCGCCGGGGTGCCCTTGGTCATGACCCTGCATGACTACAGCCATGTCTGCGCGACGAAGCGCTTCATGGAGCGTGGGCAAAGCCGCTGCCCCGGTCCGGATCCGGCGCGCTGCCTGCCGTGCGCCACCGACCACTACGGCACCGTCAACGGTCTGGTCACCTTGACCGCAAACGCCTGGTCGGCGCGACGCCGCGCGAAACGTGTCGCTGCGGCGGCCGCGGTCAGCAGCGCGGTTGCCGAGGCTGTCACGGTTCCCACCGGTCATTGGCTACACAGCGCCCGGCTGCGGATCCGGGTGATACCCAACTTTATTCCCGACGAGATCATCGTCGAATCGGTGGCGCCGGCGGGACCGGACGCGCCACTGCTGTTCGTCGGAGATCTCACCGCTGACAAAGGTGTCCGGACATTGCTCGATGCCTACGAGATGCTGGACAGTCCTCCCCCGCTCGTGCTCGCCGGCCGCTCACCCACCCCGGACCGCTGGAGATTTCCCCATGGAGCGAAATGGGCCGGGCAGCTGCCGCACGACGCCATCGTCGAGCTGTTCCGGACCGCCAGGTTGGTCGTGGTGCCGTCGGTCTGGGCAGATCCCTGCCCCACCGTGGTTCTCGAAGCGATGGCGGCCGGCCGGGCCGTGGTTGCCACCGCATCGGGCGGCATCCTGGACATGGTCGTCGACGGCCTCACCGGACTGCTCGTGCCTCCCGGTGACGCTGCCGCGCTGGCTGGAGCACTGACCGCGGTGCTCGACGATCCGGACAAAGCGCGGGCCTTCGGTGCGGCAGGCCACGACAGAGCGCAGAGCTTCACCGTCAGCTCAGTGGTGCGACGCCTGGAACAGATGTACGCCGACGCGATCAGCGATGCAGTTTCCCCGGCGCACCGATGACAGAACTGCCCTCGCCCGGCAGCGGCGACGACCATGCCGAAATCGAAGCCGAACATCAGCACAAATTGCGCTTGCTACTGCGCAGTGCGGCCGCGCTCGTCTCGACGTCGATCGTCACCTCGGGGTTGGGTTTTGTGTATTGGGCGCTCGCCGCGCGGATGTTCAATGCCTCCGATGTGGGTGAGTCGGCCACCGCCATCTCCGCGATGAGTTTGATCGCGCCCTTCACCGTGCTCGGTTTCGGCACCGTGCTCATCGCCCGGCTACCTGCGATGCAGGTTGGACGGGCGCGGCTGATCGCCACCACCGCCGTCGTCAGTGGCACGGTCGGGACGGCCGTCGCACTGTTGGCGGCGTTCACCTTGCCCAGCGCCTTTCTCGGTTTGCCGGGTATCGGCCATGACGTTGGCATCACCGTGCTCTTCACCGCGGCCGTGGCGACGCAGTCCATTGGCTACATGCTCGACCAGGCCCTGCTCAGTAGCCTGGGTGGCGGAATACAGCTGGGTCGCAACACTGTTCAAGCGGTCGTGAAGTTGGCGCTGTTGGCGGCCTTCGCATTGACGCTTCACCGTTACGGGTCACTGACCATCTTCGCCAGCTGGTTCATCGCAAACGTCGTATCGATCACCGCGGTCACCATCGTCCTGATCCGCCGATTCCGTGTCGGGCTGCGGGGGCTGATACCCGAGCTGTCGGCCCTGCGGGGTCTTCACTTCGAAGCCGCCAAGCATCACGCCCTCAACATCGCACTGTTCACGCCCTTTTTCGCGATGCCGATCCTGGGCAACGTTCTACTGGGATCGGAGGTGGCCGGCTATCTCTACGCAACCTGGTCCATAGCCGGGTTCCTGTTCTACGTTCCGATCGCACTTGCGACCGCGCTTTTCGCGTCCGGGGCGCGGGATTCGCGAACCTTCGCGATGGAGTTCGGGTTCACACTGCGCTATGCGCTGCTGATCTGCACAGCAGCCAATCTGGGTGTTCTGCTGCTGGGGCACTGGGTGTTGCACATCTTCGGCGCCGCATACGCCGACAGCGGCCGGCAGGCACTCATCGTCATGTGTTTGGGCGGATTCGGCCTCATCGTCAAGGACCACCACGTTGCGGTGGCTCGCGTTGCCGGGACTGTCGGACGTGAGGCGATGATGATCGCCGTACTCGGGATGGGGGAGCTAGCCGGGGCCGCTGTCGGGGCCGCGCACGGCGGGCTTACCGGGCTGGCACTGGGCTGGTTGTCCGCTGTCGCCCTGGAAATGGCCGTGTGTGCCCCGACGGTCGTGCGCATGTACCGGGGACGGCTGCTCCTGCCCATCCACTCAGGCCTTGACGGCCGGGCCAACGCGACCGAGGCCTGATCCTGATGCGACGGCAACGGTCGATCATTACGACACTGCGCCGGCCGATCCGAGCACTCGCCGCGATGCTGGCGGCGGTGAGCTGCACGGCGGTCGTCCCTACGGCCGTTACAGTCGCCTCGAATCACGTCTTCGACGACTTCGACGGACCCGCCGGGGCAGCCCCGGATCCCCGGCTCTGGCTGGCCGAGACGGGTTCCTCGGCGGAAAAGGGTTGGGAGCAGGGCAGCCTGCAGACCTATACCGACTCTAGAGCCAACGTCCGCCTGGACGGTCGGGGCCACCTGATCTTGCAGGCGCTGGAATCCGACGGCCATTACACCTCAGCACGTCTGGTGACCCGCGGGAGGGTCAACTTCCCCTCCGGAATCGTTGCGGCCCGGATCAAGTTACCCGCCGGCCAGGGAATTTGGCCGGCCTTCTGGATGCTGGGTTCGAATATCGCCGACGTCGGCTGGCCGCGGTGCGGCGAGGTCGACATCATGGAGTTGATCGGTACCGGCACCGAATATCATGTGGCACTGCACGGACCAAAAGCAGACCTGGTCGAAAGCGGCCCGTCGCCTGTGGACTTGACGGCGGGATTCCACACCTACTGGTCCAACCGCAGCACGGAGCGCATCACTATCGGCGTTGACGACATCACTCTCGCGGACTTCACCCCGGATGCGCTTCCGGCCGCGGCGCCCTGGGTGTTCGACACACCGATGTTCGTCATCTTGAACATCGCGGTTGGCGGTGACTGGCCTGGACCACCGGGTCCTTCGACGCCCTTTCCCGCCACCATGGTGGTCGACTGGTTCCGATTCGTTCCCACCCCGCTACCCGCATGAGGTCGCTCCGACGCATCATCGCCGAGCGCGCCCGTCGAGTGCCCGGCTGCGTCTAGCATCCAGTCATGGCGGCAGAATCGTCAGATGCGCCCCCCGTCGGGCAGCAGTCCCAACAGCCTGTGGCTGACACTGTCGAGGTCTGGCGATGGATTCCCGCAGCGATACTCGCCGCCGGTCTGATCGTCGCCGTAGCAGTGGTCGGAGCAGCAGGCATCGTCGTGAAGAACGCAAAGCCCGCAGTGCTCGTATCCGCGCCACAGAAGGCACGTACCGACGAGGTACTGACAAGCTCGACATGTCGAGCATGGGAGATAACCCGGTCGGCTCTTGGCGCCGTGCCACCGCTGCCGGAGAGCTGGAGCGCGGATACCCCCGACGCCGGCGCTGCTGTCACCAGGCGGGCAGCGGCGCTCGGCAAGGTTGTGGATTTCTTTGCACCGCAGGTCGGACCGGAACCGGCAGATGTCGCGGCAGCGGCCAACGACTTCATTGCCGCCCAACGTCGACAGATCCAGTTGCTGCGCGATCGAAGCTACACCGACGCTGACGGAGTTTCGGTCAATCTCGCCGCGGGCAGGCTCGATCAATTGTGCGCTGTATATCCGTAGTGGCAGAACATGTCTGATATCGGGGAATCAGGGCAGCGGACGTAAACCGGCATTGAGTCGGTCGAGGTAGTCCGCGATGTCGGGCATGACCGACTCCCTGGTGTGCACGCTGATGGCGACCATGTCGCCGATGCCGTGCACGCCATGAGTCAAGGCGATGGTGGGGGTCAGGAAGGGATAGCCGGCAGTCATGAACACCGGGCAACCACCGAAGTGCAGATCGGCTGCCCCGCGGTTGACGCTCGAGACTACGGTGTGCGCCATGACGGCATCGGGCAGCGGTCGCGACGCTAGCCAGCGCAGCAGCGGACCGGGCAGACTGGCCATCGCGGCTTCTTGGGCGCCGAACGCCGAATGCAGGCGGCGCCGGCGGCACGAGTCGAATTCCTCGGCGATGAGCCGAGCTCGTTCCGTTCGCGAGACAACATCGGGATGAAGCCGGATGAACTCGGCCGCGGAATGGTTGCGCGCCTGCGCCACACCAGGTTTGGCCATCGGCACCAGCGCGGTCAGCGTTGATACATCCTCACCGCGATCCCGCAAGTAACCCCCCAGCGCTTCGGAGATGGCCACCAGGGCTCCGACCGTCGCCGACTTGCCGGGCAGCTGAAATCGATGCCGGACAAACGTGCGCAGCAGCGGTGGTCCACTGGGGGTGCGGTTGGTGCGCAGCGGCTGCAGCGGACCCGCCGCAGCCGGGAGAACACCGGCAACGGTGTCGTTGTGAAGTTCCCGCCGCCGGCGTAACGCGTCGATGACCGATACGACCCGGCCGCCGAGCGCCGGGGCGTTCACGGGCGGCAGTTCTGTGTTGCGGCCCAACAGGAGTCCAGCGAGGGCGGCCGACCTAGTGCCGTCGGCGAACGCATGACTGATCTGGACGACGGCGACTGTCGCCGGCTGGCCCGAGCCACCGGGTACCCCACGCACGCCGACGAACAGGTGTATCCGCCACACGGCTTCGCGGGTATCGAGCTGCCGATGCTCAATGATCTCGCCACATGCTGCCAAGAAGTGAGCCCAGTCGTACTCGCCCGCCGAATGAACGACGATCTGCGCTGGATTCACCTCACCGGCGACCCAGACGGGAAACCCAAGGCCGGTGGCCCCGCGACCTACCCGCAAATGCAAATCGGGGCAGGCTTGCGCGCGGTTGAGCACCTCCGCTATCGCCTGATCAACCGATTCCGGGATGCCCGTAAAGCCGTAAACAAGCAATTGGTCGGTGTGCAGTCCAGTCGCAAACAGGAACCACGCGTCGGCGGGTGCTACGCGCGAGCTACCAGGCCAAGGAGAGTGCACCGTCGGCCCCATCCGTCCCCGCACCACAGTGCGCACTGAGAACCATTCGGATTCACGATATGCACACGAGCCGGGTCTCGGATGCCAATCGGGCCCCCCGTCACCCGGAAGTCGCTCCGAGCCGTCAATGGCATTTGCAGCGTTCGGGAATGGCACAGCGGCGCAACTGCCTACCATTCGGGCATGGCATCGATTTTGCCGCGCCGGCTCTGCGCGCTCGCTACGGTTATCATCGTAGTTCTCGGTCCGATGGCTCCGATGGCTCTGGCCGACCCCACAACCACAGGCGCCCTGGCGGATTCGCCGACGCTGCCATTGTCGGATCTGGGATCCTCCGACTCGATCTCCTTCGAAGTTCATCGCGACGTGACCAGCAAGGCGCTGTCGTTCTCCGCGCCGCAGGGATTGGCTCCGGTTGCATTGAACGCGACGCTCGAACTACCGGTGCCACTGCGCTTCGGCAGCATCGCAGTCACTCAGGACGGTCGAACCATCAGCAGAATGTCGCTACCTGCAGCCGATCAGGCCCAAGTGGTGATTCCGCTTGCGGGTCTTAAGGTTTACGGCGGCTGGGCAAGCGCCACATTGACGGCCACCGCGATTCCCGCCGACGATTTCTGCTGGGATCCGCTGGCCCCGATCAGATTGGTCAACGCCTCGGTCTCGTTCTCCGGACGCGAAGAAGCACCGACGACGGTGGCCGGATTCCTTCCGGCCGTCCTGAAGAAGTTGACCATCGCAATTCCGGCCAAGCCGTCACCCGCGGAGTCAGACGCCGCAGTTCAGCTCGCAGCCGCGGTCACCAGGCGTTACGGGGGCCAAAGTCCGGACATCGTCGTCGCCGCTGTGTCCCCTGGGAGGTCGACACCGGAGGACATTTCGGCGCCGCTGGAACGCCACATCCTCCTTCGGGAGAGCACCGACAAAGGTCTTTCACTCCAAGGCGCCGGACCAGTTCCGAGTCTGTCGATCTCCGGACCCGGTCCGGAGCTCACCAACCAGACCCGGCTGCTCACCGACGACTCATTGCAGTTCGCCGTCAGCCGCAAGGCCGTGGCTGCGCCGCTGCAAGTCGACCAGGAAGTCGTGGCCGACACCACCTCGCTGGATGACCTGAAGTTGTCGGGGCTCACCTCGGATGCACTGTGGCCGCAGGTCCAATTCGAGCTGAACCAGAGCCGCTTCGGTCACCCACTGGCCGGAATTCGGATCCACCTGACCGGTTCCTACACTCCGCTGCCGAGCGATTTCGGCGGCGAGGTGACCGTTATGGTCGGCACGACGACAATCGCTCGGTGGCCCGCTACGTCCGATGGAACCATCGATCGATGGGTCGAGGTCCCGAACGAACTGGTCCGGCGCACCACCACGGTCGAGGTCACTGTCCACACCACCGGCGACCCCGGACACTGCGGCGACTACCTGCCGATGACACTGCGTATCGACGGCAGCACGGTCGTCGAGGTGCACTCCGCGAATCCCCCGTCACCGCCGGGGTTCCAGTCCCTTCCCCAGTCGCTGACACCACGCGTGCAGTTCGGTATCGGACGGGATGCTTTCGCCGACACGCGCCGGGCGGCGCGAATCGCGATGGGTCTTCAGCAGACCAGCGGGATTCCGCTGGTGACGACCGTGACCAGCCTCAAGCAGGCCCTCGACAGCGGCGCTCCGGCCGTCCTGGTCTCCGCAGACGCCTGGAATGTCCCCGACGTCGTGTTGCCTTTCAGCACCGACCAAGGACGCATCGACATCGAAGGGGTGGGTCCGGACGGCAAGCCCATGTCATTGACTCTCGATCCGGCCGTCCGGTTCGGTTCGATGCAGACTGTGTTCGACGGGAAGCGGACGATCTTGGCCGCGACATCCAACGGCGCGCCGGCACAACTCGACCAGTTGTTGACGTGGTTGGGCAGTGAACGCGGCCGATGGTCGGGCCTTGACGGTCGGGCCCTGATCTCGGTGCCGGGCAGCGCGCCGATGAGCGTTCCGAATCCGCCGGAGGAGATCTCCGGCCGCCCGAAGACTGCCGATGCTCAGGGCGGGTCCGGATGGATCTGGTGGGCCGCCGGCGGAGTGGTGGCTGTGGCGGTTCTGGGCGCCGCAATGATTCTGTTCCGGTTGCGAGGCCGGCGGACCTAGCCGCAACGGCGGGTTCCGTACCGACCACACCGCATCATTCGGTTCGGCGGCGGCCGTAGAAGAAGCCGGCGGTGATCAGCACCTGCGCTGTGGCGTACACCCACCAGATCGACACTTGCAGTGCCGACGAGTCCACAACGAACCGTCCGACGCCGATCATGCCGTCGGACACCGCGAAGGTCACCGCGCCCAGGGCCGTCCACGGAGTGGGCAGCACGGCCAACAGCGCCGCACTGGCCATCGTTGCGAGCACCGCGATGTAGACCGTCACCGGGATCGTCAATCCGTCGGCCACCAGTCGCGGCCAGAACCACACCAACAACCCCGCGCAGGCGGCCAGCAGCACCGCCGCGCCAAGCAGCCGGGGACGGCTGTTCCCGCGCAGCGGCAGCAGCGCACCCAGGTAGCACAGGTGCGCCACCAGGAACGAGCCGAGCCCGAGCACGAACGACGGCTGCCACCACGGCATCGCGAGGAAGAAATCGCCGGCGGCCGAGAACAGCAGCGCCCCGACCAGCCAGCGCCGTTCCCGGCGGATGGGATGGCTCGCAGCCGCCACCGCCAGCAGCACGGCCATCAGCGCCTTGACGGCGGGTTGGCCGGGAAAGCGGCCGGTCAGATCTGCGCCGTCGGGCAGCCGCAGCGCCGTGACCACCAGGAAGACGCCGTAGCCGACCGCCACCGCCGCGCCCGCCAGCCACCAGGCTGTCAGGGTTCGTAAGTACGGTGGGCTCATGTCAAGTTCGGACAGACCGCCGGTGGACGCCATCCTGCAGAAGGTACTGGACGCGGTGCCGTTCCAACTCAGCGTCGACGACGGAATCGACGAAGCCCGGCGCCGGCTGCGGGAGCTGCCGCGCCGACCGGTCCACCCCGACCTGCGGGTCGAGGAACACCACATCGACGGGCCGGCCGGGCCGATCCCCGTACGGGTCTATTGGCCTGACGACGTGACCGCTGCTGCGCCGGTGACCATGTACTTCCACGGCGGCGGCTTCGCCGTCGGGGACCTGGACACCCACGACGGCACGGCACGCGAACATGCGGTGGCCGCCGCCAGCGTGGTCGTCTCCGTCGATTACCGGCTCGCGCCCGAACATCCATACCCCGCCGCCGTCGACGACGTGTGGGCTGCCACCCGCTGGGTGGCCGGCAATGCCGCACAGCTCGGAGCGGACCCCACCCGCTTGGCGGTGGCGGGCGATTCGGCCGGCGGCACCCTGGCGGCGGTGGTCGCCCAGCTCGCCCGCGACAGCGGCGGACCGCAGATCTCCTTCCAGCTGCTCTGGTATCCGTCGGCGATGTGGGACACCTCGCTGCCGTCGTTCGCCGAGAACGCCGACGCGCCGGTCCTGGACAACGTCGCCATCGCCGCATTCACCCGCTGGTACGCCGGACACCTCGACCTGAGCGACCCCCCTGCCGGCCTGGCTCCCGGGCGCGCTGCCGACCTGACGGGGCTACCGCCGGCCTATATCGCCATCGCCGGCCACGACCCGCTGCGCGACGACGGCGCCCGGTACGCCGAGCTGCTGGCCGCCGCGGGTGTAACAGTGGAGCTACACAATGCCGACACACTGGTGCATGGCTATCTCGGTTACGCCGGGGTGGTGCCGGCCGCCACCGCGGCGACCGAACGTGGATTGGCCGCCCTGCGTGCCGCTCTGCACGACTGACCTGCCGCAATGGTGCGGCGAGCAGCAAACCTTGTCGGGACCGTCCGGGAAGGCGACAATGGCATCAGATGTCACAATCTGGAGGGATTCACCCCATGAAAACTGCTGAAGCTGCCGGAACCCGGCGGACACTCGGCATCTGTCTCGGCTCGCTGGTCGCCGGCACGGCCATGGCCGTGATCGCCGCACCGTCGGCGGTGGCGGCACCCGACTGCAGCAAGCAGAACATCGACAGCACCGTCTCGACGGCGCAGAGCCAGATCCAGGGCTACCTGAGCACCCATCCGGATGGTCAGCGAATGTTGATGACCGCCGCGCTGCAGCCGCGCGCCCAGGCCTCCGCCACCCTGCAGGCCTACGCCCAGAGCAACCCGCAGGAGTACCAGGAGTTCACCGCGCTCCTGGCCCCGCTCGGCACCCTGCAGAAGCAGTGCGGCGTACAGGTCATCCCCGCGCAGTACCAGTGGGCGTTCGACCAGTTCGTCGGCTAGCACCCCACACGTGAGTCGAGCGACTCGGTGCTCGGCTTGTCGTGTGTTCGCTGCCCAACGATCCGCGCGAGCAGTAGACGCAAAAAGCCCCGCACACCTGGGTGTGCGGGGCCTTTTGCGTCTGTTCGGCAGTGAACCTGAGGCAGTGAACCCTAGACGGAGTTCTTCAGGTCCTCGACCTTGTCTAGCCGCTCCCAGGGCAGGTCGATGTCGGTGCGGCCGAAATGGCCGTACGCGGCGGTCTGCGCGTAGATCGGGCGCTTGAGGTCGAGATCGCGGATGATCGCGCCGGGCCGCAGGTCGAAAACCGCGGTGATGGCCTTCTCGATACGCGCGGTGTCCACGGTCTCGGTGCCGAAGGTCTCCACGAACAACCCGACCGGGGCGGCTTTGCCGATCGCATAGGCCACCTGGACCTCGACCCGCTCGGCCAGCCCCGCCGCGACGACGTTCTTGGCCACCCAGCGCATCGCGTACGCCGCCGAGCGGTCCACCTTGGACGGATCCTTGCCCGAGAACGCGCCGCCGCCGTGACGAGCCCAGCCGCCGTAGGTGTCGACGATGATCTTGCGGCCGGTCAGGCCGGCATCACCCATCGGGCCACCGACGACGAAGTTGCCCGTCGGGTTGACGAGCAGTCGGAAATCGGAGGTGTCCAGGCTCTCGTGCGCGAGGTCCTCGAGGACGGCCTTGACCACCTTCTCGCGGATGTCGGGAGCCAGCTCTTTCTCCAGGTCGACCCCGTCGGCGTGCTGGGTGGACAACACCACGGTGTCGAGCCGAACCGGGGTGGTGCCCTCGTACTGGATGGTGACCTGGGTCTTGCCGTCCGGGCGCAGGTAGTCCAGCGACTTGTTCTTGCGCACCTCGGTCAGCTTGCGGGAGAGCCGGTGCGCCAACGCGATCGGCAGCGGCATCAGCTCAGGAGTGTCGCGGATCGCGTAGCCGAACATCAGCCCCTGGTCGCCGGCACCCTGGGCGTCCAACGGATCCGCGGCGCCCTCGACGCGCGCCTCATGGGCGGTGTCCACGCCCTGGGCGATGTCGGGAGACTGCTTGCCGATGCCGATGTTGACCCCGCACGAGGCACCGTCGAAGCCCTTCTCCGAGGAGTCGTAGCCAATCTCCAGGATGCGCGCCCGGACGGTGTCGGTGATGTCGGCGAAGGCTTCCTTGGCCTGCGTGGTGACCTCACCGACGACGTGGACCTGCCCGGTGGTGACGAGGGTCTCGACCGCGACGCGGGAGTGCGGATCCTGAGCCAGGAGTGCGTCGAGCACTGAGTCGCTGATGGCGTCACAGATCTTGTCGGGGTGCCCTTCGGTTACCGACTCGCTGGTGAACAGCCGACCATTGTCGCTCACGGTCCCATCCCTTCCAATACTTAGTTCGGCGAATCGTATCGCGATCCCCGTCAGACCCAAGCGGGCACTTTCGGCCCGCGCAACCGCTTGTCTTGTTCTGCGACCGCTTCCCGATCGCTACGCTTCGCGTCCGCGCAGGAACGTGGCAATCGCGTCCACGATACGACTTGCCATCAGCGTCTTCGACCCGTGCTCCAGTGCGGCTTCGGTACCGTCGGCACCCAACAGCCAACCATCATTGCTGTCGACCTCGAATGCGCGGCCCTCCCCGACCGCGTTCACGACCAGCAGATCGCACGCCTTGCGGGCAAGCTTCGCCCTGGCGTGGAACAGCACATCGCCCTCGGCATCACCGGTTTCGGCCGCGAAACCGACGATGGCACGCATCTTGGGCAGCTGGCCGTCGGCACGCAGCCGGACCGCTTCGGCCAGTACGTCGTCGGTGCGCACCAGCTCGATCGCGGGGCCCTCGACCACGTCGAGCCGCTTTTTGATCTTGTTGGTTGCGACGTGCGCGGGGCGGAAGTCGGCGACCGCGGCAGCCATCACCAGTACATCGGCATCCGGAGCGTTCTTGGTCACCGCCTCATGTAGTTGAGCGGCCGAGGTGATGTGCAGGACGTCGACACCGGCGGGGTCCGCGAGGCCCGCGGTGTTGCCGGCGATCAGCGTGACATCGGCGCCCCGCTGGGCGGCCACCCGAGCCACCGCGTAGCCCTGCTTGCCGGAGCTGCGGTTGCCGATGAACCGCACGGGGTCGATCGCCTCGCGGGTACCGCCCGCACTGACCAGGATCTTGACGCCGCTCATGTCGTAGGGCATCGCGTCGGAACGGGCCAGCAGCAACTCGGCGAAGGTCGTGATCTCCTCGGGCTCGGGCAACCGCCCGGGACCGGTGTCGGCGCCGGTAAGGCGACCCGAGGCCGGTTCGAGCACGACCACCCCGCGGCGGCGCAACGTCGCGACGTTGTCGCAGGTGGCGGGGTGTAGCCACATCTCGGTGTGCATAGCCGGGGCGAACAGGACGGGGCACCGCGCGGTCAGCAGCGTCGCAGTCAGCAGATCATCGGCACGTCCGGCAACGGCGCGGGCCAGTAGGTCGGCGGTGGCGGGAGCGACGACGACGAGGTCGGCCTCCTGGCCCATCCGGACGTGTGGAACTTCGTCGACGTCGGTGAACACGCCGGTGCGAACCGGATGGCCGGACAGCGCCTCGAAGGTGGCGGCGCCGACGAACCGCAGCGCCGACTCGGTCGGGATGACACGGACGTCGTGCCCGGCTTCACTGAGCTGCCGAACGACCGAACACGCCTTGTAGGCGGCGATGCCACCGGCGACGCCGACGATGATCCGCTTACGGTTCATCAACTGGCCCGGCGTGGACTACTCGCCTTCGGTGTGTTCGAGCAGGTCACCGTGGATCTCGCGCAGCGAGATCGACAGCGGCTTCTCCTGTAGGCCCGGCTCGACCAGCGGTCCGACGTACTCGAGGATGCCGTCACCGAGCTGGTTGTAGTAGTCGTTGATCTGGCGGGCCCGCTTGGCGGCGTAGATCACCAGCGCGTACTTGCTCGACACCCGGTCCAGCAACTCGTCAATGGGCGGGTTGGTGATTCCCAGCGGCGTGTCATAGGCGGTTGCGGCACCCGGGGCCGGATCGTAGTGATCCGTGCTGGCTTGCGTCACGTAGAACTTCTTCCTGGCGGTTTAGATCGGAAAGACTTGAGTCTGGTGGGCCTTCTCGGGTCGCTGACGACCTCTCACACCGGCTTAGGCGCGTTGCCCACCAGCAAGGATACCAATTCGGCGCAGGCCGACTCCAATTGGCTGTTCACGACGACGACGTCGAAGTCGCCCTGGGCGGCCAATTCGGCGCGGGCGGTGGCCAGCCGGCGGGCCCGCACCTCGGGAGTCTCGGTGCCTCTGCCGACGAGCCGCTCCTCCAGCGCCTCCCAGTTCGGGGGTGCCAGGAACACCGTCAGCGCCTCCGGCATGGCGTGCTTCACCGCACGGGCGCCGGCGAGGTCAACCTCGATCAGCACCGGAACACCCGACTGCGCCGCGGCAGCCACCGGCGCGGCCAATGTGCCCGAGCGGTGCAAGCCGCCGTGGATCTCGGCCCATTCCAGCAGGTCGCCATGGTCGATCAGGCGCTGGAACTCCTCGGGCGAGACGAAGTGGTAGTCGACCCCGTCCACCTCGCCCGGGCGAGGTGCCCGTGTGGTGGCCGACACGCTGAAGTGCAGGTCGGGCAACTGCTCACGCAGCCGCCCGACGACGGTCGACTTTCCTACCGCAGAGGGGCCGGACAGCACCACAACTCGGCCGCGGCTACTGCCCGGCCCTCCGCCGGCGTCCATCGACCTCCCTAGGAGAAGTCGAACTTTTCCAGCAATGCCTTGCGCTGCCGATCGCCGAGGCCGCGCAAACGACGCGTCGGGGCGATTTCCAGCTCCGTCATGATTTCCTGCGCCTTGACCTTGCCCACCTTGGGCAGGGCTTCCAGCAGCGCGGAAACCTTCATCTTGCCGAGGACCTCGTCGGTCTCAGCGTCGGTGAGCACCTGCTTGAGGTTGGTGCCGCCGCGCTTGAGCCGATCCTTGAGCTCAGCTCGTGCTCGACGTGCGGCAGCAGCCTTCTCCAACGCGGCTGCGCGCTGCTCGTCGGTCAACTGGGGAAGGGCCACGGGTTCCTCCGTCTCATCACAATCATTGTTTTGCCTGGGCCGGGTTCTTCAGCCAGCGACGACGACCGTACCCACGCCCACTGACGAAATCTAACCCCACCCCCTGCTAACTGGCGCAAACCCGCAGGATATGGCCCAAGATTGCCTCGCCCGCGCGCCACCTGAAGGTGTTCGGCGGCGGGCCGGCTCCGCCGCACAAGCGGACGGCGACGATCGCAAAGGTCCCGCTCTACCAGCGGTTTCTCCAACCTGCGCGACGGTGGGCCACCCCGGCTGGGCCGTGACAGCCGGTTCGCGCGGCGAGATTTCACCTCACAGGCAGGTCACGGCGTGTCGCGCGTGTCGATGACGCAACGGCTGACCGACTAACGCACGCGTAGCAGCGCGCCAATTGATACATAGTTGCGCTACCTAGTGTCAGAAGTGGACGCAGTTGTGCAGTGACCGATTCGAATGTTGAAGGGCTGTGCCATGTCCATCACTCAATCCCCCCGAATTGCCGCCCGCGCGATCGACATCTCGGCGGCCGGACTGACGCTGGGTGCGGCGTCGGCGCAGGCCGACCCAGGTCCCCTCCCCTGTGGCTTCCAGGTCTTTCAGGGCTGCCAGGCACCCGGGCCGGGCCCGGCGAGCCCGGGACCGGTCGGCCGCGGGCCTGGCGGGCCGCCAGGGGACCACGGCGGGCCCGGCCCGGTGGGATGGCAGGGCCCCGGCGGCGGCCGGCAATGGCGCGGTGACGACTAGGGGCGGTTGGACCATCAGCCATTCGGTTACGGCGGGCACTGGGTCACGCCGATCTTCGATCCGAGCTTCCGCAACTGGGGCTTCTGGCTGTTCGGCGCCTGGATTCCGCTGCAGTACCGCACACCGGACATTTCCTCGCGGCCGGGTGTCCAGTGTGCGATCGCGGTCGAGGCGCTACAGTGCTCTCGGGGTGCTACAGGACTAGATGTTGGGAGACATCGTGGTTTCTGAGGCGCCCGAGGCTGCCCATTTGCAGGCCACCCGGCCCTACCCGGACCGGGTCGGACCCAAAGGCAATCTCATCTACAAGCTGATCACCACGACCGATCACAAGCTGATCGGGATCATGTATGTGGTCACCTGTTTCGCGTTCTTCTTCGTCGGCGGGTTGATGGCGCTGTTCATCCGCGCCGAGCTGGCCCTTCCCGGTCTGCAGTTCTTGTCCAACGAGCAGTACAACCAGCTGTTCACCATGCACGGCACGGCGATGCTGCTGTTCTACGCGACGCCCGTGGTGTTCGGGTTCGCCAACCTGGTGCTGCCGCTGCAGATCGGCGCCCCCGACGTCGCGTTCCCGCGGCTCAACGCATTGTCGTTCTGGCTGTTCCTATTCGGGGCGTTGATCGCACTCAGCGGGTTCATCACCCCCGGCGGTGCGGCGGACTTCGGCTGGACCGCTTACACCCCGCTCTCCGATGCCATGCACACCCCCGGTGCCGGCGGCGACCTCTGGATCCTGGGACTGGCCGTCGGCGGTCTGGGCACCATCCTCGGCGCGGTCAACATGATCACCACCGTGGTGTGCATGCGCGCCCCCGGCATGACCATGTTCCGGATGCCGATCTTCACCTGGAACATCCTGGTGACCAGCATCCTGGTCCTCCTGATCTTCCCGCTGCTGACGGCGGCGTTGTTCGGGTTGGCCGCCGACCGTCGCCTCGGTGCGCACATCTACGACCCCGCCAACGGCGGGCTGATCCTCTTCCAGCACCTGTTCTGGTACTTCGGTCACCCGGAGGTCTACGTCATCGCGCTGCCGTTCTTCGGCATCGTCTCCGAGATCTTCCCGGTGTTCTCGCGCAAGCCGATCTTCGGCTACACCACACTCGTCTTCGCCACCATGGGGATCGCGGCCTTGTCGGTCGCAGTGTGGGGCCACCACATGTACGTGACGGGAGCCGTTCTGCTGCCGTTCTTCTCGTTCATGACGTTCCTGATCGCCGTACCCACCGGCATCAAGTTCTTCAACTGGATCGGCACCATGTGGAAGGGTCAGCTGACCTTCGAATCGCCGATGCTGTTCTCCATCGGCTTCCTCCTGACCTTCCTCATCGGCGGGCTGTCGGGTGTGCTGCTGGCAAGCTCCCCCTTGGATTTCCACGTCAGTGACACCTATTTCGTCGTCGCGCACTTCCACTACGTGCTGTTCGGCACCATCGTGTTCGCGACCTACGCGGGGGTGTACTTCTGGTTCCCGAAGATGACCGGCCGGATGCTCGACGAAAGGTGGGCGAAGGCGCACTTCTGGCTGACCCTCATCGGTTTCCACGCCACGTTCCTGGTGCAGCACTGGCTCGGTGACGAGGGCATGCCGCGCCGCTACGCCGACTACCTGCCGACCGACGGCTTCACCACGCTGAACATCATCTCGACCGTCGGGGCGTTCACCCTGGGCGTGTCGGTGATCCCGTTCGTGTGGAACGTGTTCAAGAGCTGGCGCTACGGCGAGGTCGTCACCGTCGACGATCCCTGGGGCTACGGCAACTCCCTGGAATGGGCCACCAGCTGCCCGCCGCCGCGGCACAACTTCACCGAGCTGCCCAACATCCGCTCCGAGCGACCGGCTTTCGAGCTGCACTACCCGCACATGGTGCCGCGACTGCGCGCCGAGGCGCACGTCGGGCGGTCCCACCACCCGGAGATCGAGAACTCGACGGTCTAGGCCAGGTACGCCAGGGCGTCGCGCAGCTTCTCTCCTGCCGCCCGGACCGCGGCGACATCCGGTCCGGCGCGCAGGATCTCGCGTGACACCGCGGGCAGCAGCTGGCCGGGCCGCGCACCGCCCAGGCCACCAAGGGCCTCCGGCCGGCCGCCCTGCGCGCCCACCCCGGGCACCAACACCGGACCACCGAGCTGACTGACGTCCGGTACCTCGGCCAGCGTGGCACCGATGACCACGCCGACCGAACCCGGTTGCGCGGAAGCCGTCCGGTTGACGGCGGCGGCGGCGTCGACGACGGACTGGGCGACGGTACGCCCGCCGGTCACGGCCTGCTGCACCGAGGCGCCCTCCGGGTTGGACGTCGCGGCCAGCACGAACACACCGCGCCCATTGGTCGCGGCGAGGTCCAACAACGGTTGCAGCGAGCCGAATCCGAGATAGGGCGACGCGGTCACGGCGTCGGCCGCCAGCGGACCGTCACCGACCCACGCCTGGGCGTAGGCCGCCATTGTCGAGCCAATGTCGCCGCGCTTGGCATCGGCGAGTACTAGCACCCCGTCGCGCTGCAACGCGTCGGTGGTGCGTTCGAGCACCGCGAAACCCGCTGAGCCGTAGACCTCGAAGAAGGCAACCTGCGGTTTGACGACGGCGAATCCGGCGTAGGCCTGCACGCAGATGTCGCAGAAGCGCGCCAGCCCGTCGGCGGTGACGGGCAGGCCCCAGGACCGCAGCAATTCCGGGTGCGGGTCGATGCCCACACACAACGGGCCGCGGGTGGCGATAGCCGCGGCCAGTCGGGTGCCGAACGGCGGGCTGGAGCGAAGCGACTCGGGGGCCGGCACAGTCGGCTCAGTCATGAGTGAGCGTAGCGTGCAGTTCCTGCAGGCAGCGCACGTCGATGTCACCGCGGATGCCCGCCTCGATCCCCTGCACGGCAGCCGAGGCACCCTGCACGGTGGTGACGCACGGGATGTTCATCGACACCGCCGCCGAGCGGATCTCGTAACCGTCGATCCGGGGGCCCGAGTTGCCGTACGGGGTGTTGATCACCATGTTGACATCACCGGCCAGGATAGCGTCGACCGCTGACATGCGCGGGCGGCCCTCCCCCGGCTCCTCGAAATGCTTGCGCACCACGTCACACGGAATTCCGTTGCGCCGCAGCATCTCTGCGGTTCCCTCGGTCGCCAAAACCCGGAAGCCCAGGTCAGCCAGCCGCTTGACCGGGAACACCAGCGATCGCTTGTCGCGGTTGGCCACCGACACGAAGATCGTCCCGGAGCTCGGCAGCGACCCGTAGGCCGCGGTCTGGCTCTTGGCGAATGCGCTGCCAAAGTCGTGGTCGATGCCCATCACCTCACCGGTGGACTTCATCTCCGGTCCCAGCAGCGAGTCGATGCCCGTACCGTCCATCCGGCGGAACCGGTGGAACGGCAGGACCGCCTCCTTGACCGCGATGGGGGCGTTGGGCGAAACGCTGGCACCGTCGCCGGTGCGGTCCAGCACACCCTCTTCGCGAAGCTGGGAGATGCTGGCGCCCAGCATGACCCGCGCGCACGCCTTGGCCAGCGGGGTGGCGGTGGCCTTAGAGACGAACGGCACGGTGCGACTGGCACGGGGGTTGGCCTCCAGCACGTAGAGCACATCGTCCTTGAGCGCGTACTGCACGTTGAGCAACCCGACCACCCCGACACCGTGCGCGATCGCTTCCGTGGCCCGGCGCACCGCCTCGATGTCACTGCGGCCCAGCGTGACCGGCGGCAGCGCACACGCGGAGTCACCGGAATGGATGCCGGCCTCCTCGATGTGCTCCATCACGCCGCCGATGTAGACCTCGGTGCCGTCGCACAGTGCGTCGACGTCGATCTCGATGGCGTCCTCGAGGAACCGGTCAACCAGAACCGGGTGCTCGGGCGAGAGCTGGGTGGCGCGGGTGATGTAGCCGTGCAGGGTCTTCTCGTCGTAGACGATTTCCATACCGCGACCACCGAGCACATAGGACGGGCGGACCAGCACGGGATAGCCGATCCTGGCGGCGATCTCACGGGCCTGCTCGAAACTGGTGGCGGTGCCGAACTTCGGCGCCGGCAGCCCGGCATTGGCCAGCACCTGACCGAATCGGCCGCGGTCCTCGGCCAGGTCGATGGCCTCGGGCCGGGTTCCCACGATGGGCACCCCGGCGTCGGCGAGGCGCTGGGCCAGACCCAGCGGAGTCTGGCCGCCGAGCTGGACGATGACGCCGACCACGCCCGGACCGCCTTCGCCGGACTGCGACTCGGCGTGGTAAACCTCCAGCACGTCCTCGAAGGTGAGCGGTTCGAAGTACAGCCGGTCGGCGGTGTCGTAGTCGGTGGACACCGTCTCGGGGTTGCAGTTCACCATGACGGTCTCGAAGCCGGCCTCGGTCAACGTGGTCGCCGCGTGCACGCAGCTGTAGTCGAACTCGATGCCCTGCCCGATCCGGTTGGGCCCCGAGCCGAGGATCAGCACCTTGGGCCGTTCGGTCTGCGGGGCCACCTCGGTCTCCGCGGCGGGATCGAGCTCGTAGCTGGAGTAGTGATACGGCGTCTTGGCCTCGAACTCCGCCGCACACGTGTCGACGGTCTTGAACACCGGGTGGATGCCCAGCCGCTGACGCAGGGCCCGCACACCAGTCTCGCCGGCCAATTCCGGCCGCAGCGAGGCGATCTGGCGATCGGACAGCCCGTTGTGCTTGGCTCGGCGCAGCAGATCCTCGTCGAGCACCGGCGCGTCGATCAGTTCCCGGCGCAGCGCCACCAGACCGTTGATCTGCTCGACGAACCACGGGTCGACCCCGGAAGCCTGCGCGACGTCCTCGACCCCGGCGCCCAGCCGCAGCGCCAGCTCGATGTCGTAGAGGCGCCCCTCGATCGGGGTACGCAACCGCTCGAGGACCTCGTCGACCCAGCCGTCGTCGTCGGGCACGGTCCAGAACCCGGCCTTGGTGGTCTCCAGCGAACGCATCACCTTGCCGAGGGCCTCGATGAAGTTGCGGCCCAACGACATCGCCTCGCCGACCGACTTCATCGTCGTGGTCAGGGTGGGGTCGGCGCCGGGAAACTTCTCGAAGGCGAACCGCGGCGCCTTGACCACCACGTAGTCCAGCGTCGGCTCGAAACAGGCCGGGGTTTCCTTGGTTATGTCGTTGACGATCTCGTCGAGGGTGTAGCCGATGGCCAGCTTCGCGGCGATCTTGGCGATCGGGAAGCCGGTCGCCTTGGAGGCCAGTGCGCTCGAGCGCGACACCCGCGGGTTCATCTCGATGACGATCAGCCGGCCGTCTTTGGGATCCACCGCGAACTGGATGTTACAGCCGCCGGTGTCGACGCCGACCTCCCGAAGGATCGCGATGCCCAGGTCGCGCATCCGCTGGTATTCGCGGTCGGTCAGCGTCATCGCCGGGGCGACAGTCACCGAGTCACCGGTGTGCACCCCCATCGGGTCGACGTTCTCGATCGAGCACACCACCACCACGTTGTCGTGGTGGTCGCGCATCAGCTCGAGCTCGTATTCCTTCCAGCCGTAGATGGATTCCTCAATGAGCACGTTCGCCGACGGGGAGGCCGCCAGACCATCGCCCGCCATCCGCTCGACGTCCTCGAGTGAGTGCGCCATGCCCGAGCCCAGCCCGCCCATGGTGAAGGAGGGGCGAACGACGACTGGAAGCCCGAGTTCGGCGACTGTCTCGCGCACTTCGGCCATGGTGAAGCAGACCCGCGACTTCGCCGACTCGCCACCGACTTTCGCGACGATGTCCTTGAACTTCTGCCGGTCCTCACCGCGCTGGATGGCGTCGAAGTCGGCGCCGATCATCTCGACGCCGTACTTCTCCAGCACACCGTCATTGTGTAGCGCGACTGCGGTGTTCAGCGCGGTCTGCCCACCCAGGGTGGCCAGTACGGCGTCGATCTTGTTGCCGCGCGCGGCCTGCTGGGCGATGACCTTCTCGACGAAGGCCGAGGTGATCGGTTCGACGTAGGTGTAGTCGGCGTACTCGGGGTCGGTCATGATCGTGGCCGGATTGGAGTTGACCAGGCTGACGGTCAGTCCTTCGGCACGCAACACCCGGCACGCCTGTGTGCCCGAGTAGTCGAATTCGCAGGCCTGGCCGATGACGATCGGCCCGGAGCCGATGACCAGGACATGGTTGAGGTCGGTGCGGCGTGGCATTAGTTCCCTCCGGCGCGAGCGTGCGCGAACGTGACGAAAGAAGCGGCGTGTCGCGTGCGGACACGCACGCTCGCGGTAAAGGGCATCCTCATTTGGTGCCGTCCATCAGATCGACGAACTGGTCGAACAGGTAATTGGCGTCGTGCGGGCCTGCGGCGGCCTCGGGGTGATACTGCACCGAAAAGGCCCGCCCGCTGACGAGTTTGATGCCTTCGACCACGCCGTCATTGGCGCAGGTGTGGCTGACCACCGCCGGCCCGAAGTCGGTGCCGAACTCCTCGCCGGCCTCGCCTTCCAGGGCGAAACCGTGGTTCTGGGCGGTGATCGCGACGTTGCCGGTGATGTGGTCGATGACCGGGACGTTGATGCCGCGGTGGCCGAACACCATCTTGTAGGTGGACCTCCCCAGCGCCCGGCCGAGGATCTGATTGCCGAAACAGATTCCGAACAGCGGGATATCGGCACCGAGTACCTCGCGGGTGACGGCGACGACATGGTCGGCGGTCGCCGGATCGCCCGGCCCGTTGGACAGGAACACCCCGTCCGGCTTGAGCTCGGTGATCTGCTCGAAGGTGGCCGACGATGGCAGCACATGGGTCCGGATGCCACGCAGGGCGAAGTTGCGCGGCGTGTTGGTCTTGATGCCAAGATCGAGGGCGACGACGTTGAACCGCTGCGACCCTTCGGGTTCCACCGTGTACGCCTGCGGAGTCGTGACCTCACCGGCCAGGTCGGCGCCCAGCATCGCGGGCTGGCTGCGCACCCGGCGCAGCATTTCCTCGGCATCGGCGGCCGCCGGGCCGGAGAACACCCCGGCCCTCATCGAGCCGCGGCTGCGCAGATGGCGCACGATCGCCCGGGTGTCCACGCCGGCGATACCGACGATGTTCTGGCGCTTCAGCTCGTCGTCCAGCGTGCCGGTGGAACGCCAGTTCGACGCGCGCGGCGACGGGTCGCGCACCACGTAGCCGGCCACCCAGATCCGGTCGCCGCGGCTCTCGGCGTCCTCATGGTTCCAGCCGGTGTTGCCGATCTGCGGGGCGGTGGCCACCACGATCTGCCGGTGATAGCTGGGGTCGGTCAGGGTCTCCTGGTAACCGGACATCCCGGTGGAGAACACCGCCTCGCCGAGAGTCTCTCCGACGGCACCGAACTCGGTACCGGTGAAGACCCGGCCGTCCTCCAGGACCAGGTGGGCTGTTGAGGTCACGCTGCTTCTCCTGTTGTCGTCCAGCGGGCGTAGTCGCGGCGGTCGTCGCCGCGAAAGCCCGTATCGATCTCGGTGCCCGACGGCAGCCGCCACCGAATCGCGAGGATGCCGGCCGGCGAATCGGGCTTGTTACGACCGCCCGGGATGACTTTTCCGGCCAGTCCGCGCACGGTGCGAACGGCGGTGATCGCGTCCTGCGGCATCCAGATCGGGGTGGCGCCGGAGCGCTCGAGCAGGATGCCCTCCGGATAGCGAGTCAAAACGGCCTTCGACCGGTAACCCAGATCACCGACGGCGATGCGTTCCAGCCAGGCTGTGGATGAGCCGCCGGCGCGAAGACCATCGGGATCCGCGAGCGTACTGCCCAGGTAGAGGCCCCTGGTCGGGGCCACGATCGCCGAGCTGAGCATCTCGGGCA
Organism: Mycolicibacterium sp. CBM1; assembly: GCF_054073305.1. Taxonomy (NCBI): domain Bacteria; kingdom Bacillati; phylum Actinomycetota; class Actinomycetes; order Mycobacteriales; family Mycobacteriaceae; genus Mycobacterium; species Mycolicibacterium sp. CBM1. The sequence goes on along the minus strand of NZ_JBSXPP010000002.1, from coordinate 139,427 downwards.
TGGTCGGCAACTCACCGAGCAGCTCGACCTGCCGTTCGGCCCGATGCTTCCAGCCGCGCAGCATTCGGCGGATCACCACGCCGATGATGACGACTATCACGAAAGCAAAGACGAATGAGCCGATGGCGGTACCGGTGTTCATGCCACCCCTCGCCCAAACCGACAAACCGCCGAGAAACTGCGAGTGGAGCGCGCCATTTCGTCGATCTCGGTCACGACGCCGGGCTCTTCCCGTCCCGCGCCGTCACCGTGCCGCGCAGCAGCGTCGCGGTGACCGTCGCCGGCAATTCCATCTTCGCGAATGGGGTGTTGGCCGAGCGGCTGGCCAAGTCGGTGCCCTCGACAGTCCAGGTGGCATCGGGGTCGACGACGACGAGGTTGGCCGGCTCGCCCACCTCAAGTGGGCGGCCCTGGTCGTCGAGGCCGACGATGCGGGCCGGGTTCTCACTCATCACCCGGGCCACACCGCGCCAGTCCAGCAGCCCGGGCGCCACCATGGCGGACACCACCACCGACAGCGCGGTCTGCAGGCCGAGCATGCCGGGGCGGGCCACCGAGAACTCGCAGCACTTCTCGTGCTCGGCGTGCGGGGCATGGTCGGTGGCCACACAGTCGAGAACCCCGTCGGCCAGCGCCTGGCGCAACGCCTGTGCGTCGGACGCCTCCCGCAACGGCGGGTTGACCCGGTTCACCCCGTCGTAGCTGGCCAGTCTGCTGTCATCAAGCATCAGGTGGTGCGGCGTGACCTCGGCAGTGATCGAGATTCCTTGCTGCTTGGCCCACTTGACGAGCTCGACCGTGCCCGCCGTGGAGGCGTGACAGATGTGCACCCGCGCACCGGCATCGCGGGCCAGCAGTGCGTCGCGGGCCACGATCGACTCCTCCGCGGCACGCGGCCAGCCGGCCAGCCCCAGCCGGGCGGCAGTGGGGCCCTCGTGCGCGACGGCACCGACGGTCAACCGCGGCTCCTCGGCGTGCTGGGCGATCAGCACGCCGAGTCCGGTGGCGTACTCCAGTGCGCGGCGCATCACCAGCGGGTCGTCCACGCAGACGCCGTCGTCGGAGAACAATTTGACCTGTGCCACCCCGGAGGCCATCAGCCCCATCTCGGTGAGCTGCTTGCCTTTCAAGCCGACGGTAACCGCACCCACCGGGTGCACGTCGACCAGGCCGACCTGCTGACCGCGCCGCCAGACGTGGTCGGTCACCACCGGACTGTCGGCCACCGGATCGGTGTTGGCCATCGCAAAGACGGCGGTGTACCCACCCAATGCCGCTGCAGCGGAACCGGTTTCGATGTCCTCGGCGTATTCGCGGCCGGGCTCCCGAAGGTGGGTGTGCAGGTCGACGAAGCCCGGCAGCAGCACCTGGCCGCTGGCATCGATCACGTCGGCGTCGACAGGCACTTCGAGTTTCGCGCCGATCTCGGCGATCTGGCCGTCGGCCACCAACACGTCGACCGGCTCGCCTTCGCCGTAGAGCAGCACGCCCCTGATCAACACCGGCTGGGTCTGCGTCATACCGTCACCGCCTCGTCCGTGCCGACCAGCAGATGGAAGAGCACCGCCATCCGCACGTGCACACCGTTGGAAACCTGTTGCAGCACCGCCGATTGCGACGAGTCGGCAACCGGGAACGAGATCTCCATACCGCGCAGCATCGGGCCGGGGTGCAGCACCACCGCGTGGGCGGGTAACAGCGCCTGACGGCGCTCGGAGAGTCCGTAGCGAATCGAATACTCCCGTTCGGAGGGGAAGAATCCGCCGTTCATCCGCTCGGCCTGCACCCGCAGCATCATCACCGCATCAGCGCCCGGCAATTCCGCGTCGAGGTCGTGCGACACCGTCAGAGGCCGTCGGTCGCCGCCGGCGCGGCTCACCGGCCACTGCGACACCCCGACCGGCAACAACGTCGGCGGGGAGACCAGCACTACTTCGGCACCCAGGGTGGCCAACAGCGACACGTTCGAGCGGGCCACCCGGCTGTGCAGGATGTCGCCGACGATGACCACCCGGCGGCCTTCGATGTCGCCGAGGCGCTGGCGCAGGGTCAGCGCGTCCAGCAGTGCCTGGGTGGGGTGCTCATGGGTGCCGTCACCGGCATTGATGACCGACGGGCCACTGCCGTCGTCCTCAAGTGTCCACTCTGCCAGCTGTTGCGCCGCGCCCGAGGCGGGGTGGCGGATGATCAGCGCATCGGCGCCCGCGGCGCGCAACGTCAGCGCGGTGTCGCGCAGCGACTCCCCCTTCGACACCGATGAGCCGGAGGCGCTGACATTGATCACGTCGGCGCTCATCCATTTACCGGCCACCTCGAACGACACCCGGGTGCGGGTGGAGTTCTCGTAGAACATCGTGATGATGGTGCGCCCGCGCAGCGTCGGGAGCTTCTTGACCTCTCGGCCCAGCAGCGCCTGCCTGAATCGGTCGGCGTTGTCGAGGATCGCGACGGCCTCGTCGCGGCTGAGGTCGGCGGCGGACAGCAGGTGCCTGACGCTCATCGGGTGGGACCTCCCTGCGGTGCGATCCAGATGCCCTCGACATCGTCATCCTCGATCAGCCGCACCTTGACGTTCTCGCTGCGCGACGTGGGGACGTTCTTGCCGACGTAGTCCGCGCGCAGCGGCAGCTCGCGATGACCCCGGTCGACCAGCACCGCCAGCTGCACCGCCTTGGGCCGGCCGATGTCACGCAGCGCATCCAGCGCCGAACGGACCGACCGCCCGGTGTAGAGCACGTCGTCGACGAGGATCACCAAGGCACCGTCGATACCGCCTGCCGGGATCGAGGTCTCCGCCAGCGCCCGGGGCGGCTTGAAGTCCAGGTCGTCGCGGTAAAGCGTGATGTCCAGGCCCCCGCGGTCGACCGCCACACCGGAGAATTCGTGGATCTTCGCGGCCAATCGGCCGGCCAGAGTGACACCCCTGGTCGGGATGCCGAGGAGGATGACGTGCGGTGCATCGGGACCGTCGAGGGCAGTCTTCTCGATGATCTGATGCGCCATGCGGGAAACGGTTCTACCGACGTCCGCTGCGGACATCAATTCGCGGTCGGTGGAGCCCACGAGCTGACCAGACCTCCTTCTCCGCCTCTCGGGACGGATCGTTAAAGGATGTCGAACACCGTGCAGCCTAGCACCTGATCGGACGATGCGGCTCCCGGCCGGGCGACGCCGCTTGAGTAGAGTTGCAGCGGTGAATCTCGCGGACAATCGCACCTCGATCGTGCAGGCGGTGGACGCCGGTGTGCTGGCGGGAGCCGTTACTGCGGTCTGGCAGCACGGGAAGGTACTGCAGGTCAACGAGATCGGCTACCGCGACGTCGAGGCCGGCCTGCCCATGCAACGCGACACCATCTTCCGCATCGCCTCGATGACCAAACCAGTGACGGTGGCGGCGGCGATGAGCCTGATCGAGGAGGGCAAGCTCGCACTGTCGGACCCGGCCAGCCGGTGGCTGCCCGAGCTGGCAAACATGCGGGTGCTGGCCGATCCCACCGGCCCGCTGGATCGCACCGTGCCGGCCCGGCGACCGATCACCATCGACGACCTGATGACCCACCGCAGCGGCCTGGCGTACACGTTCTCGGTCCTCGGCCCGCTCAGCCGGGCGTACGCACAGGTCTCCTTCCGCCAGGACCAGGACCACTGGCTGACCGACATCGCGGCGCTGCCGCTGGTCCACCAGCCCGGGGAGCGACTGACCTACAGTCACGCCACCGACGTTCTCGGCATCGTCGTCTCGCGGATCGAAGGCAAGTCGCTGCATACCGTCCTCACGGAGCGCATCTTCGAGCCGCTGGGCATGGCCGACACCGGATTCTTCATCTCCCCCGCCAAACGCGCCCGCGCGGCGACCATGTATCGGCTCGACGAGGACGCCGGACTGCAGCACGACGCCATGGGCCCGATACCGGTGACCGAGCCCCGGTTCTGCCAGGGTGGGGCCAGCCTGGTGACAACCGTGGACGACTACCTGCGATTCGCCCGAATGCTGTTGGGCGGCGGGGAGGTCGACGGAGTGCGGGTGCTCTCCGAGGAGTCGGTGCAGTCGATGCGGACCGACCGGTTGACCGCCGAGCAGAAAAACTACTCATTCCTGGGCATGCCGTTCTGGGTGGGCCGCGGCTTCGGCCTGAACCTCTCGGTGGTGACCGATCCGGCCAAGTCCGCGCAGCTGTTCGGCCCGGGTGGGTTGGGCACGTTCAGTTGGCCCGGCGCCTACGGCACCTGGTGGCAGGCCGACCCGGCCAACGACCTGATCCTGATCTACCTGATCCAGAACTACCCGAACCTCAGCGCGCCCGCGGCCGCCGTGGCCGGCAACACCTCGCTGGCCAAGCTTCAGTCGGTGCAGCCGAAATACGTGCGCCGCACCTACGCCGCGCTGGCGCTGTAGGTCACCGCTCGACCACCAGCGCCGACGAGCCAGCTTCGGGCCTACTGACCCGTAGGCCGGCCTCCTCGGCGACGACGGCCGCGGCGGCCCAATCATGTTCGGCGAGATCGGTTTCGACGAATCCGTCCAGCGCTCCCTCGGCAACGGCGCAGATCGCCAGTGCCGCCGAGCCGAGGATCCGGGCGTCGGTGTAACCGCGCATCTGCTGCGCGACGGCCCCGAACTGCTCGGTGCGGACCTCCGCGGAATACGAATAGCCCATGCCCAACACACGTGCTCCTCCGCCACCGGGTCCGATGAGCCGACGTACCCCGGCGTCGTCGGCGAGCCACGCCCCGGCACCGCGGTGGGCGAAATAGGTCTTGGCCAACGCCGGAGCGACGACGGCTCCGGCTAGCCAGCGGCCCTCGGCGTCGACCGCGCCGACACACGTGGCGTAGTAGGGAATTCCCCTGGTGTAGTTGGTGGTCCCGTCCAGCGGGTCGATCGACCAGCGGATCCCGGCGTGGTGCTGCCGCCCCGTCGGCGGAAGCTCCTCGCCGGTGATCTCGTCGTCGGGCCGCCGCGATTCGATAAGGCCCCGCACCGCGCGTTCGGCGTCGAGGTCGACATTGGTCACCAGGTTGCCGTCGTCGCCCTTGGTGGTGATCTGCAGCACGCCCTGCGCGCCCGCGCGCAGCACCTGTGCGCCGCGCCGGGCGGCCGCCAGCGCCACGTCCAGCAGCTCGGCGGTGTCCACAGCTGTGGTCACGACTCGATCCGGACGCCGGTCGTCGCGTCGAAGACGTGGACTCCGCCCGGGCGCACCGACATGGTCACCACGGCACCTTCGGCCAGGGTGCCCAAGCCGGCCACGTCGACCACGCTGACCAGGGTGGCGCCGGGCGCCTCGACGGCGACGATGGCCCGCGGGCCCAGATGTTCGATGAGGGCCACCCGGCCGGTGGCGGCCGGCTCCACGGCGGCGTCGGCGGGTTCGATCACCAGATCCTCCGGACGGAAGCCGAGGGTGACCGAATCGGATTGCCGTGCAACAGTATTGCCGACGGCAAGCACCAGGCCGTCGACGGAACGGAAGACACCGTCGGTGACGAGGCCGGGTACCAGGTTCATCTTCGGGCTACCCACGAATCCGGCGACGAAGGTGTTGGCCGGCTTGGTGTAGACCTCCAACGGGGCGCCCTGCTGGGCGATGCGGCCCTCGTTCATCACGACCATGCGGTCGGACAGCGTCATCGCCTCTTCCTGGTCATGGGTGACATACAGCGAGGTGATGCCCAGCCGGCGCTGGATACGCAGGAGTTCGGTACGGGTCTCCACCCGAAGCTTGGCATCGAGGTTGCTCAACGGTTCGTCGAACAGGAACACCGCGGGCTCGCGGATGATCGCCCGGCCGATCGCGACGCGCTGCTGCTGACCGCCGCTGAGGTCCTTGGGCTTTCGCGACAGCGCCGCAGTGAGGCCGAGAGTTTCGGCGACGGCGGCGGCACGCTCGCGCGCCTGAGCCTTGGCGATCTTCTTGGCGCGCAGCGGAAACGCGATGTTCTGCTCGACGGTCAGGTGCGGGTAGAGGGCGTAGTTCTGGAACACCATCGCGATGTCGCGGTCCTTGGGCTCCAATGCCGTGACGTCCTTGTCGCCGATCCGGATGGTGCCCGACGTGACGGGCTCCAGGCCGGCCAGCATCCGCAGCGACGTGGACTTGCCGCATCCTGAGGGGCCCACCAGCACGGTGAACGACCCGTCGGGCATCTCGAGGTTGAAGTCGTGGACTATCCGAATGTCCCCGTAGGACTTGTTCACACCGCTGAATGTGACGCCTGCCATGGTGATTTGTACTCTCCTACCGTGCTCTAGGTCTTGACCGCGCCGCCGCTGATGCCTTGGACCAGGCGGCGCTGAACGAAGAAGCTCGCGATGACAACCGGGACGACGGCGATGAGGATCGCCGCGCACATCGAGCCGATCTGCACGCCGCGGAACGTGTTGAACCCGGCGATGGCGACCGGCAGGATCTTGGCGTTGCCGGGTGCCAGGATGAGGCCGTAGAACATGTCGTTCCACGACAGTGTGAAACCGAAGATCGCCGACGCGCCGATCCCCGGCAGCACCTGCGGCAACACCACCAGTAGGAACGCCCGGAACCGGCCGAACCCGTCGACACGGGCCTGCTCCTCGATGGATTTCGGCACCGCCTCGAAGAATCCGAGTAGGAACCAGGTCACGACCGGCGCCACGAAGCTGAGGTGAGCGAAGATCACCGGCACCAGGCTGTCCTGTAGGCGCAGGGCGTAGGCCATGGTCAGGAACGGGAAGACCAAGACGGCGGGCGGGATCATCTGCGCGGCAAGCAGTCCGAACCGGGTAGCGGTGCCACCGGCCCGGTATCGGGTGATGACGTAGGCCCCCATGCATCCGACGACCAGGCTGATGGCGACGCTGATGAAGGCGACCAGGAAGCTGCGGGCCGCGGCGTCGAGGATGCCCGAGGACAGCACCGAGCGCCAGCTGTCTAGGTTCGGGGTGAAGAACACCAAACCTGGATCGTTGAGCTGGACGGGAGTTTTGATGCTGGCCAACACGATCCACGCGATCGGCATGATCACCACGACGACACCGACCCACAGCAGCACGATCCGGGCCAGCGTGTACCCCTTCACACCGCTCATACTTCGCGGTTCCTCTCCAACAGCCGGAACGTGATCACCACGGCGGTCAGCACCACGGCCAGCACCACAAATGCCATCGACGCCGCGCTGCCGAGCCGGAAGAACTGCACGCCGGTCTGATACGTGTAGTACTGCAGCGTCTGCGTTTCGGTGCCCGGGCCGCCCTTGGTGGTGGCATAGACGTATTCGAAGACCTTCATCGCATCCAGCGCACGCAGCAGGACCGCGACCGCGAGCACCGGACGCAGCAGCGGCAGGATGACCCGGCGGAACACGTACCAGGGCGCGGCGCCGTCGACGCGCGCCGCTTCCAGGGGTTGTTTGGGAATCGCCTCCAGACCGGCGAGCAGAAGCAGGACCATGAACGGCGTCCACTGCCAGACGTCGATGAGCGCCAGTGTGTACAGCGCATGGCCCGAGCCCAGGAAGTCGATGTCGAGACCGAACTTCTTCAACACGTAGGGAATGGCGCCCAGTTGATCGTTGAGCAGGAAGCGGAACGTCAGGCCGACCGCGACCGGGGTGATGAACATGGGCGCCAACAACATCGCGCGTGTAATGTCGCGGGCCCATTTCTGGCGCTGCAGCGCCATCGCCAGCATCAGGCCGATGACCAGCTCGAGGGCGACGGCGACCAGCACGTAGGTGGCGGTGGTGCCGAACGCCTGCCAGAAGTCGGCGTTGGTGAGTGTGTTGACGTAGTTCTTGACGCCCACGAAGTGTGGCGCGCCCCGGTCGGTGAGCTTGTAGTCGGTGGCGCTGAGGTATAGCGCGTAGACGAGCGGGAATCCGACGACGGCGACGAACAGCGCCAGCAGCGGACTCAACATCCCGTATTTGAACCTGGTCATGTCGTGTCCCCTCTGGTCGTCGTGGTCGTCGCCGTCGTCGAATTCACCCCTGGATCAGCCCCGGGTCTTCTCCGCGGCGGCCTGGGCGTCCCGCAGCGCGTCGTCGATGCTCTTGGTGCCGGCCACCGCTTCGTTCAGCTCCGTTCCGACGGCCTGGATCATCTCCTCGGCGTTGGTCTGGTTGCTGAGCGGCTTGGCCTTGGACAGGATGTCCTTGACCACGGCGTAGTAGTCCGAGCCGAAGCCGTCACCGAGCACCTTGGGGTCCTGCGTGCTGCTAGTCCGGATGACCGCACCGCCCTTGACCACCCGCTCGACGTCGATCGGCTTGGAGGTCAGCCAGGACGCGAATGCCCATGCGGCGTCGGAGTTTCCGGAATTTGACGGAATCGCCCAGCTCCACGAGCCGAGCACGTCCACGCCACCGGGCATCGCGGTGAGCTTGAACGGACCCACACCGGACTTGGCCGCGGTGCCGTCTGGCGCGTTCAGCGAGGGCAGGTTCCAGTTGTAGCTCACCAACGAGGCCGACTGCCCACTGGACACCGAGCGGCCTGCCTCGTCGAAGCCCCAGTTGAGGCTGTTCTTGGGGGCGGCAGTGTTGTACAGGTCGACATAGGCCTCCAGCGCCTTCTTGGCTTCAGGGGTGTCGAGGGTGTACTTGCCCGAGTCGTCGTAGATGGTGCCGCCGGCGGCGAACAGGAAGTTGGCCCACTCTTCGAAGACCTTGTAGCCGCGTTGCGGTTGCATCGCGATGCCGGCGCGATCACCGGAGACCAGCTTCTTGGAGTTCGCGACCAGGTCATCCAGCGACTTCGGCTCGCTCAGACCGGCCTTCTGGTAGTCGGGCACGTTGTAGATGTAGCCCAGCGCGTAGTTGTAGAACGGCACGGCGTAGCGCTTACCGTCGATCGTGTCGATGTCGGTGAGGGGCTTGAAGAAGTCCGCATAGTCGTAGTCCGGCGTGGAATCGATACGGGAATCCAACGGCTGCAACCAGTTCGCCGCGACGAAGTCCTTCATCCAGACGTTGTCGACGACGACGAGGTCGTAGGTCGCCTTGGGGGCCTGGAACGACGCGACCAGCTTGTCGCGGATCTGGTCGTAGGTCTGCGGCTCGATGCTGACCTTGATGTTGGGGTACTTCTTGTTGAACTCGGGGATCAGCGACTTGACGATGTCGGTGTCCGGCACGTTCTCCATGAGGATGTTGACGGTGCCGGAGGTGTCGGTGGGAACCTCACCCGACCCGGTTGCGGTCGCGGTCTGCGGTCCGCCGCTGCCCGCGCACCCCGATAGGAGCATCGCAGCGGCACCGACGGCGCCCAGCGAGGTCACGGCGCGCCGTAACCCTGGAGTTCTCAACTTCATTGCTTCCCCTTTTCGGTGGTGGGTAGGGCTAATCCATGTAGGCGCCGCCGTTGACGGCCAGCGCCTCGCCGGTAATGAACCGGGCGTCCTCGGACAGCAGGAACGCGACGCTGTAGGCCACGTCTTCGGGCTGCTGTAAACGGCCAAGCGGGGTGTCGTCGATCCACATCTGCTTGACGTGCTCGGGAGTCGAGCCGCGAAGCTCTGCCTCCCAGGCGAGTTCGCGCGACTGCATGGGGGTCTCGACGAATCCTGGACACACGCAGTTGACGGTGATGCCGTGTTCGGCGAGTTCGTAGGCCATCGCCTGGGTCAGTCCGACGACACCGTGCTTGGAGGCGACGTAGTCCGACAGATACGGGACCCGGCCCTGCTTGCCGGCCATCGACGCGGTGTTGACGATCGTGCCGCGGCGTCCGGTGCGGACCATGGCACGAGCGGCCGCCTGACCGCAGATGAACACCCCCTTGAGGTTGATGTCCATGGTGAGGTCGTAGTTGTCGAGGGACACGTCGAGGAACGGCACCATGAACGAGATACCGGCGTTGCTCATCCACGCGTCCAGGCCCAGGCGATCGGCGACGTCGTCGGCGACCGCCGCCGCCTGTACCGGGTCGGTGACGTCGAGGCGCGCCGCCTCGTGCCCGAGGCCGGCCGGGTCGGCGAGCGATGCGGCCACCGCAGCGGCGGCGTCGGCGTCGAGATCGGTGACCACGACTCGCCAATCCCGTTGCGCCAGAACCATCGCGATCGCCTTGCCGATACCGGAACCCGCTCCGGTGATGACCACGGTCTTGCTCATTGACGAGTCCTTTCGGCTAGCGAATGCGAGATGCCTGCGGTGGCGGTGGCCAGGCCGCGCCATTCCTGATACGCCGCGTCGTAGACGGCGACCTTGTCGGGATCGGGCAGCACCGGTTCGCCGACGGTGATGAAGCGCCGGCACTGCTCCCAGTCGGTGAGCACCTCGACGCCGACCGCGGCGATGAGCGCCGCCCCGAGTGAGGCACCGGGATGGTCGACGATCGGGTACATGGGGGCGCCGAGCACCTCGGCGTGGATCTGTTTCCACAGCGTGGATTTGCTGCCGCCGTTGGTGATCGACGCACGCCCGAGCTCGATGCCGAGTTCGGCGAAGACTTCGACGTGGTGGCGGAACCCGAAGGCGATCGCCTCGAGCGTCGCGCGGTACATGTCGGCGCGGCTGGTGCCCAGATGCAGGCCCGCGTAGACACCGCGAAGGTCCGGATCGTGCAGTGGGCTCTTCTCACCGAGGAAATACGGCAGGCAGAGCACCTCGGCCGGGCGGCACTCGTGCGCCTCGGCATCCAGGCGCAACAGATCCTCGCCGCCGACCAGACTCTGGAACCAGCGGATCAGGCTGCCGCTGGTGGCCATGCAGCCGTTGGGAAGCCAGCGTCCGGGAACCGGGTGGGCATCCAGGTACAGCCGGGCGTCGACCACGGGATCGTCGCTGGCGACCAGGATGTCGCCCGCTCCGCCGAGTTTGACCAGCCAGTCGCCGTGCTCCTCGACCCCTGCGGCGAAGGCCGACAACACATGGTCGGCACCGCCGACCACCAGCGGGGTGCCGGCAGCCAGGCCGGTCCGGTCGGCCATCTCGGCGCTGAGCCGGCCGGCGACCTGACCCGGATGCAGGACCGGCGCCAGCACCGCCGCGTCGATACCCGCGGCGGCCAGCACCTCCCCCACCGGATCCCCGCCGATGGTGAACAACCCGGATTCGAGCGCCCAGTTCGTCTCGACATGCGCATCGGCGCCCAGTGCCATCAGCATCCAGTCGTAGGAGCCCACGAAATGAGCTGTCCGCGAGGCGACTTCGGGCTCATGACGGTGCAGCCACAACACTGTGGGCGCCACCGACTGCTGGGTCAGCGCGGCACCGGTCAGCGCCACCAGGTCGGTACCGACCAACTGGTCTGCCAGGGCGCGGATCTCGTCGGTCGCCCTGGCGTCGTTCTGCAGGATCGCGCGGCGCAATGGCCGGCCGGCGGCATCGACGGCGACGACCGCGGGCACCATCCCCGTCGTGGCGACGGCCCGCACGTCGGCGGGCGAGACCCCGGCGGTGGCGACGACCTCGGCGATCGAGTCGACCACATTGGCCAGCCACTGCTGCGGGTCAGCCTCGGCCCAGCCGGGGTGCGCACTGAAAAGTGTTGCGGTGCGGCTGGTCTGCGCGATTATGCCGGCATCGGCGCCGAAGAGCACGGTCTTGGTGCCTGTTGTGCCGATGTCGATGCCGACGGTGTAGGCGGTCATCGAGAACCGCCGGCCTGCAGGGGTCCGTGGTCACGGTCGCGGTCCACGCAGACCACCTCCACACCCAGGGTGCGCGCGGCGACCAGGGTGGGATGGTCGGGATCGCTGTCGGTGACGATGTGGCCGGCGGCGCTCAACGGGGCGACGGTCAGCAGCTGCACCCGGCCCAGTTTGGATTCGTCGGCCACGACGATGATGCGGTCCGCCGAGGCGGCAGCCGCGCGCTTGGCGCTGCCCTCGACGCGGTGGTAGTCGGTCAGGCCGCGGACCGGGTCCACCCCGGCGACACCCATGATGTAGGTGTCGCAGTTGTACATCTGGTAGACCGACTCGGTTTCGAAGCCGATCAGACTCAGCTCGCCGGGGCGAAGATTTCCGCCGGTCACAATGATCGTGGTGTCCGGCTCGTCGGCGAGTTCGATCGCGGCCAGCAGGCTCGGCGTCACGATCGTGAGCCCCAGACCCCGGCCGCGGATGACTCGGGCGACCGCCAGCACGGTGCTTCCGCTGTCGAGGATGACAGTCTCGCCCGGTTCGAGCAGTTCGACGGCGGCCTCGGCGATATGCATCTTCTCGGTGGCCGAGCGGGAAGCGCGGCTCTCGAACGAGGGTTCCTCGGCTTTGCGGTAGGCCGCGATCGCACCGCCGGTGACACGGCGAACCAGACCGGAGGCCTCGAGGGCGTCGACGTCGCGGCGGATCGTCATCTCCGAGACGCCGTACTCCTGCGCCAACGACGCGTATTCGATCTCGCCTTGGTCTAGGACTCGCTGCTCGATCTGCGCCCGACGCGTCTTGGCTGACACCCGCTCGTCGCTCCTTGTATGTGACTGATTCACGAACCGTGACGCTCAATGTAAGGTCTTCACGGCTTCGTGGCAACCGATCCCGGAATAATTCACAGATCAGTTGTTACTTTCTTGCAGTACTGCAGTGGATGCGTTAGAAACAGTCACACCGAACGAAAGGGAGTCAGATGGCCGATTGGGTGCGAGAGGTCTTCTCCGTGCAGAAGCCCGTCATCGCGATGCTTCACCTCTCCGCGCTGCCGGGCGATCCCGGGTTCGACACCCGCGCCGGCCTCGCTGCGGTGATCGACCGGGCCAAGGAGGAACTCGACGCCCTTCAGCAGGGCGGCGTGGACGGCGTCATGATCTCCAACGAGTTCAGCCTGCCCTACCTGACGAAGACCGAACCGATCACCGCCATCACGATGGCGCGCATCATTGGCCAACTGCTCGGCGACATCTCGATTCCCTACGGCGTCAACGTGTTGTGGGACGGCCGGGCCTCGATCGACCTCGCCGTCGCAACGGGTGCGCAGTACGTGCGCGAGATCTTCACCGGCGTGTACGCCAGCGATTTCGGCTTGTGGGACACCAACATCGGCGAGGTCGCCCGCCACCGGGCCCGCGTCGGCGGCGCCGGGGTGAAGCTGTTCTTCAACATCGTCCCGGAGTCGGCCACCTATCTCGCGCATCGGGATCTTGCCTCCATCACCCGCACAACGGTGTTCGCGACCCTTCCCGACGCCATCTGCGTCTCAGGGCTCACCGCCGGCGCGCCAACCGATCTCGAGGCGCTGTCCGTGGTGAAGAAGTCCGCGGGAACGGTGCCGGTGTTCGTCAACACCGGTGTCAAGGCCGAGAACGTCGCCGACCAGCTGGCACTGGCCGACGGAGCGATCGTCGGGACCTACTTCAAGGAAGACGGCATCTTCGAGAACCGCGCCAAGCGTGAGCGGGTGGCGGAGCTGATGGCCAACGCCAAGGCAGCCCGCTAGCTGTTGCACCTGCGCCGAGCCTGTAGTGGTCGCGCCGTTGTCCGAGTGACCGGCACGACGGCTACAGGCTCGTCGCTATGCGGCCGCGCTAGGCCTCTTGCGTGCTCCCCCGCACTGCGGCGGCCGCCGCACGAATCTGCGGGGTGACCAGCATGACCTGGCCGAGGACTCCGTTGACGAAACCGGGCGAGTCGTCGGTGGACAACTCCTTGGCCAACTCGACGGCCTCGTCGACGGCGACTGGCTCGGGCACGTCGTCGGCATGCAGCAGCTCCCACACCGCCACCCGGAGCACCGCGCGGTCCACGGCGGGCAGCCGCTCCAGCGTCCAGCCCTGCAGGTGCGAAGTGATCAGCTCGTCGATGTGGGCGGTGTGCTCGGAAACGCCACGGGCCACCGTCACCGTGTACGGGTTCAGCGGCGACACGTCGGCGTTCGCCTCGGCCAGCGCGATCCGCCCGTCGGCGACCTCCGCCGGCGTCAAACCCCTGGCCTCGGCCTCGAAAAGCAGATCGACGGCACGCTTGCGCGCCTGATGCCGACCCTTGTCGGCCTTGCGATCTGCCATGTCAGCCGTTCACGCGGCCCAGATAGCTTCCGTCGCGGGAGTCCACCTTGAGCTTGTCGCCGGTGTTGATGAACAGCGGAACCTGGATCTCGGCGCCGGTCTCCAGCGTCGCCGGCTTCGTACCGGCGCTCGAGCGGTCGCCCTGCAGACCAGGTTCGGTGTGGCTGACCAAAAGCTCGACGGTCACCGGCAATTCCAGGTACAGCGGTGCACCCTCGTTGAACGCGATCTGCACCGGCATTCCCTCGAGCAGGAAGCCGGCGGCCTTGCCGACTAGCGCTTCGGGCAGCGGATGCTGCTCGTAGTCCTCGGAGTCCATGAACACGAAGTCCGAGCCGTCGCGGTACAGGTAGGTGGCGTCTCGCCGGTCGACGGTCGCCGTCTCTACCTTCACACCGGCGTTGTACGTCTTGTCGACCACCTTGCCGGAGAGCACGTTTTTGAGTTTGGTCCGCACGAACGCCGGGCCCTTACCGGGCTTGACGTGCTGGAACTCGGTGATCTGCCAGAGCTGGCCGTCGATGTTCAGCACGAGGCCGTTCTTGAAGTCGGCAGTTGTTGCCACGGTGGGTCGTTCTCCTCGTCTTAGCAGGGTCTAGCTGGGTCTATCTGGTCTGTCGGGTCTTTAGAGGACCGCGAGTTCCTTGGGGAACCGGGTCAACAGTTCGCTCCGCTCACCGACGACCAGGGTGTCCTCGATGCGGACACCGCCACGGTCGGGCAGATAGACACCGGGTTCCACGGTCACCACGGAGCCAGCAAGCAGTGTACCGGCGGAAGCGGAGTTGATTCCCGGCGCTTCGTGGATCTGCAATCCGACTCCGTGGCCCAGCCCGTGCCCGAAGTACTCGCCGTAGCCGGCATCGACGATCACGGTGCGCGCCGCGGCGTCGACGTCGCGCAGATCGGCGCCGACGTCCAGCGCCTCCCGCCCGGCGCGCTGGGCGGCGGCGACCAGCTCGTAGATCTCCAGCTGCCAGGGCTCGGCCTTACCGAGCACGAACGTGCGGGTCATATCGGAGTGGTAGCCGCCGACCAGCGCGCCGAAGTCGATTTTGACGAAATCGCCCGGGGCCAGTACCGCGTCGGTGGGCCGGTGATGCGGGATCGCCGAATTGGCTCCGGCGGCGACGATCGTCTCGAAGGACGGCCCGTCGGCGCCGTGCTCCAACATGAGCGCCTCGAGTTCGCGGCCCACCGCCCGCTCGGTGCGGCCCGGCCGCAGGCCGCCACCGTTGACCAGAGCGCCCAGGGCGGCGTCGGCGGCCTCGCATGCCAGCCGCAGCAGCGCGATCTCACCGGCGTCCTTGATCTCCCGCAGCGCTTCGACAACGCCCGAGGCGCGGACCAGCTCGGCGCCCGGTTGGTCGTCGAGCTCGCGGGCCAGCACGTCGAATCCGTCGACGGTTACCACGTGGCTTTCGAAGCCGATACGGCGCGCACCGTCGGCGATGGCCCGGGCCACCAGTCGCCGTCCACACGCCCGCTCGATGACGGTTTCCAGGTCGGGCGACTGGTGGGCCGCCTGCGTGCGATAGCGCGAGTCGGTGGCCAGCACCGCCGGCATGTCGCCGGCGAACACCAGCAGCGCCGCGTTCGAACCGGTGAAACCGGACAGGTACCGCACGTTGACCAGGTCACTGACCAGGATCGCGTCCAGCCCGTCGGCGGCCAGCCTGGCGGCCAGCCGGTCCCGGCGTTGGCAATGTGTCACGGTTGCCGACGCTACTCGCTACGCTGATGCCCCATGAATACGTGGTTGTTACGCGGACTGGTGTTCGCCGCTGGAATGGTGGTCGTCCGTCTGGTGCAAGGCACCCTGATCAACCTGTATGAAACCAAGGCCGGATTGATCAGCATCGTGCTGGTCGTGCTGTTCGGGATCGCGGCTTTCGTGTGGGGTCTGCTCGACGGTCGCGCCGACGCCAACGCCAACCCGGACCCCGACCGCCGCCGCGACCTGGCGATGACCTGGCTGCTGGCCGGACTGATCGCGGGTGTGCTGGGCGGCTTCGTCGTCTGGCTGATCTCGCTGTTCTACAGCAACCTCTACGCGGAGGGCCTCATCAACGAGGTCACCACGTTCGCGGCGTTCACCGCGTTGATGGTCTTCGTACCGGCGATCACCGCCGCCGCGATCGGCCGCTGGATGGTGGACCGCAACCGGCCGGTCGAGCCGCGCCGCCGCTTCGGCGAGGCAGCCGACGTGTTCGACAGCGTGCGCGAGGACGACCGCACCGGCCCCATCGCGGGGTTGCCGGAGGGCGAGGCCGCGACCGAGGCACACACCTCCCCGGTGGCCACCGTCGAGCGCGACGAGCCCACCGAGGTCATCGACTTTCCCGACGACAAGCACCCCGAAAAGTCCTGACGCCGGACTTGATGGGTTCGATCGGCATCCGGTCGTTCCCGAACCCCCGAGGGCCCCTCGGTGCCGGCGCTGCCGGGCACGACGCACCACACCTCCGACGCGTACTTACGACAATCCCCTGCGGGGTTCGCTAGCTGCGGCGTAACGTCCGCACAGCGGACCGTTAGGGGGAATGCCTGTGTCGATGATGGCTCGTGTCAAAGTACTCGCGCGCGGGATCGAGCCGGCGCTACACGACCGTCGCGAGTTCCTGTTGGGACTTCCTGAGCACGCCGAGATCTTCGACGTGGGATGCGGCAACGACTGCGCCTACATCACGAAATCCATCAGACCTGACAGCCGATACGTCGGTTTGGATGTCGGCGACTACTTCAACGATCACGAACCCACCGCCTTCGCCGACGAATATGTGGTCGTCACCCCCGGCGCGTTCACCGATGCAATCGAGCAGCGGGCAGGAAAGTTCGACGCCGTCATCAGCTCACACAACCTTGAGCACTGCTACGACCCCGATGGGGTAACCACCGCCATGGCCCGAGCACTGCGTCCCGGCGGTCAGATCTACCTCGCGTTCCCGTCCGCCGCATCATTGAGCCTGCCTAAACGGGGCGGCTGCTTGAACTTCTTCGATGACTCGACCCACGTCCGCCCACCCGACTACCACCGCGTTCTCGAACTCCTACGGGAAGGCGGCGTGCAGATCGACTATGCGGCCGAGCGGCACCGTCCCCCGAGCCGGGTCGCTATGGGACTGATGGTCGAACCAATCAGTCGACGCCGAAACCACGTGATGCGCGGGACATGGGCGCTCTACGGTTTCGAGACCGTCATCTGGGGCACCAAGATCGCCTGATGGCAGATCTCCGATCAGCTGGGGCTTCGATCGGCGAGATCCGGTCTCCGGCAAGCTGGCCGATGCGCACTCAGTCGGTCGCGATGTCGAAGGTCGCCAGGTAGCGCAGCGCCATCAGATAACCCTGCACCCCCAGTCCAACGATCACACCGGTGGCCACCGCGCTCAGATATGAGTGGTGCCGAAACTCTTCGCGCGCATGCACATTCGAGATGTGCACCTCGATCAGAGGGGCCCGCAGCTCCGCGCAGGCGTCACGCAACGCGATCGAGGTGTGGGTCAGTGCACCGGCGTTGAGGATCACCGGGTCGCCGGCGTCGGCCGCGGCGTGCAACCAGTCCAGCAGCTGGGCTTCGCTGTTGGACTGGCGCACCACCGCGGTCAGTCCCAGCTCGGTGGCCTGGGCCTCGATCAGGGTTACCAGGTCGTCGTAGGTGACACTGCCGTAGATCTCGGGTTCCCGCTTGCCGAGCCGATCGAGGTTGGGACCGTTGAGGACCAGTACCGTCGTCACGAGGCCGCCACCTCCGCATAGGCCGCCGCCAGCAGCGCGGGATCCGGACCTTCCAGCCGGCCCGGTTTGGCCAGCCCGTCGAGCACCACGAACCGCAACACTCCCGAGCGGGTTTTCTTGTCACCAGCCATGGACTCGAGGAGTTCGGGCAGCGCGTCCGCGTCGTAGCTGACCGGCAACCCCAGAGCGGTCAGCACGGTGCGGTGCCGCGCGGCTGTCGCGTCGTCGAGCCGGCCGGCCAGCCGGCCGAGTTCGGCGGCGTACACCAGGCCCACCGATACCGCCGCGCCGTGACGCCAGCGGTAACGTTCGCGGCGTTCGATGGCATGCGCCAGAGTGTGTCCGTAGTTGAGGATCTCGCGTAGCGCCGACTCCTTCTCATCAGCCGCCACCACCTCGGCCTTCACCGTGATTGCGCGCCGGATCAGTTCGGGCAGAACCGAACCCGCCGGATCCACGGCGGCCTGCGGATCGGCCTCGATGAGCTCCAGGATCCGCGGGTCGGCGATAAACCCTGCCTTGACGATCTCGGCCATCCCGGCCACCAATTCGTTGCGCGGCAATGTCTCCAGCGTCGCCAGGTCGACCAGCACCGCCGCCGGCTGGTGGAAGGCGCCCACCAGGTTCTTGCCAGCGTCGGTGTTGATCCCGGTCTTGCCGCCCACCGCGGCGTCGACCATTCCCAGCAGCGTGGTCGGGACATGGACGATGTCCACCCCGCGCAGCCAGGTTGCGGCCGCGAAGCCCGCCACGTCGGTGGCGGCGCCGCCGCCGAGGCTGACCAATGCGTCCTTGCGTCCGATCCCGATGCGGCCCAGCACTTCCCAGATGAACCCGACGACGGGAAGGTCCTTTCCGGCCTCGGCGTCGGGGATCTCGATGCGATGGGCGTCCACTCCCCGCTCGGCGAGATGGGCGCGGATGACCTCGGCGGTCTGGGCCAGTGTCGGCTGGTGCAGGATCGCCACCCGGTGCCGCGAGCCGAGCAGCGCGCCCAGCTCACCGAGCAGCCCGGTGCCCACGATCACTGGGTACGGCGGGTCGACGGCGACCTCGATGGTCACCGGTTCTGCGAGGGACGGGGCAAGCTCGGTCATTTACGGGCTCCGGCGCGACGGGCGGCCAGCGCCGCCGGGGTGGCGGGTGTGACCGGCTGTGAATCGAAAGAGGGATCGGGTTTGGTTGCAGCCGAACGGTCTTCTGTTGCAGCTGACGGGGAGCGACGCCAGGGTGGCCGGCGTCGCCGCGGAGGTTGGGGGTTCTCCAGCCGGGCAACGATGTGGCGCACCACCGCACCGGGATTGCGCCGGTTGGTGTTCACCCGGATCGTCGCGACCCGCCGGTACAGCGGTACCCGCTCATTCATCAGGGTGCGGTACTTCTCGGCGTGGTCGGGCCCGGCGAGCAGCGGACGGACCGTACTGCCACTGGTGCGGCGCACACCCTCGGCGGCGCTGATCTCCAGGAACACCACCGTGTGCCCGGCCAGGGCTTCCCGCACTCCCGGCGAGGTGACCGCCCCACCGCCCAGCGACAGGATGCCGTCGTGGGTCTGCAGGGCCTCGCGGATGACGTCTTCCTCGATGCGCCGGAACTGCGCCTCGCCGTCTCGTGTGAAGATGTCGGCGATGGTGCGGCCGGTCCTCTCCTCGATGGCGGCGTCGGTGTCCAGCATTGTGAGCCCCATCGACTTGGCCAGCCGCCGCCCGATGGTGGACTTGCCCGAGCCGGGCAACCCGATCAGAACGGCTTTCGGCGCCATGTCGCTATCCCGAGGCCCGGACCGGCGCGTCGGACGGCATCCGCTCGGCGACCGCCGCCAGGTACCCCTCGATATTGCGCCGAGTCTCGGCCAACGAGTCGCCGCCGAACTTCTCCAGCACGGCGCGCGCCAGCACCAGCGCCACCATGGTCTCAACGACCACACCGGCTGCGGGCACGGCGCACACGTCCGAGCGCTGGTGGATCGCCACGGCTTCCTCGCCGGTCGTCATGTCGACGGTGGCCAGCGCCCGAGGCACGGTGGAGATGGGCTTCATCGCCGCCCGCACCCGCAGCGGCAGGCCGTTGGTCATGCCGCCCTCGAGGCCCCCGGCGCGGTTGGTGGATCGCACCACGCCGTCTGAGCCGGGGAACATCTCGTCGTGCGCCTGGCTGCCGCGGCGGCGGGCGGTCTCGAATCCGTCGCCGATCTCCACACCCTTGATGGCCTGGATGCCCATGACCGCACCGGCGAGCTGGCTGTCGAGCCGGTTGTCACCGCTGGTGAATGACCCCAGCCCGACGGGCAGGCCGT
This sequence comes from Mycolicibacterium sp. CBM1, assembly GCF_054073305.1. Classification (NCBI taxonomy): domain Bacteria; kingdom Bacillati; phylum Actinomycetota; class Actinomycetes; order Mycobacteriales; family Mycobacteriaceae; genus Mycobacterium; species Mycolicibacterium sp. CBM1. Next base: position 119,472 of record NZ_JBSXPP010000002.1, on the reverse strand, counting down.
GGGCGACGACCTCGACGACACCGCCGAGGGTGTCACCGTCGCGCTTGGCGGCCTCGATCTGCTCGATCATGGCGCTCTCGGCGGCGCTGTCGAAGGCGCGCACCGGACTGTCGTCGATGCGGGCCAGGTCACCCGCCGCCGGCGGCGGACCGTCGTACGGCTGCGACGCACCGATCGAGATGACGTGGGACAACACCTCGACGCCCAGCGCCTGACGCAGGAATGCCCTGGCAAGAGTGCCGGCAGCCACCCGCGCGGCGGTCTCGCGGGCACTGGCGCGCTCCAGCACCGGGCGGGCGTCGTCGAATCCGTACTTGAGCATGCCGGCGAAGTCGGCGTGGCCCGGGCGGGGCCGGGTCAGCGGAGCGTTGCGCGCGACGTCGAGCTCGTCTTCGCTGACCGGGTCGGCTGCCATCACCGACTCCCACTTAGGCCATTCGGTATTGCCGATCTCGATCGCGATCGGGCCACCGAGCGTGGCGCCGTGCCGTACGCCGGCGAGCACGGTGACCTGGTCCTGTTCGAACTTCATCCGGGCACCGCGGCCGTAGCCGAGGCGCCGCCGGGCGAGCTGTTCGGCGATGTCACCGGAGCTGACCTGCACGCCGGCGACCATGCCCTCTACCACGGCTACCAGCGCTCGGCCGTGAGATTCACCGGCGGTCGTCCATCGCAACACGCGTCCCATCCTCCCACGCCGGTCATGCCAGGCCCAATCCGCTTTCACCGGTGCCGGGGTGTTCGGTCTGCGGGTCGGCGGGTAACCCCTCCACCGGGAGGACACATGCGCAACGCCGTCATCGTCGCCGGGGCCGACTGCGGGTTGTTGCTGCTGGCGATGATCAGCGGCAACGCGTGGGTCGCCGCCGCGGTGGTGGTGTTGGCGCTGATCGGGCTGGCGCTGGTGGCCTTCGACGCGCGTGCGCAGCACGTGCTCATCGAGAGCGTGCCGGGACTTGCCAAAACCACCGCGGCGCGGGCGCTCGCCGAAGCCGTCGAGGGCGGTTTCGGCCGCATCCAGCGCACCCCGGATCTGCTGACCAGCGACATCATCGGCACCCAGGTGTACGAGTCGGCGACCAACTCGTTCGTCACCCAGCTCGGGCCGGTGCATACCCAACATCGTGCTGCTCGACGAGATCAACCGCTCCAGCGCCAAGACCCAGAGCGCGATGCTCGAGGCAATGGAGGAACGCCAGACCACCACCGCCACTACCGCCGCCTGCCGCCGCGCCGTCGTCTGCCCCCACCACGCCGGCACCGGCGCTGGGGCGCAGCGGCGCCGGCCTCAGCGATATCGCCCCCGATCGGCTGCCCAGCCCCGGGGCGAGCACCCCGCCCCCACAACAGCTCTCCCCGGCCAGCGGCGACCCGGCTGATCGGCGCTCAGAACACCACGAGCGCGGCCGCCGCCAGGCTGGCCAGGCACATCGACGGGCCGTGCGGCACGATCGCGTGGCGATCCCGCAGGGCCATGAGCACCGCCAGAATCGCGGTCAGCAGCGGAGCCCCCAGCGCCGCCAGCGTCCACACATCCGGTCCCAGCGCGCCGGTCAGACCTCCAAGGCCGAGCGCCAGTTTGACGTCTCCGGCTCCAAGGCCCGCGGGAATCGCCAGGTGTACGCACAGATACAGCGCCGCCAGACCCAGCGCACCCGCCAGGGCAGGCAGCCCCCGGCCGTACCCGGCGGCGACGGCTAGCACCACGGCAGCACCGAGCAGGGTGAGGGCGTTGGGCAGCCGGCGTCGGCGCAGGTCTACCGCGCTCAACGCCGCCGCCCACACCACCACGACCCCGCCGAGCACCACCTGCATGGCCGGACGTTAACCCAGCGCCGCCGCCATCTGCTCACGCGGCGCGGGCCGGCCTGTGAATTGTTCGACCTGACTGAAGGCCTGGTTCAGCAGCATCTGCAGGCCGCTGATCACCTGTCCGCCCGCATCGCTTACCGCCGCGGCCAGCGGGGTGGGCCACGGATCGTAGATGGCGTCGAGCAGCACCGGAACGCCGGCGAACACCGCCGTGTGGGCCTGCGCCGCCTCGGCGGGAATGGTGCTGATCAACACATCGGCGGTGGCGACTACCGCGGGCAGCCCGGACTCCGACAGGTCGCAGAACTCTGTGGTGACCCCCGCGGCGATACCGAGCTCGAGCAGGCGTGCCGCCTTTTCCGCGTTGCGTGCCACGATGGTGATCTCGGTGACGCCGAGTTCGGCCAGCGCGACCACCGCCGCCGGCGCCGTCCCGCCCGAGCCCAGCACGATCGCCCGGCGCAGATGGCGTACGTGTCCGAGGGCGCCGACCACCCCGTCGATATCGGTGTTGTCGGCGCGCCAGCCGTGCCCGGTGTGCACCAGCGTGTTGGCCGAGCCGACGAGTTCGGCGCGATCGGTGCGCTCGTCGGCGACCGCGAGGGCGGCGAACTTGCCCGGCATCGTCACCGACAACCCCACCCATTCCGGGCCGAAACTCCTTACCAGAGAGGGCAATTCGTCGGCGGTACACTCGATGCGATCATAGGTCCAGTCGGTCAGGCCCAGCGCGCGGTAGGCCGCCAGGTGCAACAGCGGCGACTTGGAATGTGCGACCGGAGAGCCGAGCACAGCCGCCCTGCGGGCGCTCTTCGCTTCGCTCATCGCGCGCTGCCCGATTGCGCTCTTCGCTTCGCTCATCGCGCGCTGCCCGATTGCGCTCTTCGCTTCGCTCATCGCGCGCTGCCCGATTGCGCTCTTCGCTTCGCTCATCGCGCGGAGTCGAGCACGCCGTTGTGTCGTGCCAGCTCGATGTTAGCCAGATGCTGCTGGTAATCCCGGGTGAACAACGTGGTGCCGTCGGTGTCCACCGTCACGAAGTACAGCCAGTCCCCCGGTTCGGGACGTTCGGCGGCGGCCAGCGCTTCGTCACCGGGCGAACAGATCGGCGTGGCGGGCAGTCCCTCGGAGGCGTAGGTGTTCCACGGCGTCACCTGGGCGCGGTCGACGTCTGTGGTGGCGACCTCTTGGCGGTCCAACGGGTAGTTGACCGTCGAGTCGAACTCGAGCCGCTGCGGCCCGGCCAGTCGGTTGTAGATGACCCGCGCCACCTTGGCGAAGTCGTGGGGCTTGGCCTCGCGCTGCACCAGCGAGCCCACGATCAGGATCTGGTAGGGCGACATGTTCATCGCGGTGGCAGTGTCCAGCAACCCGCCGCTGACGTAATGGGCAGCGCTCTCGTCGATCAACGTGGCCAGGATGTCCTGCGCCGACCCGCTCGGGTCGACATTCCAGGTACCCGGGGCGACCAGCCCCTCGAGCCGGCGATGGTTGCCGCCCAATGCGGTCACCGGCTGCACGGCCCACCGCGGCACCTTCAGCGCGGTCAGCGGCGCCTGCTCGGCCGCCCGGCGCAGGTCCTCGGCCGGCACACACTTGCGCTGACCATTGAGATCCACACAGGTGGCCTGTGAGATCAGCGTGAAGATCCCCTGGGTGACCTTGCCCGACCCAACTTCGGCGACGTCGTCGAGCTGGCGGCCCTCCGGAATCACCAGCTTGCCCACCCGGTTCTTCGGGTCAGCCAGCCGCGCAACCGCCGCCGACGCCGACATCTCGGTGCGCATCTCGTAGAAACCGGGCTGGATCGCCGCGATCGCCGCGTTGTCCTTGGCCGCCTCGACAAAGCCCTTGACGTTGGAGACGACGTTCTTCTCCCGCAGGATCTGCCCGATCTGGGTGGTGGAATCGCCGTCTTTGACCTGGATGACGATGTCGGCTTTGCCCTCACCGGCGTAGTCGCCGGATCCGGAACCGCCGAATAGCTTGGCGCCCAGAAAAACCACGGCGATCAGCACTGCGATCAGCAGTGCGGCCGCGACGGCGCCGAACACCCGGCGGCGATTGCGGTAACGTCGCTGGCGGACCCGTTCCAGGCGACTCATCCGCCCGCGCGGTGCGCCGACCGCCACCGGCCGCGGCCGGTCGTAGTCGTCGTAATCGTCAGACATCGTCGTCGCTCTCCACCGGGGTCGGTGCCGCGTTGCGGCGTTGATCGAGCCAGCCCTGCAGGATTCCGACAGCGGCCGCCTGGTCGATCACGGCGCGCTGAGCCTTCGCCCGCACGCCCGCCTCCAGCAGCGACCGCTGCGCTGCCACCGTAGTCAACCGTTCGTCGGCCAGCCGCACCGGCACCGGTGCGATCCTCTCGGCCAGGGCGTCGGAAACCTCGACCGCGTCCTCGGCCGACGTCCCCGCCCGGTTGGCCAGCGTGCGTGGGAGCCCGACGACGACCTCGACGACCCCCAACTCCGCCACCAGGGCGGTCAGCCGGCGCAGGTGCCGACCGGAGCGTTCCCGCCGGACCGTCTCCACCGGTGTGGCCAGGATCCCGTCCGGATCACTGACCGCGACCCCAATCCGTACCGTCCCCACGTCCACACCGAGCCGTCGACCCCGCCCCGGATCGTCTGCGCCGGGCCGGTCGGGCACACGGTCATGTGCGGAGCGCACGCCGCGCTAGCCCCGGGCGATCTCTGCGCGAACCGCCCCCAGTGCCGCATCGATTCCGGCCGGATTCTTGCCCGACCCCTGTGCCAAGTCCGCCTTACCGCCGCCCCGCCCGTCGACCGCCGCCGCGATCGACGCGATCAGCTCATTGGCGCGCACCCCGGCATCCTGCGCCGCCGCATTGGTGGCGACGACGAACGGAACGCTCGACGAACCGTCCGCTTCCGGGCCCTCGGCGATCAGAACCACCACCGCCGGCTCGCTGCCCAGCTTCCCGCGGATGTCGCCGACCAGGGAGCGCAGATCACCGGCGGTCATGCCCGCCGACATCCGCTGCGCCACCAGGCGGACCGTACCGACCTGCTCGGCGCCGGCGGCCGCATTCGCCGCAGCGGCCCGTGCCGTGGCCAGCCGCATCCGGTCGAGTTCCTTCTCGGCGGCCTTCAGCCGATCGACGAGGGTGGCCACCCGGGCCGGGACCTCGTCGGAGGGCACCTTCAGCGACGACGCCAGTCCGGCCATCAGCGCGCGTTCCTTTGCCAGATGCCGGAAGGAGTCCAGGCCCACGTAGGCCTCGACACGCCGGACCCCGGAGCCCACCGAGGACTCGCCCAGGATGGTGATCGGACCGATCTGTGCCGAGTTGTGCACATGGGTGCCACCGCAGAGCTCCAACGAGAACGGGCCGCCGATCTCGACCACCCGCACCTGTTCGGGGTACTGTTCGCCGAACATGGCCATCGCGCCCATCGCCTTGGCCTTGTCCAGCTCGGTGATGAAGGTGTTCACCGGGAAGTCGGCCTGCACGGCCTCGTTGGCCACTTCCTCCACCTCGTTGCGCTGCGCTTCGCTCAAAGCGCTCTGCGAGTTGAAGTCGAACCTCAGGTATCCCGGGCGGTTCAGCGATCCAGCCTGAACGGCGTTGGGCCCCAACACCTGTCGTAGCGCCGCGTGAATCATGTGGGTGCCGGAGTGGCCCTGAGTGGCGCCACGGCGCCAGGTGGGGTCGACCGCGGCGACGATGGTGTCACCCTCGACGAACTCACCGGATTCGACGTTGACCCGGTGCACCCACAGCGTCTTGGCGATCTTCTGCACGTCGGTGACCGCGGCCTTGGCCGACTCGCTGCCACCGGTGCCGGTGATCCAGCCGGCATCGGCGATCTGACCACCGGACTCAGCGTAGAGCGGAGTGCGGTCCAAGACGATCTCGACGCGCTCCGGGGCGGGCGCTTCGGAGTGGACGCGCGGCTGGTGGCCGACCACCGGCACCCGCTTGCCGTCGACGAAGATGCCAAGGATACGGGCCTGCGAGGACAGCTCCTCGAACCCGGTGAACTCCGTCGGCCCGGCGTCGACCAGTTCGCGGAACGCCGACAGGTCGGCGTGGGCGTGCTTGCGGGCCGCGGCGTCGGCCTTGGCCCGGCGACGCTGCTCGGCCATCAGTTCGCGGAACCCGAGTTCGTCGACGGTCAGCCCGGACTCGGCGGCCATCTCCAGGGTCAGTTCGATCGGGAAGCCGTAGGTGTCGTGCAAGGCGAACGCATCCGAGCCGCCCAGTACCGTCTTGCCGGCCTTCCTGGTCGCGGCCGCAGCGTCCTCGAACAGCTTGGAGCCCGAGGCCAGCGTGCGGTTGAACGCGTTCTCCTCGGCGACGGCAATGCGCTCGATGCGGGTGTCAGCCAGTTCCGGATACGACGGGCTCATCGCGTCGCCCACGGTGAGAATCAGCTCGGACATGATCGGCTGCTCGATACCGAGGAGCTTGGCCGCTCGGATGATCCGCCGCAGCAACCGACGCAGAACGTAGCCGCGGCCTTCGTTACCCGGGGTGACACCGTCGCCGATGATGATCGCCGCGGTGCGGCTGTGGTCGGCGATGATCCGGTAGCGGACGTCGTCCTCGTGTGAGCCCTGGCCGTACCCGCGCGGGGCGTACTGCGCCACCTTGTCGATCACCGGCCGCAGCAGGTCGGTCTCGTAGACGTTGTCGACGTTCTGCAGCAGGCAGGCGATGCGCTCCACGCCCATGCCGGTGTCGATGTTCTTGCGCGGGAGAGGGCCCAGGATCTCGAAGTCGTCCTTAGAGGTGCCCTCGCCGCGCTCGTTCTGCATGAACACGAGATTCCAGATCTCGATGTAGCGGTTCTCGTCGGCCTCCGGGCCGCCCTCGACGCCGTACTCGGGCCCGCGGTCAAAATAGATCTCCGAGCAGGGTCCGCACGGCCCCGGAATGCCCATCGACCAGTAGTTGTCGGCCATGCCGCGGCGCTGGATCCGCTCCGGCGGCAGGCCGGCGATCTCCTGCCAGAGCTGCTCGGCCTCGTCGTCGTCGTAGAAGACCGTGGCCCACAGCCGCTGGGGATCGAAGCCGTAGCCGCCGTCGGCGACCGGCTTGGTCAGCAGCGTCCAGGCCAGCTCGATCGCGCCGCGTTTGAAGTAGTCGCCGAACGAGAAGTTGCCGGCCATCTGAAAGAAGGTGTTGTGCCGGGTGGTGATGCCCACCTCGTCGATGTCCGGCGTCCGGATGCATTTCTGGATGCTGGTGGCCGTGGCATACGGCGCCGTCCGCTGCCCAAGGAAGAACGGCACGAACTGCACCATGCCGGCGTTGACGAACAGCAGGTTCGGATCGTCGAGGATCACCGAGGCGCTGGGCACCTCGGTGTGGCCTGCCTTCACGAAGTGATCCAGGAACCGCTTCCTGATCTCGTGTGTCTGCACTGGGGTTCCTTGCGTTCGGGGGTGCGGCCGACTGACGCTTCGACCGCACCACATTACCGGTCCGGGTGCCGGCGCCCACCGGCTCGACGGCTCTCAGCCGGCCAGAAAGCTCAGCCGTACCGATCGGCGTGGGTTGTCGCGGTTCAGGTCGACCAGGACCACGCTCTGCCAGGTGCCCAGCAGCGGCGCGCCGTCGGCGACCGGAACCGTCATCGACGGCGCCACGATGCCTGGCAGCACGTGGTCGGCGCCGTGGCCCGGCGAGCCGTGCGAGTGCCGGTAGCGCTCGTCACGCGGCAACAACCGCTCGAGGGTGTCGATCAAGTCGTCGTCGGAGCCGGCACCGGTCTCGATGACCGCAACGCCGGCGGTGGCATGCGGGACGAAGATGTTGCACAGTCCGTCGCCGCGACCGCAGCAGAAGGCGCGAACCTCGTCGGTGAGATCGACGAGCCGCCGCCGGGAGGTGTCGATGTCGAGTACATCGCTGTCCATCCCCCCAACCTACGGGCCCCGACGGCGACCGCACCGCCCGCGCGCCGGGACTTAAGGCTCTCCCCCCTCGCCGCGGCGGGGACTACGGTTCGCGACTATGGGCGAGCAGCGGCCGGCATTGGCGATGCTCATGGCGGCGGTTGGCACAGCAGGGCTGTACCGCTGGATCGTGCGTCCCAGGATGTACACCTGGGGCGCGACGGCGGCCGAGGTCGCCGCCCGGCTGCCGGGCGACGAGCTGGTCGACGCCGACGCGCCCCGGACCACCCGCGCCATCACCATCGGCGCCCCGGTCGACGCGGTGTGGCCGTGGCTGGCCCAGATCGGTGAGAACCGCGGTGGCTTCTACAGCTACGACATCCTGGAGCGGTTGGCCGGCGCCGACATCCACAACGCCGATGCGGTGCGTCCCGAGTGGCAGGATCTGGAGGTGGGCGACACCGTGTGGTTGGCGCGCCGCTACGGCCAGCGCGCCAGGCAACTGGTCGCGCAGGTGCAGCCAATGTCGCATGTGGTGCTGACCTCGGTGGCCGACTTCGATCGAATCCAGCTCGGCGAGAAGGCATTTGGATCGTGGTCCTTCTACGTGCGGCCGCACGGTGACGCCACCCGACTACTCGCCCGCGGCATCGGCGGCGCCGTGGGGATCGCCACGTTCGACATCGTGCACTTCGTCATGGAACGGGGAATGCTGCGCGGCATCCGCGACCGCGCCGCACGCAGCACCTGAGCATTCTGGTCCAGGTGGTCGTGGCGGCTCTCGGGGTAGCGCCGATATCCGCGCTGACCGGCCAGCGGCGTAGGCGCGGGCCGCCGCGCCGCTGACTCAGCGCCTGCGGCGGATGATCGCCCGAAGCTTGTCCAGTCGACTGGCGATCTCCCGCTCAGTGCCGTGGCTGGTCGGCTTGTAGTAGTCCACGCCAACCACCTCGTCCGGCGGATACTGTTGTGGCACAACACCATCCGGATCGTCGTGTGGATAGCGGTAGCCCTGGGCGTTGCCGAGTTTCGCCGCGCCGGCGTAGTGCCCGTCACGCAGATGCGGCGGCACCAGCCCGGCCTTGCCGGCCCGGATGTCGTTCATCGCGGCAGCCAGTGCGGTGGTCACGGCGTTCGACTTGGGTGCGGTCGCCAGGTGGACGGTGGCGTGGGCGAGCGTGAGCTGCGCCTCGGGCATCCCGATCAGCGCGACGGTCTGCGCCGCAGCGACCGCCGTCTGCAACGCCGACGGATCCGCCATCCCGATGTCCTCGCTGGCCAGGATCATCAACCGGCGGGCCACGAACCGCGGGTCCTCCCCGGCGACCAGCATCCGCGCCAGGTAGTGCAAAGCGGCGTCGACATCCGAGCCACGGACCGACTTGATGAACGCGCTGATCACGTCGTAGTGCTGGTCGCCGTCGCGGTCGTAGCGGACGGCGGCCTTGTCCAGCGACTGTTCGACGGTCTCCACGCTGATGTGTTCGCCGACCTCGGCAGCCACCTCCAGGGCGGTTAGCGCGCGCCGCGCGTCACCTGTCGAGAGCTGGACCAGCAGGGCGATCGCGTCCTCGTCGACGGTGATCTTGCCGGCCAGTCCGCGCGGATCGTCGATGGCCCGCTGCACCACAGCGCGGATGTTGTCCGGGGTCAGCGGTTGCAGCTGCAGGATCAGGGAGCGCGACAGCAACGGCGCCACCACCGAGAACGACGGGTTCTCGGTGGTCGCGGCCACCAGCAGCACCACCCGGTTCTCGACGGCGGCGAGCAGCGCGTCCTGCTGGGTTTTGGAGAATCGGTGCACCTCGTCGATGAACAGCACGGTCTGCTCCCCGTAGGCGGCCGCGCGACGGGCGTTGTCGATGACCGCCCGCACTTCCTTGACACCGGCCGTCAAGGCGGACAGCGCCTCGAAGCGTCTACCGGTGGCCTGGGACACCAGCGAGGCCAACGTGGTCTTGCCGGTGCCGGGTGGTCCGTAGAGGATCACCGATGCCGCGCCGGAGCCTTCGACGAGCCGGCGCAGCGGGGAGCCGGGCCGCAGCAGGTTCTCCTGCCCGACCACTTCGTCCAGCGAGGCCGGCCGCATCCGCACGGCCAGCGGCGCGGAGGCTGTCCCTGACGCCGACCCCGGCCCTGACCCGAGCCGGTCGTCGTCGCCGGGAACGTCGAACAGGCTGTCGGACACGCACTCAGGCTTACCACGTTCGTACTGTGGTCGGGTGACTGCACGCGGGTGGGTCCTGTTCGCCGCGATGAGCGTCATCTGGGGCATCCCGTACCTGTTGATCAAGGTCGCCGTCGGCGAGGTGTCGGTGCCGGTGCTGGTGTTCACCCGCTCGGCGGTGGGCGCGACGCTGCTGCTGCCGCTGGCACTGTCCCGCCAGACCCGCGCGCTGCTGCGCATGCACTGGAAGGCGGTGGCGGCGTTCGCGTTCTTCGAGATGGTGGCCGCGTGGCTGCTGCTGTCCGACGCTGAGCGGCACCTGACGAGTTCGCTGACCGGCCTGCTGATCGCCGCGGCGCCGATCATCGCGGCGGTGCTCGATCGGCTTTCCGGCGGTGAGCAGCTGGGTCCGGCCCGAGTGGTCGGCCTCGGCGTCGGGCTGGCCGGTGTCGCGGTGCTGGCCGGTCCCGGCCTGTCGGTCGGCGGCGCCTGGCCGGTGTTCGAGGTGCTGCTGACGGCGACCTGCTATGCCATCGCCCCGCTGATCGCGGCACGCCATCTGGCCGGTGTGCCGGGGCCCGCCCTGACATCGGCCTGCCTGGGTTTGGCCGCGCTCGTGTACGCGGTGCCGGCAGCCCTGACCTGGCCAGCGCACCGGCTGACAGGCGGCGCTTACGGGGCCATCGCTGCCTTGGCGGGCATCTGCACGGCACTAGCGTTCGTGGTGTTCTTCGCGCTCATCCGCGAGGTGGGGGCCACCCGCGCGTTGTTGTTCACCTACGTCAACCCCGCCGTGGCACTGGTGGCCGGGGTGCTTGTGTTGCACGAGCCGCTCGGCTGGTTCCACATCGCCGGGTTGGTGCTGATCCTGGCGGGCTCGGTGCTGGCGACCCGGGTCACGCGGAAGCCGTCAGAAGACGTCACCCACGAGTAGGCGGCAGGCGACATCGACGTCGGCCAGGGCGTCCTCGGGGCGCAGCGCTCCCCCGACCGTCCAGGTCAGGATTCCGAAGGCCGCCTGCTGCACCAGCCGGGTGCGGCGCAGCTGTTCGGCCGTCGGGTCCTCGACGCCGGCAATCGACAGGATGAGTTCGCGCAACGTGGGATCGTCGGGGGCATCCTCCTGCGCACGAACGATCTGCGTCGAGGTGATCATGGCATGCGCAAGATGCTTGTGCCGCAACAGATTTCGACAGGCAGCTACCATCAGGGCGGCGATGTCACCGGCCGGGTCGCCGCTCGGCGGCGGCGGACGGAACTTGGAGACCTGCGCGAAGAGCACCGCCGCGAACACATGGTGCTTCGAGGGGTAGTAGCGATAGAGGGTGCGCAGTGCCACACCGGCGTCTGCGGCGATCTCCTGCGCGCCGATGCGATCGATCTCTTTGGTCGCGCCCAGCCTGGCGGCAGCGGCGAGGATGGCACCGCGCCGATTCTCCTGGTCATCGGTCGCCGGGCGGGCCGGCGCCCGGGGCTCTCCGATCCGCGGCACGCTGACCAGTATCGGGCATGGGGTGGGCGACCGCGCAGCCGTACCGATCAGCGGGACCGTACCGACCGGCGCCGGCGGCGGGGGCCACGATCGGGTGATGTCGTATGCGAAGTACGGGCCGTGGGCGGTGATAGCGGGCGGATCCGAAGGCGTGGGCGTCGAATTCGCCCGCCTGCTCGCCGGTGCGGGAGTCAACCTGGTGCTGGTGGCCCGCAAGCCTGAACCGCTGGCCGCCGCGGCCGCGGACTGCCGGCGCCTCGGCGTCGAGGTCCGCACGCTCGCAATCGATCTCGTCGATCCGGACGCGGTGGCTACCGTGACGTCGCAGACCGCGGATCTGGAGGTCGGGCTATTCGTCTACAACGCCGGAGCCAACACGTGCAGTGCGGAATTTCTCGACGCTGAGCTGGTCGATTTCCAGCGAGTGATCGATCTGAACATCACGACGATGATGGCGCTGGTGCAGCACTATGGCCGCTTGATGCGCGACCGGCGCCGGGGCGGCATCCTTTTGGTCGGTTCCATGTCAGGCTACCTGGGCTCGGTGCGCCACACCGTGTACGGCGGCGTGAAGGCATTCGGCCGGATCTTCGCAGAGGGGTTGTGGCTGGAGTTGCGCGATCACGGAGTCGACGTTCTCGAACTGGTTCTAGGTGTGACGCGGACACCGGCCATGGAACGGGTGGGGCTCAACTTCGACGTGCCCGGCATGCGGGTCGCCGACCCCGCGGATGTCGCGCGGGAAGGGCTGGACCACCTGGGGCACGGTCCGGTTCACGTCGCGGGCGGCAACGCCGAGGATGTGGCGCGCCGCAACGATCCAGACCGCGCCAAAGTGGTAGCCGGCGCGCACCGGATGATGCAGAGATTGATGGGGCTGACGTAGTTCTCGGTCGCGCTGACTGGTTATCCCCAGTTCGTTGTTGATCCCCAGATGTGTTGGGGCGCCCGGTTTTGTCGGTGCCGCGGGGTACCGTTTCGAACATGCGTTCGGTCGGTGTGATGTTGGACGATCTCGACACCGTCCTCGGGGAGATCGGCGCGGTCGATGTCGAGGCGTTGGCGGCGCCGGAACGGTTTGCGGTGTTGGAGCGGTTGGAGACCGCACGGCGACGACAGGCCGCGGTCGCCTTGTCCTGGGTGGGCACGCTGGAGCAGTTCCAGGGGTGTCCGCCGGTGAGTATCGCGGTGGCGGATGTGTTGCGGATCAGCCCGCGCGAGGCCAAACGCCGGATCCGTGATGCCGAGCAGCTGGCCCCCCGGCGGACCTTGACCGGGGAGCCGGTGGCGCCGCTGTTACCGCAGACCTCGCAGGCCTGGCATGACGGGCAGTTGGATGGCGAGCATCTGCGAGTGATCCAGCAGTTCTTCCGCGACCTGCCCGACCATGTCCCGCCCGCGGAGCGGGACAAGGCCGAACGCTCGCTAGCCGAGCATGCGGTGAGTCTGCGGCCGGATCAGTTGGCCACGGTCGCCCACCAACTGTCGCTGCTGCTCAACCCCGACGGGAAGCTCTCTGAGGAGGACCGGGCCCGCAAACGCGGGTTCGTGTGGTGCGGCGGGCAAGGTGTCGACGGGATGAGCGTCGGGAAACTGATCGCCGATCCCGAGCTACGGGCCGCGGTGGATGCCTGGATGGCCAAATACGCCGCACCCGGCATGTGCAACCCCGCCGACGAATCCCCGACCGTGGCACCGTCGCAGGAGGTCGCGGCCACAGACACGCGGGGGTATGCCCAACGCCAACACGACGCCCTCACCGCCCTGCTACGCGGAGCATTGGGGGATCCGAAGTTCGGCCAACACAACGGCCTACCGGTCACCGTCATCGTCTCGGCCACCCTGCACGACCTCCACGCGAAGACCGGTCACGCCGTCACCGCCGCCGGGACATTGATCCCGATCCCCGACCTGATCCGCCTGTCCGCCCACGCCTATCACTACCTGGCGTTGTTCGACGGAATCACTGGGCGGGCGTTGTGGCTGGGCCGCACCAAACGCATCGCCTCGGCCGACCAACGCATCATCCTGCACGCCAAAGATCGGGGCTGCACCCGGCCCGGCTGCCCCGCGCCGGGCTATCACAGCGAGGTTCACCACGCCGCCCAAGACTGGAAACACGGCGGCAACACCAACATCGACGACCTCACCCTGGCCTGCGGGCCCGACAACCAACTCGTCGACACCGGCGGCTGGACCACCCGCAAACAACCCGACGGCACCACCGCATGGATCCCACCACCGGGTCTTCCCATGCTGCACGGCGGCACCAACACCTACCACCACCCCGAACGACTACTCGGCGGCGCCTCGCCACCCGACGACGGCGGCGGCGAAGCCGCCTAGTTCGACGCTCCCGCCAGTGCGCGGGCGATCCGGGCGGCCGCCCCGGCTACCAGAGGCTGGCAGCGCTGGGCGAGCACTCGATCGGAGGTCACGATTCCGATCGCGGCGCGCGAACCGATCGTCGCTGCGACCGACACCATTGGAGTCGCGTAATCGCCTTGCCGGACCACCACCCGGCGGCGCACATTGTGCAACTCCCCCCACCACGCGGCATCAGGCTCCCAGTCCTGCACGTGGCCGAGTTCGGCGACGACGTCTTCGGGCGAAAGGCCGGCCAGCGCAGCGACACCCAGCGCAACTCGATAGGCGGGACAGCGCGAGCCCACCGAGGTTGGCACCTGACGGGCCGACGGTCCACCGAGCTTGTCGAGGTGGACGATCTCGCCGCGGTCGAGCAGACCGAGATGCACCACCGCGCCGGTGCGCAGCTGCATGTCGTGCAGGACCGGCGCGGCGACCGAGCGCAGCCGGGCGTCGGCGGCCTCTCCCGCTCCCCAGGCCGATGTCCGGGCGCCGAGTCGGTAGCCCCGGCCGCTGTGGGTCAGCCATTGCAGGCGCACCAATTGGTCGAGGATGCGGTGGGTGGTCGAGCGGGGCAGTTGCGCCCGCGCGGCGATCTGGTCCAGCGTCAAGCCCGCCGAGGCATCGTCGAAAGCGTCGATGATCGCCGTAAACCGGTCGAGCATCGACGCGGGAGCGGTATCGCTCAGCGCCGCGGTCATGGGCACTCCTGTCCACCTGACGAGAATTGGTTCTACCCGCACCGTAGCGGTCCCGATCACCGGGACGCAAGCATTCGGCCGGTGTGGCGGCCGATAGAACAGCACTGTGCGGATCGGACTGTCGACGCCGGTGGTGATGCAGTTGCCCGGGGTGTCCGCCGCGTGGGAAGCGTGTGCGACGGTCGCCGATCTGGCGCAGATCGCACACACCGCCGATGAGCTGGGCTTCGATCACCTGACGTGTGCTGAGCACGTCGCCGTGCCCATCGATGACGGCGCGCAACGCGGGCTGACGTACTGGGATCCGCTGTCGACGTTCGGCTTCCTCGCCGCTCACACCGAGCGGATCCGGTTGACGACGTCGGTGATCGTGCTCGGCTACCACCACCCGCTGGAGATCGCCAAGCGGTTCGGCACGCTGGACCTGCTCAGCGGCGGACGCCTGGTGCTCGGTGTCGGCGTCGGGTCGCTCGCCGAGGAGTTCGATCTGCTCGGCGCTCCATTCGTCGACCGCGGCGAGCGCGCCGACGACGCCATCAACGCGCTGCGCGCCTCACTGTCGACCCCCAGGCCGGCCTATCACGGCAGCCACTACCGATTCGAGGGGTTCGCCGTGCAACCCTGCGCGGTCCAGCCTCGGGTGCCCATTTGGGTCGGCGGCCGCACCTTGCGCTCACTGCGCCGCGCCGCCCGGCTGGCCGATGGCTGGATGCCCTTCGGCCTGAGCGCCCCCGACATCGCCGACATGCTCACCGAGGTCGACCTCCCGCCGGATTTCGAGGTGGCCCTGCCCACCGGGCACGCCCTGGACCCGATGGCCGATCCGGAACGAACTCGCAAGCGACTCAACACCTTACGCGATGTCGGTGCCACCATCGCCACCTGTTCGGTGTCCGCTACGGCATCGGGCCACTACTGCGAGCAACTGGCCGCACTACGGGAGCTGGCCGACCCGCTCTGAGAGGAACGCATCATGAGCGACACCCTGACGGACTTGGAGAGACGCCTCAAAGTCATCGAAGACGAACGCGACATCGCCCGGCTGATCGGCTCCTACGGTCCGCTGGTGGATTCCGGTGACGCCGAGGCCGTCGCCGCGCTGTGGGCCGTCGACGGCAACTACGACACCGGCGACTGGACGATGACCAGCCGTGCAGACGTCGCGGCCATGGTGCACTCCCCCGAACACCAAGGATTGATCGAGCGGGGCTGCTGTCACTTCTTCGGCCCACCCGTGGTCACCGTGGACGGCGACGAGGCGGTCGCCGTCTGCCAATCCGCACTGCTGGTGCGCCGGCGCGACTCCCCCGGCTATCAGGTCGCCCGTGCCGGCGTGCACCTGATCCGGCTGCGCCGGGCCGACACCGGCTGGCAGATCACCAGCCGCACCGCCCGACAGATCGACGGCAGCGGTTCGGCCGCAAGTCTGGTCGCCGCCGCCATCGTCGGGGGTGCCCGGTGAGCGGGGCACTGACGGGCAGGGTCGCGCTGGTCACCGGTGCCGGTGCCGGGATCGGTGCGGGCATCGCCCGCCGGTTTGCGCATGAGGGCGCCCGGGTGGTGGTCGCCGAGTTCGACGCAGCGAGCGGATCGGCAGTGGCCGAGGAGATCGGCGGGCTGTTCGTCGCGACCGACGTCTCGCAGCGCGATCAGGTCGAGAACTCCGTCACCGCAACGATTTCCAAGTACGGATCGGTCGACATCCTGGTGAACAACGCGTGGGGCGGCGGCGGAGTCGGGCGGGCAGAGCACAAGACCGACGAGCAGCTCGCCCACGGCATGGCGGTTGGCTACTACGGACCGTTCTGGGCGATGCGAGCCACCTACGGACACATGAAAGAGCGCGGCTGGGGCCGGGTGATCAACATGTGCAGCCTCAACGGCGTCAACGCCCACATCGGTTCGCTGGAGTACAACGCCGCCAAGGAGGCGCTTCGCACCCTGACCCGCACCGCCGCTCGGGAGTGGGCACCGACCGGGGTGACCGTCAACGCCATCTGTCCGGCCGCCAAAAGCCAAGCATTCCTGGCTGTTACGGCGCAACATCCCGAGATAGCCGCCGTCGCCGATGCCGCCAACCCGATGGGCCGGATGGGCGACCCGTACGACGACATCGCCCCGGTGGCGGTGTTCCTGGCCTCGGAGGGTTCGCGCTATCTGACCGGCAACACGCTGTTCGTCGACGGCGGCAGCCACATCAACGGGGTGGCGTGGGCGCCGGACCTCGGGCCGTGACCTACCGCAGTGGCAGACCGGTGAGCGCGCGGGCGATCACCAGCCGCTGAATCTCGCTGGTGCCCTCGAAGATCGTGAAGATCTTGGCGTCGCGGTGCATCCGCTCCACGGGATAGTCGCGGGTGTAGCCGTTGCCGCCGAGGATCTGGATCGCCTCGTCGGTGACGTATACCGCGGTCTCACTGGCGAACAGCTTGGCCATCGACCCTTCGGCCGAGGCGAACGGCTTGTCGTTGCGCATCATCCAGCCGGCCCGCCAGATCAGCAGCCGGGACGCGTCGATGCGGCTCTTCATGTCGGCCAACTTGAACCCGGTGCCCTGAAAATCGCCGATCGGCCGGCCGAATTGTTCACGCTGGCAGGCATATTCGAGGGCGTACTCGTAGGCGGCGCGGGCCACACCGAGCGCCATCGCGCCCACGGCGGGCCGGGTACGTTCGAAGGTCGCCATCGCGGCCTGGCCCGAGGTTCGCTGGCCTTCTCGAGCTCGGGCGATGCGCTGCTCGAACTTGTCCATGCCGCCCAGGATCAGGTTGCCAGGCAGCCGAACGTTGTCGAGCACCACCTCGGCGGTGTGCGAGGCACGGATGCCGTGCTTCTTGAACTTCTGTCCCTGCGAGAAGCCCGGCGTGTTCGGCGGAATGATGAACGTGGCCTGGCCGCGGGTGCCCAGTTCCGGATACACCGAGGCGACGACGATGTGGACGTTGGCGATGCCGCCGTTGGTCGCCCAGGTCTTGGTGCCGTCCAGCACCCACTCGTCGGCGGCCTGGTCGTAGCGAGCTCGGGTGCGCACGGCGCCGACGTCGGATCCGGCGCCCGGTTCCGAGGAGCAGAACGCGGCCAGGTGCGGGTCCCCGGGGGTGCCGAACATCTCGGGCAGCCAGTGCCCCAGCTGCTCGGGGGTGCCGTTGGCGGCCAGCGCCGCCGCGGCCAGTCCGGTGCCCAGGATCGACAGCGCGATGCCGGCGTCGCCCCAGAACAGTTCCTCGAAAACGGTGAGCATCCCGAGCCCGGAGGGTTCGACGGACATTTCGGCAAACAGCTCAGGGGTGTAGAGACCGACCTTGGCCGCCTCCTGGATCAGCGGCCAGGGGGTCTCCTCGCGCTCGTCCCATTCGGCGGCCGCAGGACGGACCACATCGGCGGCGAACTGGTGCACCCAGTCACGGACGTGGACAACTTCGTCGGGCAGTTCAAGGGAGAAGGTCATGACGATGCAGGCTCCGGATCAAGTCGTACCGCGTCGGTCTGCCTCGGCTGACCAGACTGCGGTCGGCGGAAAGTTTCGTATAGTGAACGACTGTACACCGAGAGCGGTCGATTGTTTCCTGCGACATACGTCACACGGGCCGTGGGCGGACTCAAGCGGGCTGCGTCACGAAGTCGATGAGTTCCTCGACGCGGCCGATCAACGCCGGATCCAGATCAGTCCAGTCCCGCACCGAGGAACGGATGCGCTGCCAGGCCCGGGCGATGTCGGCCTGGTCGTTGTGCGGCCACTTCAGCGCCGCGCAGATTCCGTGCTTCCATTCCACGTCCCGCGGTATCGACGGCCACGCCCGTAGCCCGACCCGCTCGGGTTTGACGGCCTGCCAGATGTCGACATACGGGTGGCCGACGACGAGGGTGTGCCCCCCGCCCGGGCCGCGCCGCACCGCGTCGGCGATGCGCGCCTCCTTGGATCCCGCAACCAGGTGGTCGACCAGGACGCCGAGGCGCCGGCCGGGACCGGGCCGGAACTCCGCGACGATGTCGGCCAGGTCGTCGACGCCGCCGAGGTATTCCACGACGACGCCCTCGACCCGCAGGTCCTCACCCCACACCTGTTCGACGAGTTCGGCGTCGTGGCGGCCTTCGACGTAGATGCGGCTAGCCAGCGCGACCTTGGCCCGGGCATCGGCGACCTTCACCGATCCCGACTTGGTGCGCTGCGCGCCCGCGGGCGCGGACCGGCGCAGCCCGGTCAGAATCACCGGCTTGCCCTCCAACAGGAAGCCGGGTCCCAGCGGGAACACCCGGCGCTTGCCGCGACGGTCCTCGAGTTCGACGCGTCCGCCCTCGACGCCGACGACCGCGCCGACGAAGCCCGATTGCGGGTCCTCGACCACCATCCCCAGTTCGACGGGGTGTTCGGTCGAGCGGACCCGGCCTGCGCGGTGCGGATTGTCGGCCAGAATGTCGGTCCCATAGCGATCAGCCACCTGGCGATCCTAGGGAGCGCTCGTGTGCTGACGGCCGAGGCAACTCCGGCGCGTCGCGTGTCCGCAGCCCAACTGTGATCGCCGAACTCGCCACCGTCGCCTCCGCCCACCCCTACGCTCGTGGCCTGGCAACGCAGGAGGCACTCGATGGTTCTCAAGGTCGCCGTACCGCCTGAGACGATGGGCGGCGACGTCGCGGAGGGTTACGGGAAGGTGGCCGACGCCTTCCGGGCAAATCTGGCCTCCGGCAAGGAGATCGGCGCCGCGGTGGCCGCCTACCGCGACGGGGTCAAGGTCGTCGACCTGTGGGGTGGCTACCGAAACGGCCACACTGCGGCGCCGTGGCAGGCCGACACGATGGTGAACATGTTCTCCACGACGAAGGGTGTCACCGCCCTGGCCTTCGCCGTCGCGGTGTCCCGCGGGATGCTGGCCTACGACGCCAAGGTCGCCGACTACTGGCCAGAGTTCGCCCAGGCCGGCAAGGGCGCGGTGACCGTCCGCCAGCTGCTGGGTCACCAGGCGGGCCTGTGTGCTCTCACCCCCGCGCCGGCTCTGGCCGACATTGCCGACCCGACCCGGCTTGCACCGATACTGGCCCGGCAGGCACCCGCGTGGCGGCCCGGTACCCGGCACGGTCTCGCTCAACCCCTTCGGACTGGCCGCACGTAGCACCGCACTGCCCCGCGACGTCGATGCCTGGGCCGGCGACTACAACACCGATCCGGTCCGGGCTGTCGAAATGCCGTCGAGCAACGGAATCGGCACCGCGCGGTCGGTCGCCCGGCTCTACGGCGCCGCGGCCGCCGGCGGGACGGAGCTGGGGCTGACGGCAGCCGTGCTCGACGAGCTGAGCGGGCCAGGCACGCCGCCCGCCCGCGGCACCCGAGACAGGGTGCTGAACGTGAAGTTGGCGTACTCGCTCGGCTTCGTCAAGCCGGTGCCGATCGGGAGATTCGGATCGTCCGACACAGCTTTCGGCACACCGGGGTTCGGCGGGTCGTTTGGCTTCGCCGACCCCGACACCGGTGTCGGCTTCGGATACGTGATGAACCGGCTGGGCTTCCACCTGGTCAGCGACCCACGTGAGCTGTCGCTCCGGCAAGCGCTGTTCCGCGATGTGCTCGGCGCGCGCCCGCAGTCGTAGACGCTCGGCGACCGCGGAGAGCCTGCTGCGGCTCAGCCCTGCTGCTGGACGCTGAGCGCGCCCGCGGTCTGTGCCGGGGCCGACGCCACCTCGTCGATCACGGTGTGGATGAACCGCATCTTCTCCAGCACCGGCACCGGCAGCACGAACGGGTAGAGGTCGTCCTTGCCCATCGACCGGTTCACCATGTTCAGCGACCAGGCCAGCGGCAGCCACATCTCCAGGGTGTTGTCGAACCCGCTGGGGCCCAACACCCGTCGCTCGTAGGTGGCGTTGGCCGGCGCGATGCCGAACGCCGCTGCGGTGTCCAGGGTGTCGCGGATGTGCAGGTAATGCGCGAATGTCTCGGCCCAGTCCTCGGCGGGATGCATGGTGGCGTAGGACGAGACGTAATTCTTCTCCCAGCCGGCAGGGGGTCCCTGGCTGTAGTGCCGGTCCAGCGCCGCCTGATAGTCGGCGTCAGGGTCGCCGAACAGCTCGTTGAACCGCTCGAGGAACCCCGGGGAGGTGCCCACCAGCCGGTAGAAGTAGTAGTGGCCGATCTCATGCCGGAAGTGGCCCAGCAAGGTGCGATACGGCTCGTCCATCGAGGTGCGGAGCTGCTCGCGGTGCACATCGTCGCCCTCGGCGAGATCCAGGGTGACCACGCCGTTGTCGTGGCCGGTGAACACCTTCTCGTTGGCACTCGACAGCAGGTCGAAGGCGAGCCCGTACTCGGGGTCCTCGTCACGGCCGATGATCGGCAGCTTGAGTTCATGCAGTTCGGCGATCAGGCGCCGCTTCGCCTGCTCGGCCAGCGCGAACGCCGCCAGCGCAGTGGGATCTGAATCGTTGGGTCTGGTGCGGGTCAGCCGGCACGATGCGCACAGTTGCCGGACCGGCTGCACCTTCACCAGCCAATTACATTCGGCCAGATGCAGGTTCGCGCACAGCTGATATTCGGCAGCGTCGACTGCACCACCGTGTTCGCTCCCCTCGCCGGAGGCGATGACCAGAAAAGCCATGTCGTCCAAGGAGAATCCGACCGAGCTGCGACACGACAGACATACCGAGTTCTCGAACGCCAGATGTTGCCCACAGTTCGGGCAGATGAAATCACGCATACACACCGCCCGTGACTGGAGGGACCGGAGCCACGTCGACCGAGACGTCGATCACGCTGCGCTCCGAATCGGTGTAGATGATTCCACGCAGCGGTGGGACATCGGCATAGTCGCGGCCCCAGCCGACGACGATGTACCGCTCGTCGACCAGTTGATCGTTGGTGGGATCCAGTCCGAGCCATTGATCGTGGGGAGTCCAGACGGCGGCCCAGGCATGGGTCGCATCGACGCCGAACATTCGTTCCTTTCCCGGCGGCGGGTCGGTGGCAAGGTATCCCGACACGTAGCTCGCCGCCAATCCGTTGGCACGCAGGCAGGCGATAGCCAGCCGGGCGAAGTCCTGGCATACCCCTTCTCGCGCGGCCAAAACCTGGTTCACCTGTGTCGAGACGGTGGTCGACCCCGAACGGTAGGTGAAGTCGGAAAAGATCCGTGCGTTGAGGTCGCGCAACACCTCGACCAGCGGGCGGCCCGGCGCGAAACTGGGCGCGGCGTAGTCGCGGACGGCGTCGGTTATTTCCGGCGGCCGCAGATCCAGGGTGAACTCGCTGGCCAGCACGCCGTCACGACCGATGGGCCGGGAGGCCTCCCAGGGCGCCGCAGCTGGGCCGGCACCGTAGAGCTCGGCGGTCGGGGGCTCCACCTCCACGACCGAACTGCTGGTCACGGTCAGTGCACGATGACGCTGGGTGACGTGGAAGTAGGAGCTGATGTTGCCGTAGACGTCGCGGCTGGTGGACCGGTCGGCCGGTTCCGGGTCGATCTGCAGTTCGTGGCTCAGGCAGCGCTGGTAATCGGTGTCCCGGGGAGTCAGGTGGCCGCGGCCGTAGGAACTGGTCACCACATCGGAGTAGCGGTACTCGGTGCGGTGGGTGACTCGGTAGGCGCGGGTCGCCGGCCGATCGCCGGCGTTGCTCGACGGTTCGTTCACGGCACCACCCGCCGCTGGTCGGGCCCCCATAGCGGTTGCATGTCGCCGGGCAGCGACAGCTGGGTCTGGGTTATTACCTCGGAGAGGTCCCGCAGTGCGGTGTGCATCCCGCCCAGCAGGCCGTCGAGGTCCACCCGGCGGCCCTCGTCGTCGGCCTGCTCCAGGTCCGCCGGATCGAGACGACGCAGGCGGGTGCTGATCTCGTCGACCAGCCGATCCGGACGCGAGGACCCCGATGCGCCCGGCAGGGCGCGCAGGTTGGTTCGCAGCCGCTCCAGTTGGTAGACCAGCGATCGCGGATTCTCCCCGTCGAACAGGACGAGTTCGGCGACGGCAGCCACGCTGACCTTGCCGAGGTTGCGCCTGCGATAGATCACCGCGGATTCGCAGACCACCAGGGCGGACTCGGTGATGGTCTGCTCGGCGCCGGGACTGCGCTCGGCGGTCAGCGTCGCGCGCAGCAACGCCGTCAGTGCGAGCCCGCGTTCGATCCGCTTGCCGATGTCCATCATGGTCCAGCCCGCGTCGTGCACCATCGACTCCGCGGCCACCCCCGACAGCGCCAGCATCCCGGCCAGCGTCTGCTGCTGGGCGGCGGCCAGATGGGTGTCGTCTGCGACCCGCGAACCGCGGGGTGCGCTCGGCGGCGCGTCGGCCTGGTCGGCCAGGGCACGTTCGACCGCGCCGAGCACCATCCAGGTGTCGTTGGACATCTGGTCGCGCACCGACCTGGCCGCCAGGCCGAGCCGTTCGATCGACTGGGCCAGCGATCCGGCGCTCTGCCGGTCGACGGTCAGCGACCACAGCGTGCGCTGGGCGGCGGCCACCGCCTCGGCATACGAGCCGCCCGCGCTGGTGTCGTTGCCGGTCAGGGCCCCCACGGCGGCGAGCAGAACCGGCACGCATTCGCTGCCTTCCATGTCCTGGCGATACCGGTATTCGTGGTAGCGCTCCCGGGTCACGATCAGCAGCCGTGCAAGGTTCTCGGCGCGCTCGGCGTAGCGGCCCATCCAGAACAGGTCCGACAGCACGCGCGGGGAGCTGATGAACCGCGTTCCACTGGGCAGCTCCACCGACGGGACGGTCAGCGTCTCGGCCTGAACCCGCGACGGCGGCCTGACCCAAATATCCTTAGCAGCAATGCTTTTCAGCTTGTACGCGGCGTTCCCCGGAGCCAGCACGTAGCCGAGCCCGCCGATCATCGGGGCGTACCCGCCGCGCTGGGACACGGTGAACAGCCGCATGCCCACGCTGGCCGCCGCCAGCCCACCCGGATAGTGGTCGGTGGGCGCCGACGAGAACTGGGGCAACTCCTGGCCGGTCCACTGCCAAGGCTGAGCCTCGATCCGGGCGGCCAGCTCGTCGCGCTGCGCGGCCGACAGTGCCGGACCGACGATCGTCTCGTCGCTGACCGTCGACTTGATCACCAGAGCGCTCAACCGGGCCAGCAGATGCGCACGTTCACGATCGAATCCGCCCCAGTACCACTGCGGCGTCTCCAGCAGCGGCTTCTCCCCCAGCAGCCGCTCGGCCAGCTGAGGCAGGAAGCGTTGCAGCCCAGGGCTTTCCAAGATACCCGCACCGAGTGTGTTGACCACGGTCACCGCGCCGCGGCGTTGCACCTCGACCAAGCCGACGACCCCGAGCCGGGAATCCGGCCGCAGGTCCAGTGGGTCGGCGTAATCGGCGTCGACCCGGCGCAGCACCACGTCGACCCGCTTGAGGGTACCCAGCGAACGCATCCACAACTTGCCCTCGCGCACCACCAGGTCGGCGCTCTCCACGAGCGGGAATCCCAGCACCGACGCCAGGTAAGCCTGGTCGAAGGCTGTCTCGCTGTGGATACCGGGGCTGAGCACCACGACCACCGGGTCCTCGGCGGCCTCCGGGGCCGCCTCGATCAACGCCAACCGCAGAGCCTGGGCGAACGGCGAGGCCGGGCGGGGACCGATGCGCTCGTAGACGTCGGGAACCGCGTGGGCGACGACCCGGCGGTCGGCCAGGGCATAACCGGCCCCGGAGGGTGCCTGCGTCCAGTCGGCGTTCACCAGGAACCGGCCGTCGGCGGCCCGGCTGACGTCGCAGCCCAGCATGAACAGCTGGTGGCGTCCGGGGTTCTGGATGCCGCGGGCGGCGCGGATATAGCCGGGGTGGCCGAATAGCAACTCCGGCGGCAGGATCCCCGTGGTGATCGCCCGGCGCGCCCCATACAGGTCGTTGAGCACCGCGTCGAGCAGCCGGGAACGTTGCAGCACACCGGCTTCCAGCGTCTCCCAGTCGGCGGCGGACACCACCAGCGGTATCCCGTCGAGATGCCACGGGCCGGGCAGCGCGATGCCCTGACCGTTGGTGACGACCTCACCGTGGCGGTCGATCTCGATGTAGGTGATGCCATCGTTGTCGACCAGCCCGCGTACGACACCGCGCAGCCGTTCCAGCCCGGCCCGGCCACGTTCGCCGATGAAATCGGCGAGTTCCTGCCAGGACGCCCGGATGACGCCGGTGGCGTCGACGAATTCGTCGTACCCGGTGCCCCCGAAGGCACCGAACGCTCCCGCACCAGGTGCCGCACCACGAAGGTCGAACAGCACCTCCTGGGCCCGGGCGGCCCGATATCCGGCGAGCAGGCGATCAGGGTCGTGGATGTGCCGGCTGAGGTCAGAACCGGCGGCCGACAGCGACAACGGCCACACCTCCTGACTGAAGTACTTCTGCCAACCTACGAGAACGCCCCGCCCCGACCAATTTCGGGTCGGCGTCCCATCAGTTCTGCAGCACGGTACGCACCCGGCGCATGTCCAGGATTCCCGGCGCGCCGACATCGATGGACTGCCGGGCCTGCTTCTCCCGGATATCGGCGATATCGACCTTGCCGGGGGTGAAACCGGTGGCTTCGAAGCGTCTGCCGCGCCGTGACTCGGCCTCCACGGCGTTGACCGGCGGGCTGTCGTAGGCCCGGCCACCAGGGTGGGAGACGTGGTACGTGCAGCCGCCGCGTGAAGTGCCGGTCGCGATGTCGATCAGCTCGAACCGCAGCGGACCGTCCACGGTGATCGTGGGGTGCAGGGCGCTGGGCGGCTGCCAGGCGCGGTAGCGCACGCCACCGACCTGGATGTCCGGATTGTCGGTGGCCAGCAGCGGGATCGGGTAGCCGTTGCAGGTCACGACGTGGCGCTGGCGGTCGGCCCCGATGGTGCGGACCTGGATGCGCTCGACCGAGGAGTCGACGTAGCGGGCGGTGCCGGTGCCGGTGGACTCCTCGCCGAGGGTGTTCCACGGTTCGATGGCGCCGCGCAACTCGATCTCGACGTGGTCGAACACCGCGGTGCCGATGCGCGGAAAACGGAACTCGGTGAACGGATCCAGCCAGCTGGTGTCGAAATTGATGTCGTGTGCGCGAAGGTCGGCGCACACATCGGCGATGTCATGGATGATGAAGTGCGGCAACAGGTATCGGCCGTGCAGGTTGAGTCCGTGCCGGATCAGAGGAGCCCGCAACGGCTCGTCCCAGAACCAGGCGACCAGTGATCGCACCAGCAGCGACTGCACCATGGCCATCTGGAAGTGCGGCGGCATCTCGAAGCCGCGCAGTTCCAGCAGGCCCAGCCTGCCGCGCGGGCTGTCAGGGCTGTAGAGCTTGTCGATGCAGAACTCCGCGCGGTGGGTGTTGCCGGTGATGTCGGTGAGCAGGTGGCGCAGCGCCCGGTCGGCTACCCAGGGCTGGGGGGTTCCGGAGCGCGTCAGGCGGGCGATCTCGGAGAACGCGATCTCCAGCTCATACAGCGCCTCGGAGCGACCCTCGTCGACGCGCGGCGCCTGCGAAGTGGTGCCGATGAACCGACCGGCGAACAAGTAGGACAGCGCGGGGTGCCGCTGCCAGTACGTCAGCAGGGAGACCAGCAGGTCCGGCCGGCGCAACAGCGGAGAGTCGGCCGGGGTGCGTCCGCCCAGGGTGATGTGGTTGCCGCCGCCGGTGCCGCCGTGGGTGCCGTCGACGTCGAATTGCTCTGTGGAGAGACGAGCCAGCCGGGCTTCCTCGTACAGGGCCTGCAGCTGCTCGCGCTGCTCGGCGAAGCTGGCGCTGGGGGCGACGTTGACTTCGATGACGCCCGGGTCGGGGGTGATCGACATGGATTCCAGCCGGGCGTCCGACGGTGGGCCGTAGCCCTCGACGACCAGGGCGCAACCCACCTTCGCTGCCGCCGCCTCCACCCGGGCGACGAGGTCCACGAAGTGTTCCAGCGCCTCGGTAGGAGGCATGAACAGGTAGAGCACCCCGTCGCGCACCTCGGCGACCATGGCGGTCGTGGGGGCCGCATCTGGGTCCTCCAAAACAGCGTCGGCGCCGTCGGAGCCGACCGGCAGCGGGGCTGATCCGCTGAACAGGGGGTCGGCGTGGAACGACGGGCGCGGGGCCTGCCAGCTGACCGCGTTCAACGGCAGTCGCAATCCGGCCGGCGAATCTCCCTCAAGCAGCACGACGCGGCCCCGGCGCAGCTGCCAGTCCGCACTGGCCCAGCCGGTGTCGTCGTCGCGGCGGTGTACGGGCAGCACGTAGGCCGCCGGTTCGACGACGGATTCGTCCAGCCGGGCCAGCAGGGCGGAGCGGGCGGTGGGACTGTCGGCTTGCAGGTCTTCGTCGGGCCCCACGGGGTCACCTTCGGGCATGCGCACAGCGCTGGCCAGCCGGCTCAGCGGGTCCTCGTAGGCCGGGCGTACCTGGGTGGCGGGCAGCCCGAGGCCGTCGGCGAGAACCGCGAGAAGTTGTTGGGCGGCCTCGGGATCGACGTCGTGGCGTTCGTCACTCCACGGATCGGCCAGCAACGCGGCATCCTGCCAAAGTGGCTGCCCGTCGCGACGCCAGTAGAGCCCGATCTGCCAGCGCGGCAACGGTTCTCCCGGATACCACTTACCCTGGCTGCGCTGCACCAGGCCGCCCGGGGCCCACACCGCCTTGAGTCGGGCGGCCAGCGCCGAGGCTCGTTCGCGTTTGTGCGGTCCGTCGGCAGCGGTGATCCATTCCTCGTCGACCTGGTTGTCCACCGAGACGAAGGTCGGCTCGCCGCCCATGGTCAACCGCACGTCGGCATCGGCCAGGCGCCGGTCGACGCGTGCACCCAGTTCGTTGATGGCGGCCCACGCGGTGCCGTCGTAGGGCAGCGTGACCCGTGGGTCCTCGTGCACGCGGGTGACGGTGTTGGAGAACTCCAGGGTGGTCTCAGCCAGCCCGGTGGCGCCGGTGATCGGCGCAGCCGAGGACGGGTGCGGGGTGGCCGCCAGCGGGATGTGGCCCTCGCCCGCGAACAAACCCGACGTCGGGTCCAGGCCGATCCAGCCGGCCCCGGGCACGTACACCTCGGTCCAGGCGTGCAGGTCGGTGAAATCGGCAGCCGGACCGGACGGGCCGTCGAGCGCTTGGACGTCGGAGGCCAGCTGTACCAGATAGCCCGAGACAAAGCGGGCGGCCAGGCCCAGCTCGCGCAGCAGGGCGACCAGCAGCCACGCTGAGTCGCGGCACGAGCCGATGCCGCTCTGCAGGGTGAAGTCCGGGGTCTGAACACCGGGCTCCATGCGCACGCTGTACCCGACGTCTCCGTTGACCGCCCGGTTGAGGGCGACCAGGAAGTCGATGGTCCGGGTGCCTGGTGCGACCACGAAATCGCGGACCCACGACCCGACCAGCTCACCGGGTCCCGAGCCCTCCTCGGCCTCGTCGACCGGGCGCAGATAGGGCTCCAGATCGTCCTTGAGCGCCTTGGGATAGACGAACGGGAACGTCTCGGCGTAGTCCTCGATGAAAAAGTCGAACGGGTTGATCACCTTGAGGTCGGCGATCAGGCCGACCTTGATGGTCAGCTGGCGGGTGCGGCTGGGGAACACCAGCCGGGCCAGGAAGTTGCCGAATGCGTCCTGTTGCCAGTTGACGAAGTGGTCGGCGGGTTCGACCTCCAGCGAGTACGCCTCGATGGGGGTGCGGGAGTGCGGCGCCGGACGCAGCCGGACGACATGCGGGTGCACCTCGACCAGCCGGTCGAAGGTGTAGCTGGTGCGGTGCTCCAGCGCCACTTTGATTCCCATAGGCCGCAATCCCACCACATGGCAATGGGACGTGCAGACCGCACGGCCACGGCGGGTCGCGAACGGGCCCGGATTTTCGTGCCGCCCGCTGCCAGCGATCCCCTACTGCTGGACCGTTCCGAACCGCCGTCCACCGTTGGGAAGCTCAGTGGGGTTGACCCGCATCCGGTATGTCGGCGGCGAGGAGGAGGTGGGTGGCGCGCTGGATGTGGGTGTCGTGCTCGACGGCGTGGGGACGTAGGTTTGGGTCGGCACGTAAGTCTGAGCCGGAACGTAGGTCTGGGTGGCCACTGGCGGCGCGGCGGGGGTAGTCGGCGCCACCGGCGGTGGCGGTGGCGGCGCGGGAGCCGGGGCGAGCGGTGCGGGAGCCGGGGCGAGCGGTGCCGGAGCCGGGGCGAGCGGCGCCTCGCCCGGCTGGAGCCAGCCCCCGTTCGCCGGAACGGGGGCGGGGGTAGAGGTGGACTCGGGGTAGATCGACCGGTCCTCGGGCGGGGTGGGCTGGTATTGCAGGGTCGCGATCGCCAGACCGGCGACCACAACCGTCAGGATCGTCATCACGACGCCGCGAGGCGAAACGTGTTCTTTGATTCTCGCGATGTCCGTCATCCACCCCACAGAGGTCAGACCTTAGCCCAACTCATGATGGCGAGTCTCGTGACGCCGCCGCACCGACAGCACCACCACTCCGGCCACGGTGATGCCGATCAGGTTGAGACCCAGTTGCGCGGCGGATTCCACGGCGACGTCCCATTCCCCCACCGACGCCGCGACGACGGCGAAGCCGGCCGCCGGAACCGTGGTCACCGAGATGAACACCCCGACCAGAGCGGCCGATTTCGCCGACACCAGAGAGAGCATTCCGGCGGCCCCGGCGAGTAACGCCACGACGAACGACAGCGGGCCCACCTGGAAGATGAAGTCCACCTCGGTGAGCTGGCGGGTGCTGCCCAGCTGGATCCAGCCGAGGGCCTCACCACCGAGGACGAACGCCGCCGTGGCCGCCATCGCGACCGGGAAACCGACCAGCAGGGCGATCGAGGCGCGGCGGGCCAGATCCATGCGTCGGCGCACCAGGGCCACCGCCAGCGCTGCCAGCGGGCCGAATTCGGGACCGACCACCATCGCGCCGACGACGGTCACGGGCGAGTTGGTCACCACCCCGACCGCGGCGATCATGCAGGCCAGGCACAGGAACATCAGGAAGGTGACGTTGAGCGTCGATTCTTCGCGGGTGCGGGCGGACAGCTCCTCCCACACGATGGCGTCGCCGGGGTCTCCCTCGGCGAGCTTCTCGGCACGGTAGGCGGCATTCGACACCACCGTGTCGACGACGTCGAGGGTGATGGCCCCGCGCCGGCGCAGGTCGAGTGCCTTGAGGTCGTCGATGACGTCGTTTGCGCTCTCCCGGGCGATGTCGGCCGTGATCTCGTCGCCGCGCGGTTCCAGGGCGGCGTCGCGATGCACCACCAGGTGTGTCACCCCGGCGTGCCGGCCCAGCACCCCGACGACCTGATCCCGAAGCTCGGCCGGAGCGATCACCCGCAGATGCAGCACACCGCGAGACTACTGGCGAGATTCCGGCTTGCGGGTGCGACAATCTGCGGTGTGGATCGGCCGACGCCGCGCTGGGTACCGCACTCGTTGCGCCCGCTGCTGGCCAGGCGGTGGGTCAAGACGGTGCTCGTGATCGCCGTCTTCGCAATCCTCGGTGTGGTCTTCATGCTGGTGTCCGATCGCAAGGACGCCTCGTACTGGGCCGGTTACACCGACGGTCAGCACTGGATCGATGCCGGCGGATACCAGGCGCACGAGGAGTCCATCGCCGCCTACTGCCACGGCAAGGGGGCGCAGCACCCGGGGAGCTACGAACGCGGCTGCATCGACGGCGCCCACAACGCGATGCGCTAGTCCGCCGGCCGAAATCGGTTGGCTATGACGGGGATTCAGCAGCGATCGACTGGGTGTTCTCCGACCGGGGCGACGGCCACGGGCTGGGTGCCGGACGTTTGCGCACCCGCTGCGGCCACCAGAACCAGCGGCCAAGCAGCGCGGCGATCGACGGTGTCATGAACGAACGGATCACCAGTGTGTCGACCAGTAGACCCATGCCGATCGTCGTGCCCACCTGGGCCAGGATCGTCAGCTCACTGAACGCCATCGCGGCCATGGTGACGGCGAAGACCAGACCGGCCGAGGTGACCACCGACCCGCTGCCGCCCATGGCGCGGATGATGCCGGTGCTGATGCCGGCACCCACCTCTTCCTTGAGCCGGGCGACCAGCAGCAGGTTGTAGTCCGAACCGACCGCCAGCAGGATGATCACCGACATCACCAGGACCATCCAGTGCAGTGGACGGCCGATCAGGTCCTGCCAGATCAGCACCGACAGGCCGAACGACGTGCCCAGCGACAGCAGGACGGTCCCGACGATGACCGCGGCCGCGACCACCGCCCGGGTGATGAGCAACATGATGATGAAGATCAGGCACAGCGCGGCGATACCGGCGATCAGCAGGTCGTAGTTGGCGCTGTCCTGCATGTCCTTGTAGCTGGCCGCGGTGCCCGCCAGGTAGATCTTGGAGCCTTCGAGCGGGGTGCCCTTGATCGCTTCGAATGCCGCGTTCTTGATCGGGTCGACGTGGCTGAGGCCTTCCGGAGACATCGGATCACCCTCGTGAGAGATGATGAACCGCACCGCTTTACCGTCCGGCGACAGGAACATCTTCATACCGCGCTTGAAGTCGGGATTGTCGAACGCCTCCGGGGGCAGGTAGAACGAGTCGTCATTTTTGGCCTCGTCGAAGGCCTTGCCCATCGCGCTCTGGTTCTCCTGCATGGCCGCGATCTGGTCCTGCTGGCCGGCCTGGGTGCTCTCCATGGTGAGCTGCATGGTCTGCATCGACTTCATCGTGGCGATCATCGGCGGCATCAGCGCGCGCAACGTCGGTAGCAGCGCATCGAGCTTGTGCAGCTCGGGCACCAGTTGCTGGATGTCGTCGGTCATCGTGTCGATGCCGTCGAGGGTGTCGAACACCGAGCGGATCGACCAGCACATCGGAATGTCGAAGCAGTGCGGTTCCCAGTACAGATAGTTGCGGACCGGGCGCAGGAAGTCGTCGAAGTCGGCGATGTGGTTGCGCAGCGTCTGGACATCGGCCAGCGTCAGGTCCATCTTGCCGACCATGCTGTGGGTGACGGCGCTCATGTCACCCATCAGGTCGTACATCTGGGTCATGGTGTTGATGGACACCTGCATATCCGCGCCCATTTTCAGCATGTCCTTCATGCGGTCCTGCATGTAGGACTGGTTGAGCGTCTGCGTGGTGCCCTGCATGCCGAGCAGGAACGGGATCGAGCTGTGCTCGATCGGGGTGCCCAGCGGTCGGGTGATGGTTTGTACCCGTCCGATGCCCGGCGTGTGGAATATGGCCTTGGCGACGCGGTCGATGACCAGGAAGTCCGCTGAGTTCCGCAGGTCGTGGTCGCTCTCGAGCATCAGCAGCTCGGGACTCAGCCGCGACTCCGGGAAGTGACGCTCGGCGGCGGCGAATCCCTCGCTGGCCGGGATGTCCGGCGGCAGGTAGTGCCGGTCGTTGTAGTCGGTGCGGTAGCCGGGCAGCGCCAGCAATCCGATCAGGCAGACGAACGTCGTCGCGACCAGGATCGGCCCGGGCCAGCGCACGACGGCGGTGCCGATGCGCCGCCAGAACTGCTCGCGGGACGCACGTTTGGGCTCGAGCAGGTTGAAGTGACTGGCGGCGGTGACGACGGCCGGTCCCAGCGTCAGCGCGGCCGCCACCATCACCAGCATGCCGACGAAGAGCGGGACGCCCATCGAGTTGAACATCGGGCTGCGGGTGAAGTGCAGGCAGAACAGCGCACCGGCGATGGTCAGTCCCGACCCGAGGATCACGTGGCCGGTGCCGTGATACATGTCGTAGTAGGCGGCCTCTTTGCTGGCCCCCTTGCTTCGGGCCTCCTGGTAGCGCCCGAACAGGAAGATCACGTAATCGGTGCCCGCCGCGATGGCCACCATGACCAGCAGGTTGACCGCGAACGTCGACAGTCCGATCAGATGGTGATAGCCGAGGAAGGCCACCACGCCGCGGGCCGCCGCCAGTTCCAGGAACACCATGAACAGCGCCAGCAACACGGTGACGATCGAGCGGTAGACGAACAGCAACATCACGAAGATGACGCCGAAGGTCAGGCCGGTGATCATCTTCAGGCTTCGGTCGCCGGCGATATGAGTGTCGTTGATCAGCGCCGAGTTGCCGGTCACGTACGCCTTGATCCCCGCGGGCGGGGGTACATCCTCGACGATCTTCTTGACGGCCTCGACCGACTCGTTGGCCAGGCCCTCACCCATATTGCCGGCGAGGTAGGCCTGCACGTAGGCGGACTTGCCGTCGGCGCTCTGCGAGCCGGCGGCGGTCAGCGGGTCACTCCAGAAGTCCTGGATGTGCTCGACGTGCTTCTTGTCGGCCTCGAGCTTCTTGATGATCTCGTTGTAGTACTGGTGGGCAGAGTCGCCGAGGGGCTGGTCGCCCTCCAGCACGATCATCACCGAGGTGTTGGAGTCGAACTCCTGGAACTTCTCGCCGATGGTGTTCATCGCGATGGTCGACGGAGCATCGGCGGCCGACATCGGCACCGACTGCTGCTGGCCGACCACCTCGATCTGCGGGACCACAATGTTGGTGACGACGGTGAGGGCGAGCCAACCGAGGATGATCGGCACCGAAAGCCAGCGAATCCAGTGCGCCAGGTGGGGGCGGTTGCCGTGCTCGTCGACAGTAGGCTTATCGCCCTTGTTCAGCACGATCATGCCGATTTGACCAGGCAGAAGGTCTGGGCGTTCACTCCGGTGTTGGTCTTTTCATCCTTGAGTTCACCGTTGACGGTGATGCGGCAGCCGATGGTGTCGCTGTCGCCCTGGGCGACGATGTTGGCCGATGCCGCCGGCGCGGTAGTGGTCAGGGTCAGCGACCACGGCAGGGTGACATCCCGGGCGATCTGCGGGGTGGCATCGAGATCCAGGTAGTTGATGGTCGCGACGGTGCCCGGCGGACCGTAGATCTCGTAGACCACGGTCTTGGGGCTGAACGGCTTGGTGTCGTTGGCCAGCCCGCTGCCCGCGCGGGTCAACTCGGTTTTGCCGAAGACACCGTGCAGGCGATAGACGCCGAAAGCCGCGATGGCGACGACGACGAGGATCACCAGCGGTAACCACGCCCGCCGCAGTAACCCGAGCGGACCGCGGCGGCGATTGGCCGTGTCGCCCTTGGCGCGTTTGCCGCGCCGGGCGGGTGCCGGCTGCTCGGCGGCGGTGTCCGGCTCCGCGGGGCCCGACGGGGTGTAGGTCTGGCTGTCGAGTGTCATGACCCGGTCCCCTCCTCGCCCTGCAGTTGCGCCTGCCGGTCGACCGCGGCCGCATTTAGCACCGCTACATAGTAGAACTAACGGACTTGGTCATCCTAACCGGTGTGATGAGCGTCATCACCCGGGAAGTTCCCGCAGCGCGGTCATAACAGCAGCCCTATCCGGGTGGACTTATTCGATGGTGCCGACCAGCCCGAAGTCATCCAACGCGCGGGCGACCACCGCCACCAGGTCATCCCTGGTGTTCGGACCTTCGACCCGCCAGGCCGACACCGAGATACTCAGGGTGTCGTTGACCTCGCCCGATGCCAGGAACAGCATGCCACCCAGCCGCTCGAGGATCTCGGCGGTGGTCCGCGATTCGATCTGCCGAAGGAACAGCCGCTCGGCGTCGGTGCCGTCCGGGCGGTTCACGTCGGCATCCAGCTTGCCCAGGTTGGAGCAGCCGATCACCGCGCCCACACCCAGCGCCATGGCTTCCAGCCGACGGGCCAGCCCGGTCGGGATCAGCGGAGCGAGGGCCACCGGCCCCAGCAGCTCGAAACGAGCGTCGGCGAGCCCGGCCAGTTTCCGCTTCAGTTCCGCACGCACCTCGCGCAGGCTCGTCGTGACGATGCTGGGGTCGATCGTCAGCGTCATACCGGTCAGGGCGTTGGCCCTGGTGTCGTCTTCGGTTCGCTCGCTGACCGGGAACGACAGCTCCGCCCGACCGTGCTCGTCGACCCGGCCGATGATCTGCCCGACGCGGGCCGCTAGCCCGGCGAAGAGCGAATTACTGGTTCCGCCAAGGGTTTCGCAGCGTTCACGCCAGTGCGCGGCGTCGATATAGACCCCTACCGAGGGGACGGTGACGAGTTCGGCGCCGTCGAGCTTCGCCGGCCGCGGGGCCGAGCGGCCCGCCGAGGACGCCAGGTCGCCGCCGCTGCTGCGGGCGAGCCGGACCGCCGCGACGACCGCCTTGGCGAAGTCGGGTACGGCACGCAGCACCTCGGCGGCGTCCTGGCGCAACGCCTCGCCGCGGGTGCGGGCGTGCGGCTTCGGATAGCCCAGGTCCCACGTCTCGCCGCGCGCGGCCCGAGCGACCGACTGGGTCAACGCCAGCCCGTCGCACACGCTATGGGACGCCACGAGGGTCACCGCCGCGCCGCCTTCGGTGAGGGGTTGCACCGCCAGCCGCCACGACGGCCCGGCCTCGGGGTCCACCGGGATGCGTAACTGCTCGTCGAACCAGGCCATCGCCGCGCTGCGCGGGCGGGCATCCGAAGCGAGCTCGATGTCCGCCGGTCCGGCCCAGGCCACCCAGTGGTCGCGACCGAACGGCAGCGGCGAGCGCTCGATCCGCCGCCCCAGCAGGCCGCGGCCGAGGTTACGGTGGAATCGGCGCAGGGCTTCGAGGTCGACGGGATGCTCGTAGATCCAGTTGTACTGGGCGAGCGGTCCGCGCCCCAGCGCCCGCAAGCCGAGGAACGAGCCCTGGTCGATGTAGGCCAACGTGGAGTCCACACGCGTATGTTAGGCCGCCCCGGCGCTACTGCGGCGGCGTCGCGGGCTCTCCGCGCCGCTTGACCTCCACCCCCAGCTCGTCTGGTACAACCAAATGACCTTCGGCGCAACGGATTTCGACAGTAGCTTCGGCGCCGCAACCGAGATGGGTAAGCCGCAGCCGCGAGTCGTCCATCAGGTGGCGCCGGCCCCATTCGAACATCGACCACACCACCGGCATCAGGTCGGTGCCCGCGTCGGTGAGCACGTACTCCTCGCGCACCCGTTGCCCCGGCTCCCGGTAGGGCCGGCGGGTCAGCAGCCCGGCCTCGACGAGTTCGCTCAGCCGCGCCGAGGTGGCCGCCTTGGTGATACCGACACGGCGGGCGAAGTCGTCGAACCGGGTGGTGCCGTAGTAGGCCTCGCGCAGGATCAGCATCGCCGATTTGGTGCCGATCACCGCCATGGTCTTCTCGATGGGGCACTTGCCAACCGCCGACCAGGCATCCCGGTCGACGAGTGGGCCCTGCAGAACTGTCACCGACATCACTTCTCCTACTGAGTTGCTTTCAATATACCCAGGTGTTATAGCTGGGTATAGAACGCTTTACTCAGCGACGAGGAGGACGTCATGGTCGGATATTCAGGACGCGACGCGGTCATCGTGGGTGCGGTGCGCACCCCGATCGGCAAGGGCAAGCCCGGCGGGGCGCTCCACGGGGTGCTGCCGGCCGATCTGCTGGCGCACAGCCTCGCCGAGCTGGTGGCCCGCACCGGTGTCGACCCCGTCGACGTCGACGACGTGATCGCTGGCGCAGTGACCCAGGTCGGCGACCAGTCGATCAATATCGCCCGCAACGCCCTGCTGGGTGCGGGCTTCCCCGAGTCGGTGCCGGGCACCACCGTCGACCGCCAGTGCGGCAGCAGCCAGCAGGCGATCTCGTTCGCCGCGCAGGGTGTGCTGGCCGGCGCCTATGACATCGTCATCGCCGGTGGTGTGGAGTCGATGAGTCGCGTTCCGATGGGATCCTCGGTGCTGCCCGGCAGCAATCCGTTCGGCCAGCGGTTCGCCGAACGGTACGCCGAGGGCCTGGTCCCCCAGGGCATCAGCGCGGAGTTGATCGCCGCCAGGTGGGGCCTGTCGCGCGCCGAGCTCGACGAGTTCTCCGCGGGCAGTCACGAGAAGGCGGCCCAGGCCAGCAAGGACGGGCTGTTCGACGCCGAACTGGCCCCCATTGCGGGATTGCAGCACGACGAGATCGTCCGCCCCGGGACCACGGTGGAGACGCTGGCCGAACTCCGGCCGGCGTTCTACGACGAGGCCGTCGCGGCCCGCTTCCCGCAGATCAACTGGGCGATCACGCCCGGCAACTCGTCTCCCCTGTCCGACGGCAGCGCCGCGGTGCTGATCACGACCTCGGAGGTGGCCCGAACGCATGGTTGGCGGCCGCTGGCCCGGATCCACACCACCACCGTGGTGGGGTCCGACCCGCTCTACATGCTGACCGGAGTGATCCCGGCGACCGAGAAGGTGCTGGCCCGCGCGGGCCTGAGCCTGGCGGACATCGACCTGTTCGAGGTCAATGAGGCCTTCGCGCCGGTGGTGCTCGCCTGGGCCAGCGACACCGGTGCCGACCTGAGCAAGACCAACGTCAACGGTGGCGCGATCGCGATCGGACACCCACTGGGCGCCAGCGGGGCACGCATCATGACCACGTTGGTCAGCGCGCTGGCACAGCGCGGCGGGCGCTACGGCCTGCAGACGATGTGCGAGGGCGGCGGCATGGCCAACGCCACCATCATCGAGCGGCTGTAGACCTATGCCCACCGAGACCCGTTTCGACGGGGTGCGGGTGCACACTGTTCAGGAAGGTGACGGGGCCGATTAACGACACCTAGGCCCCGGGTCAGCCCGAAGCCGTCCGGCGTGGACGTGTCAGCGAAAGGTCAAGCCTTGTCTTGCTTTTCGGGCTTGGCATCTATTCCGGATTCCTTGCGCTGCTGGGCGGTGATGGGCGCCGGCGCATCGGTGAGCGGGTCGACGCCGCCGCCGGACTTCGGGAAGGCGATCACCTCGCGGATCGAATCGGCACCGAACAGCAGCGCGGTGATCCGATCCCAGCCGAATGCGATGCCACCGTGCGGAGGCGCCCCAAAAGTGAAGGCGTCCAACAGGAATCCGAATTTCTCGTTCGCCTCGGCCTGATCGATGCCCATGATGGCGAACACCTGCTCCTGCACGTCGCGGCGATGGATACGGATCGACCCGCCGCCGATCTCGTGGCCGTTGCAGACGATGTCGTAGGCGTCGGCGAGCACCGCACCGGGGTCGTCGACGATCGAGGTCTGGTACTCGGGCTTCGGCGCGGTGAACGCGTGGTGCACCGCCGTCCACGCCCCCGACCCGACGGCGACGTCGCCGGCTGCGGTGGCGTCGCCGGCGGGTTCGAACAGCGGCGGGTCGACGATCCAGGTGAACGCCCAGGCGGCGGGGTCGATCATGTCCAGGCGGCGGGCGATCTCGCCGCGCGCGGCGCCCAGCAGCGCGCGTGAGGTCTTGACTGGACCGGCCGCGAAGAACACACAATCACCGGGGTTGGCGCCGACGTGGGCGGCCAGGCCGGCGCGCTCGTCGTCGGAGAGATTCTTGGCGACGGGCCCGGACAGCTCGCCGTCTTC
The DNA here is from genome assembly GCF_054073305.1 of Mycolicibacterium sp. CBM1. Taxonomy (NCBI): domain Bacteria; kingdom Bacillati; phylum Actinomycetota; class Actinomycetes; order Mycobacteriales; family Mycobacteriaceae; genus Mycobacterium; species Mycolicibacterium sp. CBM1. The sequence goes on along the minus strand of NZ_JBSXPP010000002.1, from coordinate 81,824 downwards.
CCCGACCAGCACGTAGGCCAGGCCCTTGGCGCCGCGCTGCTTGGCCCACTCCTGCCAGCCGTCCAGGGTGCGGCGCGGCTGCGAGGCTCCGCCGGGCATGACGACCGCGCCGACGTAAGGCGCCTGGAAGACCCGGAACGGGGTAGCCGCGAAGTAGTCGGTGCACTCCACGAGCTCCAGACCGAACCGCAGATCGGGCTTGTCCGAACCGTAGAGCCGCATGGCGTCGGCGTAGGTCATCCGCGGGATGGGACGGGGAACGTCGTAACCGATCAGCGCCCACAGCGCGGACAGGATCTCCTCGGCGACGGCGATGACGTCGTCGGAGTCGACGAAACTCATCTCCATGTCGAGCTGGGTGAACTCCGGCTGGCGGTCGGCGCGGAAGTCCTCATCGCGGTAGCAGCGCGCGATCTGGTAGTAGCGCTCCATGCCCGCCACCATCAGCAGCTGCTTGAACAACTGCGGGCTCTGCGGCAGCGCGTAGAACGAGCCAGGCTGCAGGCGGGCCGGCACCAGGAAGTCACGCGCCCCCTCGGGGGTCGAGCGGGTCAGGGTGGGGGTCTCGATCTCGACGAAGTCGTGGGCAGCCAGCACCGAGCGTGCGGCGGCGTTGGCCTTCGAACGCAACCGGATCGCGTCACCCGGGCCGCCCTCGCGGCGCATGTCCAGGTAGCGGTACTTCAGCCGGGCTTCCTCACCGGCCTGCTCGTCGAGCTGGAACGGCAGCGGGGCGCTCTCCCCCAGCACCGTCAGCGACGTGGCGTTGACCTCGATATCGCCGGTCGCGATCTCGGCGTTGGCATTGCCCTCCGGGCGGATCTCCACCACGCCGTCGACGGCGATGCAGAACTCGGCGCGCAGCCGGTGGGCCTGAGCCAGGACGTCCGCGTCACGGAAGACCACCTGCGACACACTCTGCCCATTTCCTTGCCCACCACCAGCCCCGTCGCGCAGGTCGATGAAAATGACCCCGCCATGGTCACGGCGGCGAGCTACCCAGCCGGCCAGGGTGACCCGCGCCCCGGCGTCGGTGGCCCGCAACGAACCGGCGGCATGACTGCGCAGCACTGAAACTCCTGGGGATCGGAAGGTGAGGAAACGACTGCTCAGTCTATGAGGTGAACTGGACGGGACAATCCACGCCTCGGTGTATGGTCCCCCGCGGAGGTAGCCCGATGACCACGATGTATCCCTGCGAACGCGTCGACACCGACTTCATCAAGACCGCGAAGTACCGGTTCGCGAACAGCGTGGACCTCGCGATCACCCCCGAACAGCTCTTCGAGGTACTCGCCGACGCCGAATCCTGGCCGCAGTGGGCCAAGGCGATCACCCGCGTCACCTGGACCAGCCCGAAGCCCTACGGCGTGGGCACCACCCGCACCGTCGACATGCGCGGTGGGCTGGTCGGCGACGAGGAGTTCCTCGCCTGGGAGCCGCACACCTACCTGGCGTTCCGCTTCAACACCTGCTCGAACAAGACGGTGGCGGCGTTCGCCGAGGAATACCGGGTGGTCGAGACGCCCGGTGGTTGCCGACTCACCTGGACCGTCGCGCAGAAGGCGAACGGGCCGGCCCGGCTGGGGCTGCAACTCGGCGGACCGGTGATGAACCTGACGTTCAAGTGGTTCCTGGCTAGCCTGCGGCGCTACACCGACAAGCGCTACGGCAAGTAGCAAGAAGTCAGTACAACCCCGCCCACGCCTGCCGGCGGGCCGCGTCGGGATCGTCGACCGAGACGTCACGGGTCGACCGGATGACGCGAGTGCGCCGGGTGACGGTGTCATAGCGCGGCCAGTCCGCCATCTCCGCCCCGGTGGCGAAGTCCAGCCAGGTGCGCTGCATCCGCCTACCGACCGAGGGCTGCACCCGCCTGCCCAGCGGATGCAGCTTGCGGCCCAGATAAGACCCGTAGCTGTGCTGGATGTGCACGATCTCGCTGCCGTGCGTGGCCCCGAGCCCCAGCAGGCGCAACGTCCAGGTGGTGTGGTCGAACCGGTAGACGTGGGTGAGCGCGCTGGCACTGTAAGCATCGGCGAATGCCCACGTGGGTGCGCCGAACATGACGTCGGAACCAACCGCGATCCGGGCCCGCCGGCGCGGGTAGTCCGGATAGCCGGCCAGCACGCTGTCCCGCGCGCCGGGGGCGGTGCGGGCGAAGAAGTCGTCGATCCCGGCGGCTGTGGTCGGCAGCATCGGCGGCTTGGACCAGGCGAACATGGATGCCTCGTGGCTGTTGGTGCCGATGATCAGCGGGACCGGGTTGACCGCGCCGACGCGGGCCGCGTCGATCGGATGGCGGGGCAGCAGGTCCACGCCGTGGGTCAGCCCGTAGGCCAGCGTCGGCGTCGTCTCGGCGCTGCGGCGTTGCAGTTCGCCGGCCGCCCGGCGCAGAACCCGTTGCGGCAGTACCGCGAAGGTGGCGGGGTCGGCGCCGACCAGGTCGACGAATTCGTGGGCTCGCCGGGCCCGGGTGTCGCGATCGGCGATCAACGGCAGTGCCGGGCTCTGGGCGATCGCGCGGGCGAACAATCCAGCCCCGGCCGGGCTTGCCAGCAGCGCGAGCACCGATGTCGCTCCCGCGGATTCCCCGAAGATGGTGACGCGCTGTGGATCTCCGCCGAACGCGGCGATGTTGTCGGCCACCCAGCGCAGTGCGGCGATCTGGTCGCGCAGGCACAGGTTGTCGGCGAAGCCGGGGCCGAGGTCGCCGAGTTCGAATCCGCCGAACACACCGAGGCGATAGGTCACGTTGACCACGACGACGTTGCCGTTGGCGGCCAACCGGGAGCCGTTGTAGAGCTGCAACTGTCCGGCGCCGTAGACGAACGCGCCGCCGGGAATCCACACCATGACCGGCAGCAGAGTTCCGGGGTCACGCCGCGGTGACCACACGGTGACCGTCAGGCACGCTTCGTCGCGGATCTTGGGATCGTCGTGACCACCTCCGACGAAGGAGCGGCCCTGCGGAGGTACGGGACCGTGCTCGACGGAGTCGCGAATCCCGGACCAGGGCGCCAGGGGTTCCGGTGCGCGAAACCGGCGCTCTCCGACGGGCTGTTCGGCGTACGGGATGCCGCGCCACACTCGGACGCCGTCTTCGAAGGTGCCCCGCAGGGCGCCCAGGGACGTGTCTACCAGGGTCGACGGATCGGCGACGACGGCCACGGCGCAATCGTAGTGTGGCAAGCTGAACGCGGCCGGATGGTCCCCGGAGGGGCCAGTCTCAAGGAGCGACGATGACCTTCAACGAGGGTATGCAGATCGACACGAGCACCACCTCGACCGGCGGTGGCGGTGGCGGTGGAGGCATCGCGATCGGCGGCGGCATCGGGGGGCTGGTGATCGTGCTTCTGGCACTGTTTCTCGGGGTCGACCCCGGCCAGGTGGTCGACCAGCGGCAGGCGTCGCCCCCCGGCGCCAATCAGTCGTCGGCCTACGACCTGACCAAGTGCAAGACGGGCGCTGATGCCAACAAGTACGTCGAGTGCCGCGTCGTGGCGACCGGCAACTCCGTCGACGGCGTGTGGGAGCAGCTGCTGCGTGGTTACAGCCGCCCTAAGATGACGCTGTTCAAGGGTTCGGTGCAAACCGGTTGCGGCCCGGCCACCAGCGATGTCGGCCCGTTCTATTGCCCCGTCGACCGCACCGCCTACTTCGACACCGACTTCTTCCAGGTGCTCAAGACCCAATTCGGTTCCAGCGGTGGGCCGTTGGCTCAGGAGTACGTCGTCGCCCACGAATACGGCCATCACGTGCAGAATCTGCTCGGCGTCCTCGGACGCGCCCAGCAGGGCGCCCAGGGCGCGACCGGCAACGGCGTGCGCACCGAATTGCAGGCCGACTGCTATGCCGGCGTGTGGGCGCACTACGCCGCGATCACCAAGCAGCCCGGTACCGATGTGACTTACCTGGAACCGTTGAGCGACAAGGACATTGCCGACGCGTTGTCAGCAGCAGCCTCGGTCGGGGACGATCGCATCCAGAAGCAGGCCACTGGCCGGGTCAATCCCGAGCAGTGGACCCACGGCTCGTCGGCCGAGCGACAGAAGTGGTTCACCGTCGGCTATCAAACCGGTGACCCCAAGCAGTGTGACACCTTCTCCGCCCGCGACCTGGGTTAGCCGGGCAGCGCGGCCGTCACTTCGGCCCGCTGGGCGTCGAAGCTGAAATAACCCGCAATCCGCCGGGTTTCCGGGAGCGGATCGTCGTAGGTCCAGGCGATGTCGTCGACGGCGGTGTCACCGATCACCGCGGCCCAGTAAGTCGCGTAGCCCTTGTAATTGCAGTAGCTCGAGCTGGCGGTTCGTCGCAGCAGGTCGGTGCGCACATGCTCTGGTGCGACGTAAAGCCTTGCGGCCAGCGCGGTTTCGAATACGATCACGGTGTCGTCGGTGTCCACCAACACCTCACCGGCGACCGCCACCCGCAGCCGCCGGCGGGTGGGCCGGCAGTCCACCCGGTGGTAGGGGTTGGGCGGATAGTGCACCAGCATGCGCCCCTCCTCAAGCCAGGTGTCGACCGCGTCCCAGGGAACCCGCACGTAGCCGGGCGCCTCGGGCACGGGCTCGGTTGGCAGATCGGCTGTTTCACCGAGGGGGAAGGCATAGCTCAGCGGGTGACCGGACCGATGGACCAGCAACGCGTTCTCGGTGTCGATCACCGGATCGCCGTCCCGTAAAGCCTGGACCCGCCGCGGGTGGGGCTCGACGTAGACAATCGGCTCGGCTACCGGAGCGGAGAACCAGCCCGCCCGGTCCGGGCCGAGCGGGCCGCGGCCGGCGACCAGGCTCAACCTAGATCCTGGCTTCGGCAGCGATCGCGTTGTCGGTGGCCCGAAGCGGCCGGATCAGCGCGTCCTGGCTGAACGACGCGATCAGTTCACCCTCTTCGGTGTGGACCGTACCGCGGATGTAGGACATCCCGGCACCGACCTGAGTGCTCTCGTGGCTGTAGAGCAACCAGCCGGTCCACGACACCGGCTCATGGAAACTCACCGTGACGGTCATCGGCGCGGTGGACACCGTGAGGTGCGACTGGGCGGTGCCGATCCCGGCGTGGGCGCGCATGGTGGTCGAGATGCCCAGGTGCCCGGTGAAGTAGGCGATCAGGGCCTTGGCTAGGTCGTCCCGGTCCGGGATCGGGTCATAGTGCAGCCAGGCGTGGACCTCCGGCGGCCCCACTTCGTCGGGGCTGTTGATGTCGACGATGTCGACGAGCTTGACTTGCCTTCCCGCCATGGGCATTTCGCAGACGTTGGCCTCCTGCGGCCCGGCGACCTGCGGCCTGGGCAGCTGGTGGCGGATCACATCGGGGGTGGGCACGTCGACGAGAACGGTGAAGGTCATGCAGCGCTTGCCGTTCTGCGAGGCGATGACGACCGCGGTGGCAGTCGAGCGCCCCTCGGACACCACGTCGAAGTCGAGGACGACCGGCGGTCCGACCAGAACCGCGCGCGCGAACACCGAATGCACCGAACGGATCGACTTGCCCTCGAAGCGTTTCGCCGCCGCGACGATCACCTGGGCCAGCACCTGGGTCCCCTCGACGACCTGGCGCTCGTCGGCACCGGCCAGGCCGGTCTGGGCGACGAAGCGATCGGTTCCGTCGCCGTCGACCTCGAACAGGTCGAGCAGTCGGCCCACAGTCCACTGCGCCTCGTCGGATTCCGCGGTCATGTCTCTCCTCACTTCCCCGTGCAAGTTCTCAAAAGACGGTAACGTCATTCTCGTCACTGTAACCCGACCGATAAGCTGGACACATGGCCAAGGCAGGTGAACGTTCGCCGGAGGCGGTGCGCGCCGATCCAGAGTCCCGAGTCAATCGCTTCATGCGATCGGCGCTGTCGATCCTGGCCGAGACCGGGCGTACCGACTTCACCGTGCTGGAAGTCGTCGAACGCTCGAAGACATCGCTGCGGTCGTTCTATCAACACTTCACCACCAAGGACGAACTCCTGCTGGCGCTGATCGACACGATCATGGCCGAGTCCACCAAGCAATGGCGCGCACAGACCGAGGATCTGCCGGCCGCCGAAGCCATGCGCGTGCTGATCGACAGGATCTGCACACCCGCTGAAAACACCAAGCAGGACAGCATCAATCGCGGCCTGACGTACTACAACGACCACCTGGCCGAGACGTTGCCCAAGGAGTACTCCCGGGTGCTCTCCCCGCTGCACCAGCTGATCGTCGACATCCTCGAGCGCGGCATCGACGAGTCGGTGTTCCGTACCGACCTCGAAGCGGACACCGCCGCGGCACTGATCATGCAGGCCGTGCTGGGCGCCATGCGGCTGCGCAGCCTGGGCGCCGAGCTCAACGGGGTGCCGATCGACGGCGAGGACATCTACGAGTTCTGCGTCCGCGGCCTGCTGCCCAGCCCCCCGAAGTAACCCGCCCAGCAGGGCACCCATCCGTCACTAAGCACTCGCACCGACCGCGCCGGAAGCGCCCTGTCGAGCCCGGCCGACCGCGTGGTAACGTCATTACCGCTACCGACAAATCAGACTCTCCTAGGAGGCGAGATGGCTTCACGCGAGCTTCCCTACCCGGTGTTCGACGCCGACAACCACTTCTACGAGCCCAAGGAAGCGCTGACCCAGTTCCTGCCGGACAGCCGCAAGGGCGTCATCGACTACATCGATGTCCACGGCCGCACGAAGATCGTGGTGCGCAACCACATCAGCGACTACATCCCCAACCCGACCTTCGAGGTGGTGGCGCGTCCCGGCGCCCAGGAGGAGTACTTCAAGCACGGCAGCGGCGGCAAGAGCTACCGCGAGGTGATGGGCAAGCCGATGAAAGCCATCCCCGCCTTCCGCAATCCCGAAGCCCGCCTCGAGGTGCTCGACGGTCTGGGCCTGGACTACACGATCATGTTCCCCACCCTGGCCAGCCTGGTCGAGGAGCGGTTGAAGGACGATCCGGAACTGATCCTGGACATCATCCACGCCCTCAACCAGTGGATGTACGAGACCTGGCAGTTCAACTACGAGGGCCGGATCTTCTCCACCCCGGTGATCAACCTCGGCATCGTCGACCGCGCCCTGGAAGAACTCGAATGGTGCCTGGAGCGCGGCGCCAAGACGGTGCTGGTCCGTCCCGCACCGGTTCCGGGCTTCCGCGGCAGCCGGTCGCTGGGCCTGCCCGAGTTCGATCCGTTCTGGGACGCGTGCGTCAAGGCCGGCATCCCGGTGTGCATGCACGCCTCCGACAGCGGCTACGCCCAGTACCTCAACGACTGGGAGCCGGCCGAGGAATTCCTGCCGTTCAAACCGACGTCGTTCCGCATGGTGGCGATGGGCAAGCGGCCCATCGAGGACACCATGGCCGCGCTGGTGTGCCACGGTGCGCTGACCCGCAATCCGGATCTGCGGGTGCTGTCCATCGAAAACGGCGCCTCCTGGGTGCCCTACCTCTTCTACCAGTTCAAAGACGTGTACTCCAAGATGCCGCAGGAGTTCCCGGAGGATCCGATCGCCGCATTCAAGCGCTGCGTCTACCTGGCTCCGTTCTGGGAGGACGACTTCAAGAAGATGGCCGACCTGTGTGGCATCGACCGCATCATCTTCGGTTCGGACTGGCCGCATCCCGAGGGCCTGGCCGATCCGATCAACCTGGTCGACGAGCTTGTCGCCCAGGGCCTCAACGAGGACGAGCAGCGAAAGGTGATGGGCGGCAATCTGGTCGAGCTGTTCAAGGTCGCCAACGAGTCGGTTCACAAGCCCGACGTGCCGGCTCTCGTCATCGCTTGACCGATCCGATCGTCATGATGGACGTGCGCGCCGGGACGCCGGCGCGCACGTCCGCTGTATTAAGGAAAGCGAGGACGGCACATGACAGATGTCGCCAATCCCGAACAGATGTTGTTCGTGTCGACGACGCAGGCCTTTCTGGACAAGGAGGCCTCGCTGAGCCGGGTGCGCGAGCTGCAGGCCGCGGACGTCTCCTTCGACGCCCAGTGGTGGCAGCGTGCGGCTGAGCTTGGCTGGGCGAGCCTGCTGGTGCCCGAAAACCTTGGCGGTGGCAGTGTCTCGGGTGACGGGCTGGCCGATCTGGCGCTGGTGGCCGAACTGATCGGACACAGCGTGGCACCTGGTCCGCTGCACCCGGTCAGCATCGTGCTGGCCGGCCTGGTCGAGGCACCGGAGAGCCACCAGGACACCATCGACGCGCTGGTGTCCGGCGAATTGGTGGCGTCTTGGGCGGTCTACGAACCGCGCCGGCCGTTGGCGCCGTTGCAGCCCGGCGTGACCGCGACCCGCACCGAATCCGGGTATCGCATCGACGGGGTGAAGGACCGCGTCGAGGCGGGCACCGAAGCGGGTGCCTTCCTCGTCGTCGCCGATGTCGAGGGCAGCCCTCGCCAGTTCCTCGTCCCAGCCGATCGCGTGCGCGTCACCGAGCAACGCTGCGTCGACATGGTGAAGCGCTACGCCAGAGTCGAATTCGACGGCGTCGTCGTCGACGAGTCGGCCGCAGTCGGCGATGCCACGCAGACACCGGCGATCATCGACCGGCAGCGACAGGTGGCGGTCGTGCTGCAGTGCGCCGAGATCGTGGGCATTCTCGACACCGTGCTGGCGATGACGTCGCAGTGGATGTTCGACCGCCACAGCTTCGGCCGACCGCTGGCGTCCTACCAGGCGCTCAAGCACCGGATGGCCGACATGAAGATGTGGTTCGAGGCATGCCGGGCGACGACGGGAGCCGCGGTTGCCGCGGTCTCGCAGCGCTCGGATGAGGCCGCCCTCTTGGTCAGCGTCGCCAAAGCCTATGTGGCCGACCGAGCCCCGGCGATGCTGCAGGACTGTGTGCAGCTGCACGGCGGCATCGGCGTCACCTGGGAGCACGATCTGCACTTGTTCCTGCGCCGTACCGCGTTGTACCGCGCGCTCTACGGTTCCCCCGAGGAGCACCACCGCACGGTCTACGAGTTGAGCGCCAAGACCGCACGACAGGAGGCCTCCGCATGACCGAGACCACCATCCCGACGGCCACCGAATCGGTCGCCGACTTCGCCGCCAGGGCGCGCGCCTGGCTCGCCGAGAACATGCCGGCCATCGACCCCGACCACCCGCCGTTCTCGGTGCGCGCCGAACAATCGTCCTGGGATCACGCCAAAGAGCTCCAAAAGCGGTTGTACTCCGGCGGTTTCGCCGGAATCTGCTTCCCACGCGAATACGGCGGGCTGGGCCTGGGACCGGCCTACCAGAAGGCGTTCGACGCCGAATGCCGCCGCTACGAGATGCCGCTGATCCTCAATGTGCCGACCTTCACGATCTGTGCGGCCACCATTTTGGACATGGGCACCGAAGCCCAGAAGAAGGACCGGATTTCGGCCGTCATCCGCGGTGACGAGATCCTGTGCCAGCTCCTCAGCGAACCCAGTGGCGGCTCCGACCTCGCCGGCGTGATTACCCGCGCCGACCGACGCGGCGACACCTGGGTGATCAACGGCGCCAAGACCTGGAGCACCAGCGCGTTCGCCGCCGATTACGGCCTGCTGTTGGCCCGCACCGACTGGACCGTGCCCAAACACGAGGGCCTCACCATGTTCCTGGTGCCGCTCAACGCGCCCGGCATCACGATGCGCCGGATCAAAGAGGTCAACGGCAACGAAGAGTTCTGCGAAGAATTCTTCGACGGCCTCGAACTCGGCGACGACGCCGTGGTCGGCGAGGTCAACAAGGGCTGGGAAGTAGCCTCGCGCCAGCTGTTCCACGAACGCCGCGCGGTGGGCGGCGGATCGGAATTCGCCAGCGGAGTCGGCGCGGAAAACGCCACCGAAATGCCACCAGATCACGTCGGGCTGATCGAGCTCACCGGCCAGGCCGACAACCCGGTCGCGCAGGAGCTCGCCGGTCGCGCGCTAACCCGCCGGATCGTCAAAGACCAGCTAATCGATCATGTCGGACACAGCATCGGCAACGGCACCCTGCCACCCAACTCCGGGACGTTGATCCGGCTGTTCCACGCCGAGACCACCGAGCTCGAGGTCGACACCGCGCTGGCGCTCGCCGGTACTGCCGGGGTGATCGACGAGGGCGGCAAGCTGTCCGACCTCGCCGACATCGGGGTGCGGTATCTGTCGCGGCAGACCGGTTCGCTGGGCGGAGGCAGCAGCGAGATGGCCCGCAATGTGATCAGTGAACGCATTCTCGGCTTCCCACGCGAGTTCGCCGCCGACAAGGGCGTGCCGTTCAACGAGGTCAAGCGCGGCCGCACCTAGGTTCCCGACGCCGAGTGTGGGCGTCATGCACGGCATTGCACCTTTTTCCGTGCATATCGCCCACACTCGGTGCGATCAGAACGCCACAACAGGCCGGGCGAAGCAGTACCGGCAGGCGTGTGCGCGACGTCGCCGGCCGATCAGCGAGGAAAGGCCGGCGCCGAGGCGGTGGACGCTTCGGGTCGATGCGCGGATGCCCCGCGCTGATACGGCCGGGCGGTGCGATGGGGCCGACCAAGGAAGAAACCTTGGCCGTATTCGACGCCGAGCCCGAGAAGTGTCTGTAGCTGCTCGGGTGTCTCCACCGCCTCGGCGACTGTCTTCGCCTGCAGCTCGGCTGCCAGCGCGTTGAGTGCGGTCGTCAACGCACGCTTGGCGGGATCGTGATCGATACCGGTGATCAGCTCGCCGTCGATCTTGATGACGTCTGGATTCAACCGCAGCAGTTGGGCGAAACTGGCGTACCCGGCGCCGGCATCGTCGACAGCCAAATAGATTCCGCGATCACGCAACCACATCAGATTTGCAGCGAGGTCGTCGGGAAAGGGTTCGTGCTCAGTGATTTCCACGATCAGTGTCCGATCGTAGGTTGTCAGCATCTCTTGAATCGCCGGCTCGCCCGCCGCGGTCGGGCTGAGGTTGACGGCGACCGGGCAATCGCCGGGGATCGCGTGAGCAGCGGTCAGAATTGTGGACAGCGCCGCACGTTGCAAGTCGATAGTCCGGCCCACGCGCCGGGCTGCACCGAACCATTGCGTGGGGGTCAATTCCTCGGACAGAGGAAAGCGCGTCAGGCCTTCGTACGCAACGGTCGTGCCGCTGGGCAGATGGACCATGGGTTGGAAGACGGCACTGAGGGCTTTCGGTTGCAACAACAGAGCGTCCAATCGGTCCTGCATCCCCTGAATTTCCACGGCGTCCGGCAGCATTACCGAAGCAACGAAACGCGCTGTGATGGTGCGCTTTCCGGGCTCACCGCCATCTGCCATCGCGTAGGTCAAGGCGGACACAAACTCACTGATTTCGAGCATGAGGCCAACGTCTGTCGCGTCGAACGCTCGGGACGCGCGTGCGGTCAGCATCAGTGATCCGATGGCGTCGTCGCCGTGCATTAAGGGAATCACTGCCCACGACCGGGTACCCCACACCTTGTTCATCGCGCGAACACGTGGCGACAGTCGCGCGTCTACGGTCCCGTCATCGATCAGCATCGGCCGTTTCTCCCGGGCCGCGAGACCCTGAAGACTGCTGTGCCTGGGTACCGCAAAACCCGCGGTCTCCGCGATTATTCCGTAGGCGGAAACAGTGACGTACGCGTCATCGGAGGCGCGCAGTAACGTCACCGCTGATCCATCGGCTTTCGGCATGAGTGCACACGTCTGCTCAGCAATGCGGCCCATCATCGACACCGGATCCATCAAAGTGGCCAGTGCCGGAACCAACTTATCCACTTCACCCCCTCACCAGGGCCACCGCTGATGATTTCTCCCCCGGCAAAGAACCATACCGACCGTGCCGCACCACGCGGGCAACGTTGCACAGATGGTGCGCCAGATGTTCATGCACCTCAGATCTCATTCTGCGGGGCTCACAGCGCCGATGACGCCGTGATCATCGGGAACCGCGCCCCTCTGCGGGCCAACCAGCGAGCCGCTCGACTACCTGTCACCGACGTGTATCGCGCGCCTCATCGACACCTCTTCGGCGCCATGCAGGTGGTACCCCAACGACGCCGCCGAGTAACGCCGCCCGGCTTGTGTTGAGGAGTACCCGGGTAGGAGAGGCGCCTGATTGAGATGTTCCATCTGGGTTGGCTTTTGAACTTCGTCGCCGACGAGTGGAACGGCACCTGGGGGTGACGGTGGACGCGACTTCACCGGCGACTTCTACGTTGAGATCGCCAGAGACCTCGAACGAGCGAAGTTCGACTATGTCTTGATCGAAGACAAACTCATGGTGTCCACCGCCTACGGCGGGACGACGGAGGCCGACCTCAAACACGGTGTCAATCTCAAGCACGGTGTCAATCTCAAGCACGACCCGGTGCCGTTGGCCATCCTGATGGCCAACGCCACCCAGCGGCTCGGCGTCATCCCCACGATGTCGACAAGCTTTTACCCGCCGTTCATGCCGGCCCGGCTCTGCGGCACCGGAGACCACATCGCGCGCGGCCGGTCCGAATGGAACGTGGCGACCTCCGCCGAAGACCGGGCAGCGCAGGACTTCGGGCTGGACAAGTTCTACGAGCACGACGAGCGCTACGCGATGGCCAGTGAATACCTCGAGCTGGTCACCAAGCTCTGGGAGTCGTGGGAGCCCGTCGGCGGGGACCGTTTCCTGCCGACCACCCCGATCCAGCACCTGAGCCGGCGCTGCGGGAGAACTCGCGGGCGTTCTAGTCCAACTCCCCGGCGATGCCCCGCTCGATGCCCGCCCTGGTCCGGTCCGGCAGCACCAGCAGTCCCTCGAGTTCTCCGCGGGCGAGTTCGTAGGCGCGCTCGCGCTCCTGCGGGGTCGCCCCGTTGTCGGAGGCCACCCGCAGCAGGCTCTGGGCTCTGGTCAGCCGCTGCTGGTCTTCGCGGCTGAAGTCGGTGCGCCGCCGGCGCACCGCCTCGGCTTCGGCGGCGTCGAACGCCGTCGCGTAGGCCTCGACGGCGTCGAGGTAGTGCCGCGCAGCCTCGGGATCGTCGAGGAGGTCTTCGGCTGTCGCCGGCCGCAGCAGATCGGCACGCAACTTGGCCCGGTGAAACGCCACCGTCAGCGGCTCACGCATGTCTGTGATCACCGGAAAGTCCAGCAGCTTGGCGGCATCCAGTTCATAGTCCAGCCAGCGGGTATCGGTACGGCTGTGTTCGTCGAGCACGCGGGTGATGGTGCGCCATTGCGCAGCTTGGCTTTTCGGTTCGGCCCGACGGACAGCGGGTGCCGCGCGGGGGCCATCATCGACCTCCTCACGGCGACGGTTGACCGCGGAGATACCCCTGACGGCAGCGTAGATAGCACCCGCGAGCGGCACGAGGACGAGTAACAACTCGACCAACCGAAAAATCAGCCCCACCCCGTCAGGATGCCACCCGCCCCGCAAGTGCCGGTTACAACGCCCTGGGCGATCTCATGGCGCCCAGTGTCACAGCAGACGGGCTAAGACGCCCACTGCCCCATGTAGCACTGCGGGCTGTACGGCGCGTCCTGGGCGATGGCGACCTGTCCGTCGATGGAGACCTCGCAGTGCGCGTTGGGTGCGGCCTGTCCGCCGTGCGTGGTGCTGGCCACCTGTAGGAACGCCCACTGCGGATCGGCGAGCGTGGTCTGGAAGACCCACGGCGCATCCGGCGACACGCTGATGGTCTCGCGCTTCATGAACGCGTCGGAGTCGGCGTTGAACGCGGCCTTGCTCGGCGGCTGGGCGGTCAGGTAGGTGATGGTGAATTCGTAGGTGCCACCCGTGGCGAGGGTGTAGGTCACCTGATGTCCAGGCGCCGGATCGGCGCTCGACACGGCGTGAGTGGCCGCAATACCGGCGGTCGCCAAAACCAGCGCCGCCCCGACTCGTGCTGTCACTTTTCGCATGTGGGCCATATCGGCAACGCTACCCAGATCGTTACGGCACCTCCACAAGGTGGGGCGCCAGCGAATGAACAACGCGTTAACGAGTTCGTCACACACAGATATCTCACAGAAACTTATTCGCTCTAACGTCCGGGTTCTACACCGCCGCGGGTCCCGACGTCACACAGTTGTCGGGACCCAATGCTTGTCGTTTGCAAGATGAAAGGGCACATATGCAATTCCGCCGTTCCATAGTAAACCGATCGGCCCTCGCCGCGACGAGCATGCTGGTGACCGCCGGCCTGGTGCTGTCCGGGTGCGGCAGCAAGGCCACCGAAAGCGACTCAGCAAAGTCTGAATCGTGTGTGGACACCTCCGGGTCGTCAATCAAGGTGGGCTCGCTGAACTCGCTGTCCGGCACCATGGCGATCTCGGAAGTCACCGTCCGTGACTCCATCAAACTCGCCGTCGACGAGATCAACGCCAAGGGCGGCGTCATGGGCAAGCAGATCCAGATCGTCGGTGAGGACGGCGCATCGGATCCGGCGGTGTTCGCGCAGAAGGCCGAGAAGCTGATCAAGGACGACTGCGTGGCGGCGGTCTTCGGCGGCTGGACGTCCTCGAGCCGCAAGGCCATGCTGCCGGTGTTCGAGAGCAACAACTCGCTGCTCTACTACCCGGTGCAGTACGAAGGCCTGGAGTCGAGCAAGAACATCTTCTACACCGGCGCGACGACCAACCAGCAGATCGTGCCCGCCTTGGACTACCTCAAGGAGAAGGGCGTCAAGTCCCTGTACCTGGTGGGCAGTGACTACGTGTTCCCGCAGACCGCCAACCGCATCATCAAGGCCTACGCCGCGGCCAACGGCATCGAGATCAAGGGCGAGGACTACACCCCGCTGGGCTCGACCGACTTCTCGACCATCGTCAACAAGGTTCGCGCCTCCAATGCCGGCGCGGTCTTCAACACCCTCAACGGCGACTCGAACGTGGCGTTCTTCAAGGAGTACACCAATGCGGGCCTGACGCCGCAAAAGATGCCGGTGGTCTCGGTGTCCATCGCCGAGGAAGAGGTTCAGGGCATCGGCGCACAGAACATCGCGGGCCAGCTCACGGCGTGGAACTACTACCAGACGCTGGACAACCCAGTGAACAAGGCCTTCGTCGCGGCGTTCAAGGCCAAGTACGGCGCCAACCGGGTCACCTCGGACCCCATGGAGGCCGCCTACGTGTCGGTCTACCTGTGGAAGAACACCGTCGAGAAAGCGAAGTCCTTCGACGTCAAGGCGATTCAGGACAACTGCGCCGGGGTCACCTTCGACGCTCCCGAAGGTCTGGTCACCATCGACGGCGAGAACCATCACATCACCAAGACCGCGCGAATCGGTGAGATCCACCCCGACGGCCTGATCTACACCATCTGGTCCTCCCCCGGCCCGATCACGCCGGATCCGTATCTGAAGTCCTACCCGTGGGCCAAGGGTCTGTCGGGGTAACTCAGGCGAGCGAAGCGACGGAGAACTAGGACACTGGCGAGCGAAGCGACGGGGAACTAACACATATGGATGTCCTTGTCGGGCAGCTGGCAACAGGATTGAGCCTCGGCTCGATCCTGTTGCTGGCCGCATTGGGACTGTCTCTGACCTTCGGTCAGATGGGCGTCATCAACATGGCGCACGGTGAATTCATCATGGTCGGCTGCTACACCGCGTACGTGGTGCAGAAGGTTATCTCGAACGCCGGTGCGTCGCTGCTGGTTTCACTGGTCGTCGGGTTCGTGGTCGGCGGACTGCTCGGCGTGCTGCTGGAGGTCTCGCTCATCCAGCGGATGTACGACCGTCCGCTGGACACCCTGCTGGTCACCTTCGGTGTCGGGCTGGTGCTGCAGCAAGCCGCGCGCAACATCTTCGGCGCTCCCGCGGTCAACGTCACCGCACCGTCGTGGCTGTCCGGCGGGGTGGAGATCCTCGGCGCCGTCGTGCCCAAGACCCGCATCTTCATCCTCGTGCTCGCAGTGGCGTGCGTGGTGGTTCTCGCCTCGGTGCTCAAGCTGAGTCCGATGGGACGGCGCATCCGCGCCGTTGTGCAGAACCGGGATCTGGCCGAAACCAGCGGCATCTCGAGTCGCAAGACCGACATCACCACGTTCTTCATCGGTTCCGGTCTGGCCAGCGTCGCCGGCGTCGCGCTCACCCTGATCGGGTCCACGAGTTCGACGATCGGCCAGAGCTATCTGATCGACGCATTCTTGGTGGTCGTGGTCGGCGGGTTGGGCCAGATCAAGGGCACCGTCATCGCGGCCTTCGCGCTGGGCCTGCTCAACTCGTTCATCGAGTACAGCACCACGGCGTCGCTGGCGAAGGTGGTGGTCTTCGTGGCGATCGTGATCTTCCTGCAGGTCCGGCCGCAGGGGTTGTTCACCGTGCGGACAAGGAGTCTCGTATGACGCAGGACAATGGCGCCGGCCACCGCCTGCGCGGCGTCATCGGGCGCTGGCAGACCTGGCTCGGGTTCGCCGTCGCCGCAGCGGTCCTCTTCGGCCTCGCCCCCGCGTTGCTGTCCAGCTTTCGGCTTGGCCTGCTCGGCCAGTACCTGTGCTACGCCATCGTGGCGGCCGGCATCGGACTGGCTTGGGGCCGCGGCGGCATGCTCACCCTCGGCCAGGGCGTGTTCTTCGGGCTCGGCGCCTACATGATGGGCATGCACCTGAAGATCGCCGACGCCGAGATCCGCAAGCAGGCAGTTCCCGACTTCATGCAGATTGCGGGAATCCCGGTGCTGCCGTCGTATTGGGAGCCATTCACCTCGGCGGCCTTCACGCTTTTCGCCATCGTCGTGATTCCCACCGCGATCGCGGCGCTGCTGGGGCTCGGGGTGTTCAAGCGCCGGGTGAAGGGCGCCTACTTCGCGATCCTGTCCCAGGCGCTGGCCGCCGCGCTGGCGATCCTGCTGGTCGGCCAGTCAACGCTGGGTGGTAGCAACGGACTCAACGGTTTTCGTACGTTCTTCGGATTCAAGCTGTCCGATCCGGTGAACCGCCAGATGCTGTACTTCATCGCCGCCGCCACGCTGCTGATCGTGGTCGCGGTGGTGCGTCAGCTGATGCAGAGCCGCTACGGCGAGCTTCTCGTCGCGGTCCGCGACGGCGAGGAGCGGGTGCGCTTCCTGGGCTATGACCCGGCAACCATCAAGGTCGTCGCCTACACCGCGGCGGCGCTGTTCGCCAGCATCGCCGGCGCCCTGTTCGCCCCCATCATCGGGTTCATCACCCCGGCACAGGTTGGAGTGGTGCCCTCCATTGCCTTCCTGATCGGTGTGGCGATCGGCGGCCGGACCACCCTGCTGGGGCCGGTGCTGGGCGCCATCGGGGTGGCCTGGGCGCAAACCGCGTTCTCCGAACGGTTTCCGTCGGGCTGGACCTACGCCCAGGGCCTGCTGTTCATCGTCGTCGTCGGCTTCTTCCCCGCCGGCTTGGCCGGGCTCGGGGCACTGCTGCGGCGCCGGCGAAGCAAGCCGCCGGCACCCGACGCCGAGCAGCCGACACAGTCCGAGACGGTGGGAGCAACGCCATGACCGAGCTCGCCGAACCGGTCGCCGGCGGCAACGTCGGCATGGGCACCGAATACCTCGAAGTCCGCGGTCTCACCGTCGACTTCGACGGGTTCAAAGCTGTCAACGACGTGGATCTCACCCTGTTTCAAGGCGATCTGCGATTCCTCATCGGCCCCAACGGTGCCGGCAAGACCACCGTGATCGACGCGATCACCGGCCTGGTATCCGCCAGCGGTTCGATCAACAAGTCCGGCGTCGACCTGCTGGGCAAGAAGGTCCACCAGATCGCCCGGCTCGGGATCGGGCGAACGTTCCAGACCGCCAGCGTGTTCGAGCAGTTGACCGTACTGCAGAACCTGGACATTGCCGCGGGGGCGGGCCGCTCGTGGTGGACGCTGCTCCGCCGTCGCCACTCGGTGTTACCGATCATCGAGGAGGCGCTCGAAACCATCGGTCTGACCGATCTCGCCGACCGTCCGGCGGGTGTACTGGCCCACGGCCAGAAGCAGTGGCTGGAGATCGGCATGCTGCTGGTGCAGAACGCCGACGTGCTGCTGCTCGACGAACCCGTCGCGGGAATGAGCGGTGAGGAGCGGGAGGAGACTGGAAACCTGTTGCGCCGCATCGGCTCGTCGCGCACCGTAGTGGTCGTCGAGCACGACATGGACTTCATGCGCGCGTTCGCCACCTCGGTCACGGTGCTGGCCCGCGGGCAGGTGATCGCCGAGGGTTCGGTGGCCGAAGTGCAGGCCAACCCGAAGGTGCAGGAGGTCTACCTCGGTACTGCCGCAGCGGGCACGTCCGACTTGGAGGGCGGCGAATAATGTTGCAGCTCATCGATGTTCACACCGGCTACGCGCGCTCGCAGGTGATTCACGGCGCCAGTGTCGAGGTGCCCTCCGACGGGGTCGCCGCGGTGATGGGCCACAACGGGGCGGGTAAGACCACCCTGCTGCGTGCGGCGGTGGGCCTGCTGAAATGCGCCTCGGGCAAGGTGTTGCTGCACGGCGAGGACGTGACCCGCCTGCGCCCCAGCGCGCGGGTGGCGCGCGGGCTGGCCTACGTGCCGCAGGGTCAGCAGTCGTTCGGCCAGCTGACCACCGCGGAGAACCTGCAGGTCGTCGCCGACGGCCGGAAGGGCGGCAAGCAGCTGATCGACGAGCAGCTCGACCTCTTCCCCGCGCTCAAGGAGCTGCTCACCCGCCGAGCGGGTCTGCTCTCCGGCGGCCAGCGCCAGCAGCTCGCCATCGCCCGCGCGCTGATCACCACCCCGAAGATCCTGATCCTCGACGAACCCACCGAGGGCATTCAACCCTCGGTGGTCGCCGAGATCGAAGCCGCCATCACCGCCCTGACCCGCCGCGGCGACATGGGTGTGCTGCTGGTCGAACAACACATCGGCTTCGCCCTGGAATCGGCACAGCAGTACTACATCCTGGAGGCCGGCCGGGTGACGTCCAGTGGCACCGGCGGCTCGGCGTCCGAGGCGGACGTGCGGGCGGCGATGGCGATCTGACGGTCCCGAGCTCGCAGCGAATCGTGAGCTGGATCACGACAGTGAACGAATCGCAGCCGGTTCGCGTCTCTGATTTAGGTGACCAACCGCCCAGGCTGGGGGGTGAAAACCGCGGTGAGCCGGCGCTCGGTGCTGATCGATCTCGGCGCCGTCGCCTACGGGCATCAACTCAGCCGTGCCGAGGTGTTCCGTCCCAGTCGGGTGCCCGTCGTCGGGCGCTTCTCGCTGGCCGATGGCCGATGGCTATATCGCCGACTCCCCCTCAACCGGCCGCGGCCTCGGTCTGGTGTTGGGCTTTCCCGGCACCCACTGGTTTTCGCCGCGCTGTTCATCGGCTTCGTGATGGTCAACGCCCTCGGCGGTTACGGCGCGCTGATGCTGGCTCAGCCGCTGATCGGGTGGGCGATGGTGTCAGCCAGCGGCCGACCGGTGGTGGTGTTCGGCGCCGTGCGACTGCCGTAGCGCATGGCAGCGAGGAAGCCATCATGGCCGTCGACTGACAGCCATGATGCGCCCGCACCGAACGGCGGCCGCCGGTCTACTGCTGGTGACGCGGCACCGCACAAGGTGTGGCGAGCTCAGCCCGCGTCGAGCAGGCGCTGGCCGTGGGCCTGCGCGCCCAGCGCCGACATCCTGCCGAACAGGTCGACCGCCGACTGGATCGTCTCGTCGACGAATACCCCGAAGTCGGACTCACTGCCGGCATCGGCACTGCGATAGCGGCTTTCGGCCAACACCCCCACCAGCCGGGGGTCGGAGGATTCGACGACCGTAGCGATGGCCCGCGGGCCTGCCGCGTTCCACCGGTCGGCCAGCATCGTCACCCGGGGCCATTGTGTCACCGGGTAGTACCGCTCGGCGGTCACGCTGATCCTGGCCGCGGTCGCGTCTCGCGGGCACGGCTTCAAGTGCACGTGCAGCCGACCGGGGTAGGCGTTGATCATTAAGAAGTACTCGTCGTCATGATGGCCGCGGAAGTACCGCACCTGCCGCGCACGCAGATAGCCTTCGATGAGTTCGGCGCCGGTCGCGGTTGTCATAATCGTTCAACGGTTCGGGCAAACACCGCGGTTCCCGCTTTAGCCAAGCCGAGGCCAAGAATCTGGTGAGAATCGGCTGAATGGCGGGCCCACTAGGCCAGCCGGGAAAGCACCTCGCCGACAACCGAATCCGTGGGTACATCGACCTGCTCTCCGGTGGACAGGTCCTTCACGCCGACGGTGCCGGCCTCGACGTCGCGGTCACCGGCCACCAGCGCGAGGCGGGCGCCCGAGCGGTCAGCCGCGCGCATCGCGCCCTTGACGCCGCGATCGCCGTAGGCGAGGTCGGTACGGACGCCGGCCGCGCGCAGCTTCGCGGCCACGGTGGCCAGCGCAAGCTTGGCCTGCTCGCCCAGCGGCACACCGAACACGTCGCACCGGCTGCGGACACCGGCGGCCTTGCCTTCTGCTCGCAGAGCGAGCACCGTGCGGTCCACCCCCAGACCGAAGCCGATCCCGGACAGGTTCTGGCCGCCGAGCTGGGCCATCAGGCCGTCGTAGCGCCCCCCGCCGCCAATCCCGGACTGCGCGCCGAGCCCGTCGTGGACGAACTCGAACGTGGTCTTGGTGTAGTAGTCCAACCCGCGGACCATCCGGGGGTTGATGACATAGGGGACGCCGAGCGCGTCGAGGTGGGTCAGCACCGTCTCGAAGTGCTGCTTGGCGGCATCGGAGAGGTGGTCGAGCATGACCGGCGCGGCGGCGGTCATCTCCCGCATGTGCGGACGCTTGTCGTCGAGCACCCGCAGCGGGTTGATCTCGGCGCGACGACGGGTCTCGGGGTCCAGGTCGAGCTTGAACAGGAAGTCCTGCAGCAGCTCGCGGTACTGCGGGCGGCAGCTGTCGTCCCCCAGCGAGGTGATCTCCAGCCGGAAGCCGTCGAGACCCAGCGCGCGGTAACCGGCGTCGGCAACCGCGATCACCTCGGCGTCCAGCGCCGGATCGTCGATGCCGATGGCCTCCACCCCGACCTGCTGCAGCTGACGGTACCGCCCGGCCTGGGGGCGCTCGTAGCGGAAGAACGGCCCGGAATAGCAGAGCTTGACCGGCAGCGCGCCGCGGTCCAGACCGTGTTCGATCACGGCCCGCATCACCCCGGCGGTGCCCTCGGGCCGCAGTGTCACCGAGCGATCGCCACGGTCGGCGAAGGTGTACATCTCCTTGGACACCACGTCGGTGGACTCCCCCACCCCGCGGGCGAACAGCGCCGTGTCCTCGAAGATCGGCAGCTCTACATCGCCATAGCCCGCGCGTCGGGCGGCCTCAAGCAACCCGTCGCGGACCGCGACGAACTCGGCCGACTCGGGCGGCAGGTAATCGGGGACACCCTTGGGTGCCTGGAATTCGCTCACGGACTCAGACCTTCGAGAAAGGGGTTGGTTCGGCGTTCGAGACCGATCGTGGTGGATTCGCCGTGCCCCGGTAATACCAGGGTGTCGTCGTCGAGCACCAGCAATTTGTCCACGATAGAACCCAGCAGCTCCTTGCCGCTGCCGCCGGGCAGGTCGGTGCGGCCCACCGACTGTTTGAACAATGTGTCTCCGGTGAACGCCAGCGGCTCGTGGCCGGCGGACAGCGCCGAACGGCCCACCCGAAAGACCACCGAGCCCTTGGTGTGGCCGGGCGTGTGGTCGACGGTGACGCTGATGCCGCCGACGTCGATCTTGTCCCCGTCGCGGTCGAGCTCGATGACTTGTTTGGGCTCACGGAACAGCGCGCCCACCGCCAGCTGACCCAGTCGCGGCCCGAAGCCGCGGATCGGGTCGGAGAGCATGGGACGGTCCTCGGGGTGGATGTAGGCCGGGCAGCCGTAGGTGTCGGCCACCTTCTGCGCCGACCACATGTGGTCGATGTGGCCATGGGTGATTAGTACCGCTGACGGCGTGAGCCGGTTCTCGTCGAGAATGCGGCGCAGGTCTCCCATCGCGCGCTGACCGGGATCGACGACGATGGCGTCGGTCCCGGCGCGTGGGGCCAGCACGTAGCAATTGCACGCCAGCATGCCGGCCGGGAACCCGGTGAGTAACACGCCGTCCAGTTTCCCATCCCCTGTTCGCGAGGGTCGCGCCCCCTGGCTCCAGCATTAGCTGGCACACTCGGTGCCGACTCAACCGATCACCAACGGAGGATCACGGCGGTGCCCACCAACGAACAGCGACGAGCGACGGCCAAGCGCAAACTGGAGCGACAGCTGGAACGCCGTGCTCAGCAGCAGAAGCGGCGCCGTCTCCTCGCCATCGTCGGCGGCGCGGTGGTTCTCGTCGTGGCCATCGCGGTGGCGGCCACCTTCGTGCTGACCAAGAAGGACGACAAGAACACCGCTTCCGCGTCGTCGTCGGCCGCCACTAGCAGCACCGCTCCCGCCGACGCCGGGCCGACCGCGGCACCGCCCGCCACCGGCGGCCTGCCCGCGTTCAAGGCGAGCGCCAACCTGGGCGCGAACTGCCAGTACCCGGCCTCGCCGGAGCCGGCTAGTAAGAAGGTCGACCCGCCGCGGACCGGCAAGGTTCCGACCGATCCGGCGACCTTGACCGCGAGCATGGCCACCAACCAGGGCAATATCGGCCTGGTGCTGGACAACGCCAAGGCACCGTGCACGGTCAACAGCTTCGCCAGCCTGGCCCAGAAGGGCTTCTTCAACGACACCCCGTGCCACCGCCTGACGACGTCGCCGTCGCTGGCGGTGCTGCAGTGCGGCGACCCGACCGGCAAGGGCACCGGTGGCCCGGGCTACCAGTTCGCCAACGAGTACCCCACCGACCAGTACCCGAAGGACGATCCCGCCCTGCAGCGACCGATCACCTATCCGCGCGGGACGCTGGCCATGGCCAACGCCGGTGCGGACACCAACGGCAGCCAGTTCTTCCTGGTCTACAAGGATTCGCAGCTGCCGCCGAACTACACCGCCTTCGGCACCATCGACGCCACCGGGCTGGCCACGCTGGACAAGATCGCGGCTGCAGGGGTCGCCGGCGGCGGACAGGACGGTAAGCCGGCAACCGACGTCCAGATCAAGTCGATCCTGCTTGACTAGGCGGCGATGACCCAGCCCCCGCCGTACTACCCGCCCCCGCCGTACGGACCGCCGTACGGACCGGGGCCCTACCCGTACCCGCAACCGCCGCAGACCAACGGGATGGCGATCGCGTCGCTGATCTGTGCGTTCTTGTTCGCTCCGTTGGGCATCGTGTTCGGGCACATCTCGCTGTCGCAGATCAAGAAGACCGGCGAGGAGGGTCGCGGGCTGGCGATCGCCGGGCTGGTGATCAGCTACCTGGTAACAGTGCTGACGATCGTGGCGGTTATCGCCGGCGTGATGTTCTTCTCTTGGATCGCCCGTGAATTGGAGAGGAGTGGCGGCGCCGGAATCCCGCCGCGGACCATCAGCGCCGAGCCCGGTAGCGATCAGCTGCCGCCGTTCGCCCCGCCGGCCATGCTGGGCGCCAACTGCACCTACCCCGCCACCGCAACCAAGGCCGACAAGCCAAACAAGCCGCCGCGCACCGGCAAGGTGCCCACTATCCCGGCGACCGTGGACGCGACGATGGTCACCAGCGCCGGGGCGATCGGCCTGCAACTCGACAACGCCAAGGCGCCGTGCACGGTCAACAGTTTCGTCAGCCTGGCTCAACAGGGGTATTTCGACGGCACTCCGTGCCACCGGCTGACCGACTCACCTTCGTTGTCGGTGCTTCAGTGCGGCGACCCGACCGGCAGCGGCTCGGGCGGGCCGGGGTACCGCTTCGCCAACGAGTACCCGACCAACCAGTTCCGCCCGTTCGATCCCGCTCTGCAGCGGGGTGTGCGTTATCCGCGGGGCACGCTGGCAATGGCCAACGCGGGGCCGGACACCAACGGCAGCCAGTTCTTCATCGTCTACCGCGACTCGATACTCCCGCCCACCTACACGGTGTTCGGCCGAGTCGACGACACCGGACTGCAGACCGTGGAGGATATCGCCGTGACGGGCATCGCCGGTGGTTCGGACGACGGGCAGCCCAAGCGACCGGTGACGATCAGATCGCTCCGACTGGACTAAAGCGCCTCACCGAATGCGTCAGCCGGGCAGCCCCTGCTCTTCGGGCGGCAATGCCGCCGGGCCCTTGATGGCGGGCACGGCGATCGGCAGTCCGGCGGTGCTCGGGCCAGGCGACTGAGTGACGGTGACACCGGTGGACATCTCCGAACTGGTGAACCGATCGCTGCCGTCCTGCGGGTAAGCCTGCACCGCGGCAACGACACCGATGGCGACGAGTGCACCGGCTCCGATGGTCGCTGACAACAGATGACGTGCGTTCATGACAGGTACAAGAGCGGGTCCCTCGGCGCCTATTCCCGCCGGATTACGCTGACCGACAACAATTTTGGTCGTGTAGGTCAAATAACACGCCGTTGGGTATCCCGCGAAATAATCTGCGCCGCCGTGTCGTTGACCCAAGTGTTATGCCGCGTGGACTGCACAGAATGTTCCGGATGGTCCCCGCCGCGCTGGCCGCGGCGGCCTTCTTGGTCGCCCCGTCCGCGGCGCAGTGCTATGACGGGATCATCCCGTGGAATCCCTACCTACAGAGCTGCAGCCTGCCCTCGGTGCAGCCCCGGATGCCTGGCCTGGTACATCAACGGCGGTCCGTAACGCCGACAGCCGAGACGGCATCCCGCATACAGGCCGCGAACGTGTTTGCCGCAACGACAGATTCGTCGAGGTTGGTGCACACCGTGATCTGATCGTCGTATTCGATCAACGACGCCACGACATGGCCCCCGACGACCGGGGCGAACGAACTGAAGTCAACGACCCGACGCCCCGCCACCGCCATCGCGGGCAAAGCCTCTGAGACCGTCGCCAAGACGTCGGCCGTCTCGGGGCTAGCCGAAACCTGGCTCTGCTCTGCGTCGTCAGCAGGCTGCTGCTCGGCCGCGCCGGAATCGGCCGCCATCCCGGCCCGGATCATCTCGAGCGTTCGCCGTTCACTCGCGTCGACCTCGGTCGCCAGCTTGGTGGCGAGTTCGGGCAGATGGCCGGAACCCAGAAGGCCCCGGTTTACGGCCACCATCGGCAGGTGGATCCCCACCACACCGCCGGTGGCGGCACTGAGCGTCTCCGACACTGTCGGGACCACGACGGTCACGGTATCGCTGGAGGGTCCCGCCTGATTCCGGTACCGCAGCATCGCGTCGGCAATCAGACTGATGAACACCACGCGAGGCTCCACCCCATGACCTGCTGCGGTGGCCCGCCAGTCATTGGCCGACCCGAGCGAACTCACCCCGACTTGCTGATGCCGACTCCGGTGCTCCGCATCGTCCTCAGTCGGAGCATCCCTGCGGGTTCCGGGGACAGCCACCGGCTCCCGGCCGGCACCGAACGCCAGGGTCAACATGGCTTGGGCCTCGGCTCCGTTACCCACCGCGTGATGGAGCCGCACCAGCAACGCGCTGCGACCGCCTCGCAGGCCGGAGTAATACACCACATGCCACAGTTGACGGTCCAACGGAAAGACCCGGTCCTGCAATGTGCTGCACCGCTCCAGAACGTCGGCAACGTCGGAATCCGGAGGCAGGTCGACAAAATCGAGCTGACCCTCCACGTCGGTGGCAGCCCACTCATCGATCCCCGACGCGTTGCGGACAACCCGATTCCTCAGGCGCGGATTGAGCGCCTTGAGGACGTCAACGGCTTCGCGAACCTCTCCGGTGGTCAGCGGACCGTCGAGGACGAGGACGTAAGACAACGCAACGTTACGGCCCCCATGCGTCTCCAAGTCGAGAAACATCTGCGAGGGGGGCGCAATGGCACTCTCGCCCGCGGCCATACTGGTCATCGGCTTCGCCGCCTTTCGAATATGGGAACCCGGGGTTCTGCGGTGTTTGGACACACGACAGCGGTCTGCAAATAAGCATTCCGGGTGAGAATATCATCGCGACCTGACATCGGAATGCCCTCAGGCACAGGTTGTTTGGAGTCCGCCAAAGCGGGAGAATCGGATAAATTTGGACGATTATTCCGGTTTTGATACCGCCACGCGGCTGAAGCCCGATTGCCGCGCTCCTCCCCCGGACTCGTCCCTCCCCCGGCATCGGTCACGCGGCTGAAGCCCGATCGCCGCGCTCCTCCCCCGGACTCGTCCCTCCCCCGGCATCGGTCACGCGGCTGAAGCCCGATCGCCGCGCTCCTCCCCCGGACTCGTCCCTCCCCCGGCATCGGTCACGCGGCTGAAGCCCGATTGCCGCGCTCCTCCCCCGGACTCGTCCCTCCCCCGGCATCGGTCACGCGGCTGAAGTCACCCGGTAGACGTCGTACACGCCCTCGACGTTGCGTACCGCGTTGAGCACATGCCCGAGATGCTTGGGGTCGCCCATCTCAAAGGTGAAGCGGCTGATGGCCACCCGGTCATTGGATGTCGTGACCGACGCGGACAGGATGTTGACCCGTTCGTCGGCCAGCACCCGAGTCACGTCGGACAACAACCGGTGCCGGTCGAGTGCCTCCACCTGAATGGCCACCAGGAACACCGATGTCGGCGACGGCGCCCAATGCACCTCGATGATGCGCTCGGACTGTTGTTGCAGCGAACCGGCATTGGTGCAGTCGGTGCGATGCACGCTGACCCCACCACCCCGGGTGACGAATCCCATAATGTTGTCCCCGGGAACCGGCGTGCAACACTTGGCCAGCTTGGTCAGGGTGCCCGGGGCACCAGGCACGGCGACACCGGTGTCGTCGGTGCTGCGGTGGCGCACCGGCATGGTCGCCGGCGTGGAGCGTTCGGCCAGTTCGTCTTCAGCGCTGTCGGCGCCACCGAGCTGGGCCAACAGACGCTGCACGACGTGTCGCGGCGAGACATGCCCCTCACCGACGGCGGTGTAGAGCGACGAGACGTCGGCGTAGCGCAGTTCCTGGGCCAGCGCACCCATCGCGTCGCCGGTGACCAGTTTCTGCAACGGCAGGCCGCCGCGGCGGACCTCACGGGCGATCGAGTCCTTGCCCGCCTCCAACGCCTCCTCGCGGCGTTCCTTGGCGAACCACTGCCGGATCTTGGCCTTGGCACGCGGGGACACCACGAAGGTCTGCCAGTCTCGCGACGGCCCGGCATTGGGCGCCTTGGAGGTGAAAACCTCCACCACTTCCCCGTTTTCGAGCTTGCGTTCCAACGCGACCAGGCGGCCGTTGACGCGAGCGCCGATGCAGCGATGCCCGACCTCGGTGTGCACGGCGTAGGCGAAGTCCACCGGGGTGGACCCGGCGGGCAGGGTGATCACGTCACCCTTGGGGGTGAACACGAAGATCTCCTGGACGGCAAGGTCGTAGCGCAGCGACTCGAGGAACTCGCCGGGGTCGGCGGCCTCACGCTGCCAGTCCAACAGCTGGCGCATCCACGCCATGTCGTCGATCTCGGCGGCGGTGCCCGGGTGCGGAACACCGTTGCGGCCCTTGGATTCCTTGTACCGCCAGTGCGCGGCGATACCGTACTCGGCGGTGCGGTGCATGTCGCGGGTGCGAATCTGCACCTCGAGCGGCTTGCCCTCCGGGCCGACGACGGTGGTGTGCAGCGACTGGTACACCCCGTAGCGGGGTTGGGCGATGTAGTCCTTGAACCGGCCGGGCATCGGTTGCCACAGCGAATGCACCACGCCCACAGCGGCATAGCAGTCACGGATCTCGTCGCACAGGATGCGAACACCGACCAGGTCGTGGATGTCGTCGAAATCGCGGCCCTTGACGATCATCTTCTGATAGATCGACCAGTAGTGCTTGGGCCTGCCTTCGACGACCGCACCGATCTTCATCCCGGACAGCGCGCTGTTGATCTCGGCACGCACCTTGGCCAGATAGGTGTCGCGCGACGGCGCCCGGTCGGCGACCAACCGCACGATCTCGTCGTAGCGCTTGGGGTGCAGGATCGCGAACGACAGATCCTCCAGCTCCCATTTGACGGTGGCCATTCCCAGCCGATGAGCAAGTGGAGCAATGACTTCCAACGTCTCGCGGGCCTTGCGGGCCTGCTTCTCCGGCGGCAGGAACCGCATGGTGCGCATATTGTGCAGCCGGTCGGCGACCTTGATGACCAGCACCCGCGGATCGCGCGCCATCGCGATGATCATCTTGCGGATCGTCTCACCCTCGGCGGCCGTACCCAGCGCGACCTTGTCGAGCTTGGTCACCCCGTCGACGAGGTGGGCAACCTCCTCGCCGAAGTCGGCGGTCAGCGCCGCCATGCTGTAGCCGGTGTCCTCGACGGTGTCGTGCAGCAGAGCTGCCACCAATGTGGTGGTGTCCATCCCGAGTTCGGCCAGGATGTTGGCGACCGCCAGCGGGTGAGTGATGTAGGGGTCGCCAGAGCGGCGTAGCTGGTCGGCGTGCTTGGCCTCGGCGACGTCGTAGGCGCGTTGCAGGAAGGCCAGATCGGCCTTCGGGTAGATCTGGCGGTGCACGGCCACCAGCGGCTCGAGCACGGGGTTGAGCGTGCTGCGCTGCGAGGTCATCCGCCGAGCCAGTCGCGCGCGGACCCGCCGCGACGCGCTGCTGGTGGCCTTGGGGGTCTCCACCCGCGGTTCGACGGGCGGAATCTCGGCGATCGGCAGCGGGGCCGTGCTTGTTCCCGGATCCTCCGCCATGGTCACCTCCTAGCCGTACCGCGAGGATATCGCCTCAGATAGTGTGCAAGCTGCGCACCGCCAGCGGGGCGACCTTCGCGCGACCGGCCAGCGCCGGCAACTCCAGCACGACCGCCGCAACCGGCACCTCGGCGCCGGCCATCAACAACAGCTCATGAGCGGCGGCGACGGTGCCGCCGGTGGCCAGCACGTCGTCGATGATGACAACACGCCGCCCGGCCAGATCGATACCGTCGGCGGGGATCTCCAGGGTCGCGGTGCCGTACTCCAGGGCGTAGGTCTGGCTGAACACCGGCGGCGGCAATTTCCCGCCCTTGCGGATCGCCAGCACTCCGATCCCGAGCCGGTTGGCGACCGCCCCGCCGAGCAGAAAACCGCGGGCGTCGATACCGGCGACCAAGTCCGCGCCGTCGGCGATCTCGGCGAGCGCATAGGTGACCGCGGCCAGCCCGCGGCTGTCGGCCAGCACCGGGGTCAGATCCTTGAACTGGATGCCCGGCTCGGGGAAGTTGGGCACCTCCCGGGTCAGTGCGGCGATGACGTCAGCCACCGGGTCTTGCTGCCGCCGGCCGCCCGGCTCAGAAAGTCCGGTCACTTCTCGAACACCCACCTGTCCATGTTCCAGCCCGCGCCCCACTTGGTGGGATTGCCTTCGACGGCGTACATCTTCTTCGACGCCATGACCGTGCGCTGCTGACGGTACAGCGGCAGGGTCGGCATGTCCCCCCACAGGATCGGCGAGCTGTCCCCGAGCAGGCGGGCCCGCTCCTTGGCGTCGGTGGTCACCACCAGCGCGGAGATGATGCCGTCGATCTGAGGGTTGGAGTACCCGGGCAGGTTGTTGCCGTCGCCGGTGAACAGTGTGTAGGCGTCCAGGGCGGAGGAGCCGGTGGACCCGCTGCCTGTCGCTCCCCCGGTGCTCGCCAGCAACACGTCGAGCTGGCCGTCGCGCAACGCTTGCGGCCCGGCGGCGTCCGACGTGGCGTCGACGACGGTGATCCCCGCGGGCGCACAGGCCTTGGTAATCGCCCCGACGGTGGCGGCGAGCCGGGGGTTGGGTGCCTGATAGCCCATCCGCACGGTCAGCGGCTGGCCGCCGAGCGCGTCGCGGGCGGCGTCGGGGTTGGCCGGACCGAACTGGCCGGCGACCGCGACGCCCTCCATCCCGCTGAACGCGTCGTCGCCGGCAGGGTTGAGCCGGCTGTTGGAGATCGGCGTCTCCGCGTTCAGCGCGATCAGGTCACGCGGTGTGCACAACGCGACCGCCCGGCGGGCTTGCGGTGCGGCCAGCGGACCCTGAGGCGCGAAAATGAGCTGCTCGATACCACCGGACGGGATCTGCCGGCTGGTGTAGTCGTCGGGAGTGGTCAACGTGCCCGACGAGCCGGTGGCGACATCGATCACCTGGAACGTGCCGTTGTTGAGGCGGTCCTGAACGTCGACGCCGCGGGGCCACACCGTGATCCGCTTGGTGATCGGCTTGGCCCCCCACCAGCGGTCGTTGGCGGTGAGCACCACCGCCCCCTCGGGCAGCACCGAGTCGATCTTGTAGGGGCCGGACGACGGGAAGCGTTTGAGATCGTCGGCACTCAGACCGGGTTTGAGGTCCCAGATGGTGTTCCAGGACTGCGCTATGCGGTCGATCGCCGCCGGATCGCCGGACTGGATGGAGCGGGTCACGTCGATGCCCAGCGCGTCTCCGATGACATGCGACGGCATCAGCGACGTTGCGGTGAATAACTGCAGGTAGTCGGTGATGGCGCGGCCCGGCGCGAAACTGACCCTGGCCTTCTTCTGCCCCGGCTGGCAGTCGACGGCCGCGACGTCGATGTAGCCGGCGTGACTGGCCGCGTCGAAAGCCGGGTACCGGCCGGACTGGGCGGCCCACGCCAGAACCATGTCGTCGCAGGTCACCGGCTTGCCGTCGGAGTACACCGCGTTGTCGGCGATCTGATAGTCCAGGACCAGCGGATCACGGCCCACCACCGAGACCGTGCCGAAGTCGTGGTCGGCGAGGACCTGGCCGTCCGGGCCGTGGAGATTGAACCCGGTCAGCACGCGGGCGAAGGCCTGCGGCCCGGCCGATGCGGCCCCACCGACCGTGTTGGTGTTGTAGCTGATCAACTGGCCGTCGACGGCGTAGTTGATCTGGTCGGCGGGGCTGCCCGAGCAAGACGCCAGGACCGACGGCGCGAGTACCGCGAGGACAGCCGCAACCGCAAGAGCGGCCGTGCGCCGGCGCCGGGCAGTCATGGGCTGCTATTGCCCTCGGGCGCTGCGCTTGCCCGTCGGCCGGGTGGGGCGCGAGCTCGACGGACGAGCGGGCTTGGCGCCGGGCGCG
This sequence comes from Mycolicibacterium sp. CBM1, assembly GCF_054073305.1. Lineage (NCBI taxonomy): Bacteria > Bacillati > Actinomycetota > Actinomycetes > Mycobacteriales > Mycobacteriaceae > Mycobacterium > Mycolicibacterium sp. CBM1. The sequence goes on along the minus strand of NZ_JBSXPP010000002.1, from coordinate 50,974 downwards.
GGCTTGTTGCCCACCGCCGGGGTTCCGCCGATCGCCGACTCGGCCGGCACGGACTCGGCGGCCTGGCCGAGTTCCGCGCCGCTGACGCCGGCGGCCGACGCCGCCTTCGCGGCAGCCGGCTTACGTCGATTGAGCACCCGGCGTGTGTGAGTGCGCACCAGGTCGGTGCGCTCCCGCAGCGTCACCAGCAGCGGGGTGGCGAAGAAGATGGACGAGTAGGTGCCCACGATCACGCCGACCAGCTGCACCAGGGCCAGGTCCATCAAGGTCCCGACGCCCAGCAGCCAGACCGCCACCACCATCAGCGCCACGATCGGCAGCACCGAGATCAAACTGGTGTTGATCGACCTCATGAAGGTCTGATTGACCGCCAGGTTGGCCTGCTCGGCGAACGTTCGGCGGGTGGTGTGTTCGAAGCCGTGGGTGTTCTCCTCGACCTTGTCGAACACGATGACCGTGTCGTACAGCGAGAAACCCAGAATGGTGAGCAGCCCGATGACCGTCGCCGGGCTGACCTCGAATCCGACGATCGAGTACACCCCGGCGGTAACGAGCAGGTCGAACACCAGCGTCGCCAGAGCCGAGATCGCCATGTACTTCTCGTAGCGGAACGTGATGTAGATGGCGGCCAGCACCAGGAACACCCCGAGCGCCAGCAGCGCCTTCTTGGTGATCTGATCGCCCCAGGTTTCCGAGACCGCCGAGTCGCTGATCGTCTGCTTGCTGGGCTGGCCGTCGGCGCCCTTCGGCTTGAACGCGTCGTAGAGCGCGTCGCGCAGCTGTTCGGTCTCCTGGTTGGTCAGCGCTTCCGAGCGGATCTGGACCGTCGCCGACGATCCGTTGCCGACGAGCACCACCGATTCGGGGTTCTTGCCCAGCGCCTTGCTGAAGACGTTCTCCACCTGCTGGGTGGTGGCGGTCCCGTTCTCGCCCGCGGTGGGCATCGAAACCTTGGTGCCGCCTTCGAAGTCGATACCGAAGGTGAAGCCCTTGATCACGATGCTCGCGATGCAGGCAAGCACGATCAGGCCGCTGATCCCGTACCACATTTTGCGCCGGCCGATGACCTCAAAGGCCCCGGTGCCGGTGTAGAGCCGGACGAAGAAGCCGTGCCGAGGTGTCGCGGCGGACTCCAGATCGGGTGCCTCGACCGCCGCCGATTCGACGTCTGCCTGGTCGTCTGTCGTGTTCTGGGCCATCCCGTTATCCCCGTCCCGTCGCAGTGGCCGCGGCGCGCCGCTCGCGGGCGATCTGCTGCACCGCACCGAGCCCGTTGAATGCCGGTTTCGCCATCGTCTGTGACTTCGACGCCAAGTAGATCAGCGGCCAGGTCACCAGGAAGACCACCACCACGTCGAGAATCGTGGTCAGGCCCAACGTGAACGCAAAGCCCTTGACCTGGCCGACGGCCAGGAAGTACAGCACCGCGGCGGCCAGGAAGGTGACCGCGTTGCCGGACAGGATCGTCTTGCGGGCACGGGCCCAACCGCGTGGGACCGCCGAGCGGAACGAGCGGCCTTCGCGGATCTCGTCCTTGATGCGTTCGAAGAACACGACGAACGAGTCCGCCGTCGTTCCGATACCGATGATCAGACCGGCGATACCGGCCAGGTCAAGGGTGTAGTTGATGTATCTGCCCAGCAGCACGAGGATGCCGAACACCATGGCACCGGAGGCCACCAGCGACAGCGCCGTCAGCAGTCCCAGCACCCGGTAGTAGAGCAGCGAGTACACCAGCACCAGCGCCAAGCCGATCGCGCCCGCGATGAGGCCGGCTCGCAGCGAGGCCAGGCCCAGTGTCGCCGACACCGTCTCGGCCTCCGAGGACTCGAACGACAGCGGCAGCGAGCCGTACTTGAGGACGTTCGCCAGCTGTTTGGCGCTGTCGGCGGTGAACGGCGGGTTGCCACCACTGATCTGCGTGCGCCCACCCGGGATGGCCTCCCGGATCTGCGGAGCGCTGACCACCTCGGAGTCCAAGGTGAAGGCGGTCTGGGTGCCGATGTTGGCGGCAGTGAAGTCCGCCCATGTGGTGGCAGCCTGATCCTTGAACGACACGTCGACTACGAAGGCGCCGCTCTGCTGGTCGAAGCCCGACGACGCGTCCTTGATCTGGTCGCCGCTGATGATCGACTTGTCCAGGACGTAGATATATTTGTGGTCCTGGGAGCAGGTGACCAGCGGCAGGTTCGGGTCGTCGTTACCGGCGAGCACGTCGGGCTGGTCGCATTTGCCCGCCATGTATTGCACCGCGATCAGCAGCAGGTTCTGGTTGCTGCTCTGGCGCAGCTCCTTCTCGAACTTGATGCGCGCGGCCAGATCCTTACGCGGATCCGGCGGGGCGGGCGCCGCGGGCGGCGCCGGCTGGCCGGGCGCGGGTGGGGCCGGGGCGGCGGTCGGCGGTGCGGATTGGCCCGGCGCGGGCTGAGCGGGGCTCGGTGTCGGCGTGGGCGCCGGCTCGGCCGGGAACGGGCGCGGCTGAGGCGCTGGCGCTTCAGGATTGGCCGGTGCGGCCGGTGCGGCCGGCGCGGGGACCTCGGGGTTCGCCGGAGGGGCCGGGTTGCCCCCTGGGGGCGCGGCCGGCGCGCCCGGCGCGGGCGCACCGCCCGGTGGCGGAGCGCCCTTCTGGGCGTTCAGCTGCTCTTTGATGGCTTCTACCGGGATGGGCTGACCGATCACCGGACGGATGAACAGCCGCGCCGTCTGGCCAAGGTTGCGGGCCTCGTTGCTGTCGTTGCCAGGCACCGTGATGACGAGATTGTCGCCGTCGATCACCACCTCGGATCCCGACACGCCCAGGCCGTTGACGCGGGCGCCGATGATCTGCTGCGCCTGATTCAGCGCGTCCCGGGTTGGCCGGGAGCCGTCCGGGGTGCGCGCGGTCAGGGTGACGCGTGTTCCGCCCTGCAGATCGATGCCCAGCTTCGCGTCCGCCCGCTTGTCGCCGGTGAGGAAAACGAGCAGGTAGACCCCGATGAGCAGGACCAAAAACAGCGTCAGGTAGCGGTACGGATGCACCGGCGCCGAAGACGATGCCACGTTGTTGTTTCTCCTAGGTTTGTGCCGCGATCCGCTCAGCGGTCCTCTGGGCTCCCGCTAGAGGGTACGTGGCGTGCCTGGCGGTCAGTCTTTGGTCAGGCGGTCCGCGTCGGAGGGGGTGATCTCGGTCGCCGGTGCTGCGGCCGTCTCAGGCCCGTCGGCGACGTCGGCCTCGTCCGGCTCGTCGGCTTCGATCCGGTCGCGGATCGCCAGCTTCATCCAGGTGGTCACCACACCGGGAGCGATCTCCAGGTCGACGGTGTCGTCGGTGATACCGGTGATCGTGGCCTGCAGGCCGGAGGTGGTGTGGACACGGTCACCGACCAGCAGCGACTCGTGGAGGTCGATGGTGGCCTGCATGGCCTTGCGCTGGCGGCGGGAAGCGAAATACATGAACGCCCCCATGATGATGATCAGGGGCAGGAAAACGAGCAGATCCATGACGGCACGATTCTTTCGTATCGGGTGCGGGGTCAACGCGGCGCGACCGGCGGGCCGCGGGGTTCATAGCTGCCTAGTCTGCCATTGGCCGGGCCCCGGTTTGACCGGCACCATCGCGGGGCGACGCCCGGGACCGCATGAACGGCGTCGGCGAGAATGGCCGGATGGACCTGATCGACACCCTGCGCAGCACCGGCGCGGTGCGGGAGTTCACGGGCGAACCGGTCGACGATGCCGCACTGGCGCGGGTCCTCGACACCGCCCGGTTCGCCCCCAGCGGGGCTAACGCCCAGGCCTGGCGTGTTGTGGTGGTCAATGATCCCGACATCCGGACAAGGCTGCGTGACCTCTATCTACCCGGCTGGGTGGACTACCTGACGTTGAGCGCGGCAGGTTTGCGCCCGTGGTCGCCGGTCAACGACCGCGCCGCCGAAGCGACCGCCCTGGCCGCCGGGTCCGACGACATCCGCGCCGCGGCGGCGCAGGGATTCGCCGCCCATCTCGACGAGGTGCCGGTGCTGCTGGCGGTGTTCGCCGACCTCGCGCAGCTGGCTGCCGTGGACCGCGACCTCGACCGCTATTCACTGGCCGGCGGTGCGTCGGTGTACCCGTTCGCCTGGAGCATCCTGCTGGCCGCCCGCGCCGAAGGTCTGGCCGGTGTACTGACGACGATGCTGATTAGGGCTGAAGACGAGGTCAAGGAGCTGCTCGGCGCCGAGGATCCGTTGGTACTGGCGGCGGTGATCGCGCTGGGTCATCCCGTGCGGCAACCGCGGCGGCTGACCCGCCAGCCCGTCGATTCGTTCACCACGATCGACCGGGTGGACGGCGCACCGTTCCCCGCTTGATCGGCACGAGTCTCAACCGATTACGTCGTACCTGGGGCTCGATACGACGCAATCCATCAGTATTAGCACCGCCAGCCCAGGTTTTCAGTTGCATTGAGCCGTCACCCGACTAGGCTCGGATCGCCCGCTTCATGTAGTGCCGCCTCGTCTAGGAGAAGAACGTGACCACCCTCGAGCAGAGCCGCAAGCTCGTCACCGACATACCCGGCCCCGGATCGATCGAACTGGGCAAGCGGCGCGTGGCCGCGGTGTCCCGCGGCGTCGGCGTGACCATGCCGGTCTTCGCCGCGCGGGCTGCCGGCGGGATCATCGAGGACGTCGACGGCAACCGGCTGATCGACCTCGGCTCGGGCATCGCGGTTACGACGATCGGCAACTCCTCCCCCCGCGTCGTCGATGCGGTGCGCGCACAGGTCGCGGACTTCACCCACACCTGCTTCATGGTGACGCCCTACGAGGAATACGTCGCCGTCGCCGAGCACCTGAATCGCCTGACCCCCGGCTCCTACGAGAAGCGGTCGGCGCTGTTCAACTCCGGCGCCGAGGCGGTGGAGAACGCCATCAAGATCGCCCGCGCCTACACCCGCAAGACGGCGGTGGTGGCCTTCGACCACGCCTACCACGGCCGCACCAACCTGACGATGGCGCTGACCGCCAAGTCGATGCCCTATAAGAGCGGGTTCGGGCCGTTCGCGCCGGAGATCTACCGCGCGCCGATGTCCTACCCCTACCGCGACGGGTTGATCGACAAGGAGTGGGCCACCGACGGCGAGCTGGCCGCCGAGCGTGCGCTGACCGTCATCGACAAGCAGATCGGCGCCGCCAACCTGGCGGCGGTCATCATCGAGCCCATCCAGGGCGAGGGCGGTTTCATCGTCCCGGCTCCCGGCTTCCTGCCCACGCTGCGCGCGTGGTGCTCGGAGAACGGTGTGGTGTTCATCGCCGACGAGGTGCAGTCCGGATTCGCCCGCACCGGTGCGATGTTCGCGTGTGAGGACGAGGGCATCGAGCCCGACCTCATCGTGAGCGCCAAGGGCATCGCCGATGGCCTGCCGCTGGCGGCGGTGACCGGGCGCGCCGAGATCATGGACGCCCCGCACGTCTCCGGTCTGGGCGGCACCTACGGCGGCAACCCGGTGGCGTGCGCGGCGGCGCTGGCCACCATCGAGACCATCGAGCTCGACGGGATGCTCGACCGGGCCAAGCACATCGAAAAGGTCATGAAGGACAAGCTCGGCCGCATGCAGGCCGACGACGACCGCATCGGTGACGTGCGCGGCCGCGGCGCGATGATCGCGGTGGAGCTGGTCAAGTCCGGCACCGCCGACCCGGATGCGGATCTGGCTAAAAACCTTGCCGCCAAGGCCCATTCACAGGGTGTGCTGGTGCTGACCTGCGGCACGTTCGGCAATATTCTGCGCTTCCTGCCGCCGCTGTCGATCAGCGACGAGCTGCTGACCGAGGGGCTCGACGTGCTGGCCGCCATCCTGCGCGAACTCTGATCCGGCCCCAGCGATGACCACGGTCAAAAACTTCATCGACGGTCAGCAGGTCGACTCCGACAGCGGCGCCACCATGGCACTGGTCGATCCTTCGACGGGTGAGAAATACGGCACCGCACCGGTTTCCAATGAGCACGACGTCGACCGCGCCTACGCCGCGGCGCAGAAGGCCTTCACCGACTGGAAGCGCACCACCCCCTCGCACCGGCAGAAGGCGCTGCTTGCGTTCGCCGATGACGTGGAGAAGGCGGCAGCGGACCTGGTTGCCGCCGAGGGCCGCAACACCGGCAAACCCAACCACGTGACGCTGGCCGAAGAGATCCCCCCGATGCTCGACCAGATCCGGTTCTTCGCCGGCGCGGCCCGGATCCTGGAAGGCAAGTCGGCCGGGGAGTACATGGAGAACCACACCTCCTGGATCCGCCGTGAACCGGTCGGGGTGATCGGCCAGGTGGCCCCGTGGAACTACCCGATGATGATGGCGATCTGGAAGTTCTGTCCGGCGATCGCGGCGGGCAACACCGTGGTGATCAAGCCCAGTGACACCACCCCGGTGACCACCGTCATGCTGGCCGAGATCGCCGCCGAGCACTTCGGGCCCGGCGTGCTCAACGTGATCTGCGGTGACCGAGTGACCGGCGCGGCGGTCGTCGCGCACCCGACGCCCCAGATGGTGTCGATCACCGGATCGGTGGCCGCCGGCCGGGCCGTCGCGGTCAGCGCCGGCGGGCACCTCAAACGCACCCACCTGGAACTGGGCGGCAAGGCGCCGGTAATCGTGTTCGACGACGCCGACGTCGCCGCGGCCGCCGAGGGAATCGCGGTCGCCGGGTTCTTCAACGCCGGCCAGGACTGCACCGCTGCGACCCGGGTGCTGGCCCACGCCGGGATAGTCGAGAACCTCACCGCCGCGCTGGCCGAGCAGGCCAAGGGTGCGGCCACCACGTTCGGTCGCGCCTCCGACGACGAGGACGCCTGGGTGCCGCCGGTCAACAACCCCAACCAGCTGGAGCGGGTGCTCGGCTTCCTGGCCGACGTGCCATCACACGCGACGGTGGCCGCCGGCGGAAACCGCCAGGGCGACAAGGGTTTCTACGTCGAACCGACCGTCATCGGCGGACTGGCCCAAAACGACCGGCATGTCCAGGAGGAGATCTTCGGCCCGGTGATCACCGTGCAGTCGTTCGCCGACGAGGCCGAAGCGATCACCTGGGCCAACGGTGTCGAATACGGGTTGGCGTCCTCGGTGTGGACCAGGGACGTCTCCCGCGCGATCCGCGTCTCCAACGCGCTGGACTTCGGCTGCGTGTGGATCAACACCCACATCCCGCTGGTGGCCGAGATGCCGCACGGCGGCTACAAGTCCTCCGGGCACGGCAAGGACCTGTCGATGTACGGCTTCGAGGACTACACCCGCATCAAGCACGTGATGGCCTACACCGGCGGCTGACGCACCGGTCAGGGGTGGTAGGCCCGCAGCAGCGCGCGGGTGCGCGCCCGGCCATCCGGGGACGGATCGAACGTCGCAGCGACGTACTCGTCGACGCCCGCGGCGCGCAGTTCGTCGAGCCGGCCGCGCACGGTGTCCTCGTCGCCGATGATGGCGGCGTCCTCCGGCCCGGCGTAGCCCTCGCGGTCGAGCATCGCGCGGTAGGAGGGCAGGTGTCCGTACATGGCGAACTGTTCGGCGGCCTGCTTTCGGGCGCCGTCGACGTCGTCGGTGACGCTGATCGGCAACGACGCGGCGACCCGCACCCCGCCGCCGCGGCCGGCGTCGACGGCCGCCTGGCGCAGGGTGGGACCGACATGTTCGGCCAGCGTCCGGGGACCGGTCATCCAGGTGCAGGTGCCCGAGGTTCGGCGCCCGGCGATCTTGAGCAGCTGCGGGCCCAGGGCCGCGATGTAAACGTCGGGTTTGGCCGCCCCGGGGATCATCAACGCGCCCCGGGTGGTCACCGTCTCACCCTCCGCTTCGGCGGGTTCGCCGGCCAGCAGGGGCAGCAACCCGTCGAGAAATTCGTTGAGCCGGCGTACCGGCTTATCCCACGGGATGCCCCACATCCCTTCGGTAACCGCCCGGTGGGTCATGCCCAGCCCGAGGGTGAAGCGCCCGCCGGAGGCCAGGCTCAGCGTCAGCGCGCGCTGCGCCATCTGCATCGGATGCTGGTTCTGGATGGGCACGACGCCGCTAGCCACCTCGATGGTGTCAACCTCGTGCAACGCGATGCCCAGGACCATCAATAGATCGGGCTCGTAAGGCAATTGGCTCATCCAGATGCGCTTGAAGCCTTCGTCGCGCAGCATCGCGAGATTGGCGATCGTCGCGTCGATCGGCGACTGGCCACCCGATCCGCTGAGTTGCCCGAACATACTGATCTGCACTACCGGCACTCCTCTGCTCGCTCCCGCGCGGGAGGGTCTCGTTCATCATGCGCGCCGCGCACCCACACCACGCCGAGGGGCCACCCGCACGCCGGTGCGCGGCGGATGGCCCCCGGGAACCTCCGGTCAGTGCGCAACGGGTGTCCGGCGACGCGAGCCACCGAACATGCCGCGCCACCCGCGGCCACGGCCGGTCTCCCCGACCGGCGCGTCCACGCTCCGGTCGTCGGCGACGACCGGACCGTTGGTGGTGACCGTGGCGGGCTCGGCCATCGCAGGCTCGACGACGTCGGGCTCACTCACGGCAACCGGACGCTGCGCGTAGCGGATGTCGCGCAAGCTGCGCACCGACACCCGGCCCAGGGCCATGGCGCCCAGGAAGATGATCAGCGCGCCCAGGCCGCTGAAGAAGGTCAGTTCGAGGGCGATCTGTTCGCTGACGGTGCTGGCGACTGGAGCGCCGGAGTCACCCAGACCCCAGGGCCCGGCGAACAGCCGGCCGACCACGAACCACGCCCCTGCCACGACGGTGAGCCACCCGCCGAACACTGCGGTGGCCCGGTTGCGTGACATCAGCAGCAGCAGGCCGCCGAGCACGGTCACCAAGCCGGGCAGCACCTCGAGCCAGCCGCGCCCGGAGGTCCAGGCCCACGGGGTGTCCGGGTCGTAGGCGAAGTCGAAGTAGGGCCCGACGAACGGGATCAGCGCTCCCCACAACCCCAGCACGACCAGCAGGAAGCCGCTGGCAGCGCCGCGGCTACGCGGGATCTGCATCCGTCCCGCCCGGGTGTTCACGTCGGTCAACCGGGTGTCTGTTTCTCTCATGGCCCCTCCTCGGGCAGCGGGGTGAGTTCCCCGTGGTGGGGTTCGGGTACCCGCGTCACGCAACCGCCTAACGGCACCCACTGGATGCGCGTGCGCCCATCGAGAGCAAGTTCACAGGCCCCCGTCCTGGCGACTGGGCCTCTCCGCGGAATACGGTTAGTTTCGCTAACGTAGTTTCTTGTGGGCGCAACGGAGCCCCACTCATATTCATCGTCACTTGTCTGGAGTCGCGTCATGCCGACTGATACTCGCGAAGCCCGGTTCGAGCAGCGCCTCGCTCACCTCTATGCGACGGATCCGCAGTTCGCCGCCGCCGCGCCCGACCCCCACGTCACCGCGGCCGCCGACGACACCACCCTGCGACTGCCGCAGATCATCAAGACCGTCTTCGACGGTTACGCCGACCGCCCGGCGGTGGGCCAACGCGCGGCGCGGCTGGTTCAGGACCCCGCCACCGGGCGCACCACTACAGAACTGTTGCCCGCGTTCGAGACCATCACCTACCGACAACTGTGGGATCGCGTGCAGGCCGTCGCCCACGCGTGGGCCGCCAACCCGGTGGCTCCCGGTGACCGGGTGGCCATCCTCGGCTTCACCAGCACCGACTACACCACCATCGACGTCGCGTCGGTCCTGCTCGGAGCCGTGTCGGTGCCACTGCAGACCAGCGCCGGCGTCAACTCGCTGCGGCCGATTATCACCGAGACAGAACCCACCCTGATCGCCTCCAGCATCGACTATCTCGACGACGCCGTCGAATTGGCGCTGGGCGGTCCCGCACCGAAACGGTTGGTGGTCTTCGACTTCCGGCCCGAGGTCGACGATCAGCGTGACGCGCTTGCCGATGCACGGGCGCGGCTGGCAGGCACCGGAGTCACGGTGTCGACGCTGGTCGACGAATTCGAACGCGGCACAAAACTTTCCGTCAACATACCGGGAACCGACGAGGACGACCCGCTGGCCCTGCTGATCTACACCTCCGGCAGCACCGGCGCGCCGAAGGGTGCAATGTACCCGGCCAGCAAGGTGGCCGACATGTGGTCGGCGGCGGCCGCGCACTGGGACGACCGGCACGGCGCCTTCCCGGCTATCGTCTTGAGCTTCATGCCGATGAGCCACGTGATGGGCCGAGGTGCCCTGTATGGCGCGTTGAGTACCGGCGGCACGGTGTATTTTGCTGCCCGCCCGGACCTTTCGACCTTCCTCGAGGATCTGGCGCTGATCCGGCCCACCCAGCTCAACCTGGTGCCGCGGGTCTGGGACATGATCCACCAGGAGGTGCAGAGCGAGGTCGACCGTCGCGTCGGAGCCGCCGGGTCGGCCGCTGTCACCGCCGAGGTGCTGGCCGAGAAGCGCCGCAGCCTGCTCGGTGACCGCTTCGTCGCCGCGATCACCGGTTCCGCGCCGATCGCGCCGGAACTGCGGGCGTGGGTCGAGGACTTCCTGGACATGCACCTGCTCGAAGCCTACGGCTCGACCGAGGCAGGCGCGGTACTCGCCGACGGCGTCGTGCGCCGGCCTCCCGTCACCGACTACAAGCTTTGCGACGTACCGGAATTGGGATACTTCTCGACCGACCTGCCGCACCCCCGCGGCGAGTTGCTGATCAAGTCCACACAGCTGTTCCCCGGCTACTACAGGCGTCCCGACGTCACCGCCGAGATGTTCGACGCGGACGGGTTCTATAGCACCGGCGACATCGTCACCGAGATCGGACCCGATCAGCTGCGCTACGTCGACCGACGCAACAACGTCCTCAAGCTGGCGCAGGGTGAGTTCGTCACGGTATCCAAGCTCGAGGCGGCCTTCGGCCACAGCCCGCTGGTGCACCAGATCTACCTGTACGGCAACAGTGCTCGGCCGTATCTGCTCGCCGTCGTGGTGCCAACCGCCGAGGCCCTCGCCGGCCACGACGCGACCGAACTCAAGGCGCTGATCACTGAGTCGATGCAGGAGATCGCCCGCGAAGCCGGGCTGCAGTCCTACGAGATACCCCGCGACTTCCTCATCGACCCAACGCCGTTTACCGTCGAGAACGGATTGTTGACCGGTATCCGCAAGCTCGCCTGGCCGCGGCTGAAGGAACGTTACGGCCCCGCGCTCGAGCAGCTCTACGTCGACCTCGCCGAAGGGCAGGCCGACGAGTTGCGCGCACTGCGCCGCAGCGGAGCCGATGCCCCCGCGTTGGAGACCGTCACCCGCGCCGCAGGCGCGCTCCTGGGTGCCGCGGCCGCGGACCTGCACGCCGACGCCCGCTTCACCGATCTCGGTGGAGACTCCCTGTCGGCGCTGACATTTGCCAACCTGCTGCAGGAGATCTTCGGCGTCGAGGTGCCGGTCGGCGTCATCGTCAGCCCGGCCAACGACCTGGCGGCGATCGCCACCTATGTCGACACGCAGCGGACCTCGGGCAGCAAGCGACCGACGTTCGCCTCCGTGCACGGCGCTGGCGCGACCGAGGTCCACGCTCGCGATCTCACCCTGGACAAGTTCATCGACGCCGCGACATTGGGCGGCGCGGCGCAGCTGCCCGCCCCGAGCAGCGAGATCCGCACCGTTCTACTCACCGGCGCAACCGGATTCCTGGGTCGTTATCTGGCCCTGGAATGGCTGGAGCGGATGGACCTCGTCGACGGCACAGTGATCTGTCTGGTCCGGGCGCGTTCGGACGCCGACGCGCGACGCCGGCTCGACGACACCTTCGATAGCGGTGACCCCGCCCTGTTGGAGCACTACCGTGCGCTGGCCGCCGATCACCTCGAGGTGATCGCCGGCGACAAGGGCGAAGAGAACCTCGGCCTGGACGACGCGACCTGGCAGCGCCTGGCCGACACCGTCGACCTCATCGTCGACCCGGCCGCTCTGGTCAACCATGTGCTGCCGTACCGAGAACTGTTCGGCCCCAATGCCGTCGGCACCGCCGAGCTGATCCGCATTGCGCTGACCACCAAGCTCAAGCCATTCGTCTATGTCTCGACGATCGGTGTCGGCGCGGGCGTCGCCCTCGGGCAGTTCGTCGAGGACGGTGACATCCGCGCGATCAGTGCCACCCGCGCCGTCGACGACTCCTATGCCAACGGCTACGGCAACAGCAAGTGGGCCGGCGAGGTGCTGCTACGCGAGGCCAACGACCTGTGCGGTCTGCCGGTGTCGGTGTTCCGCTGCGACATGATCCTGGCCGACACTACCTACGGCGGCCAGCTGAACCTGCCGGACATGTTCACCCGGATGATGCTGAGCCTGGTGGCCACGGGCATCGCGCCGGCGTCGTTCTACGAACTCGACGCCGAGGGCAACCGGCAGCGCGCCCACTACGACGGTCTGCCGGTGGAGTTCATCGCCGAGGCCATCTCCACGCTTGGCGCCCACGTCGCGCAGGAGGGTGACGGTGCGTTCGAGACCTACCACGTGATGAACCCCTACGACGACGGCATCGGGCTCGACGAGTTCGTCGACTGGCTGATCGAGGCCGGCTATCCGATCCAGCGGATCGCCGACTACCAGGGGTGGCTGCAGCGGTTCGAGACCTCGATGCGGGCGCTGCCAGACCGCCAACGCCAGTACTCGCTGCTGCCGCTGCTGCACAACTACCAACGGCCCGACCATCCAGTCCGCGGATCCATCGCGCCGACTGACCGGTTCCGCGCCGCGGTGCAGGACGCAAAGATCGGACCGGACAAAGACATCCCGCACGTCACCCCTGCGGTCGTGGTGAAGTACGCCACCGACCTGAAGCTGCTCGGTCTGCTGTAGGCCAGCCCCTGAGCTGACTGGTTGCCTGAGCAAGTATCATCCGCTCAGGCAGCCAGCTCTCAGGGGACGAGCCGCGCCGGTCGGGAGCAGAGATGGTGGGCGTTTCGGCGTCGGTACGGCAGTGGTGGCGACGCCCGGACCAGTACGACGCCGTGTCGGCCTATCTGGATTCGAGTCGCCTGCAACGGCCGACACGCTACACAATTGCCGCGGTAATGGCGGCGTTCGCGTTGGTTCCTCCGATCATGCTGGCCAGCCCATCCGGCCCCAAGGGTATGAAGGCTGTCGTGGTGTCGTTCGGCATCACCGCCGCGTGCGCTGCGCTGGCCGCCCTCTGGGCGACCCGGTGGCCCACCGAACGTCAGTCGGCCGCCTTCACGATCGCGGCGACAGCCTGCATCGTCGCCGGAGGCTCGATTGCCGTCGATCCCGCCGCCGGCGTCTTCGGGGGCATGGCATTCGCACCGCTGGCCGGCTACCTGTCGTTCTTTCATTCGGGTCGACTGTCCACCGCGCTGCTGGCCGCGGCCGCCGTATCCACCGTCGTGGTGTGCTTCCAGGTTGCTCCTGGCGATCCGATGATGGCGATCGGCCACAGCGTCGGCGCGCTCGCCACCATGGTCATGGTTCCGCTCGTCGTACAAGCCCTGCTGCACATGTTGACCGCCGACGCGCACCGTTCCTTCACCGACCCGCTGACCGGCCTGCGCAATCGTCGTGGCTACTACCAGTCGGCGATCCAACTCATCGGCGCGGCGGACAGGTCGCAGACCCGATTCCTGATCGTGGTCATGGTCGATCTCGATGGGTTCAAACAGATCAACGACCGCCACGGGCACCACCGCGGTGACGCCGTCCTGGTCGCGGTGGCCGACAATCTGCGCCGCGCCAGCGCGATGAATGCTGTGGTCGCGCGCCCCGGCGGCGAGGAATTCCTCATTGCCGAATTATGGGAATCGGCCGAGCTCACGGCCGGCGCCGAGCGGTTGCGGATGGCGGTCGCGGCCACGCCGGGTGGTGTGACAGCAAGCCTCGGGGTCGCCTCGGTGGCGATCTCCGAGGTCGACCCCGCCCGCGCCAGAGAGGTTCTCGACGACCTGGTACACGCGGCCGACACCGCGATGTACGAAGCCAAGCGCGCCGGCGGCGACCGCGTCCACTACTGGTCGCCATCGACGACAGCCAGGTCCTGAGGCCGACACTCAGAGAACGGCGATCACCACCAGCACGACCGCGATGAGCGGGAAGGTGCCCTGGGTGAGCGCAGCGCGCGCCTTGTCCGGTGACGACGCCAGCAGCACCACCGCGGCGGCGAGCATCGAGCCGACGCCGGCGAGGATCAGCGCGACTCCGACGGCCTGATGGCCCATGGCGATCCCGACGATCCCGGCGGCGGTGACGACCGCGAGAAACAAGTTGTAGAAGCCCTGGTTGAAGGCGAGTGCCTTGGTCATCTCGGCCTCTTCGGCGCTGGTGCCGAAGACCGCGCGGGTGCGGGGCGTGGTCCAGGTGAGCGACTCCATGACGAATATGTAGACGTGCAGCAGGGCGGCGAGCCCGGCGACGATCAAACCCGCGGTGAGCATCGCACTCCCCTCATTCGAAAAGGCCTGTCTGCCCCAAGCCGCTGGCGCGCGGTGGCGCAACCAAACCGAGGTGGGTCCAGGCTAGCGGCGTGGCGACCCGGCCGCGGGGGGTCCGCGCGATCATCCCGGCCCGCACCAGGAACGGCTCGCACACCTCCTCCACCGTGGTCGGCTCCTCGCCGACCGCGACGGCCAGCGTGGACACCCCCACCGGCCCACCGCCGAAACTGCGGGTCAGAGCGGACAACACCGCCCGGTCCAGCCGGTCGAGGCCCAACTCGTCGACGTCGTAGACGGCCAGTGCGGCCTTGGCGATGTCGCGGGTGATCACTCCGTCGGCGCGGACCTCGGCATAATCGCGGACCCGGCGCAGCAGCCGGTTGGCGATCCGTGGTGTACCGCGCGAGCGGCGGGCGATCTCCGACCCGGCCTCCGCACCCAACTCGATGCCCAGAATGCCGGCCGAGCGGGACAGCACCCGCTCCAGTTCGGTGGGCTCGTAGAAGTCCATGTGCGCGGTGAACCCGAAGCGGTCGCGCAGCGGCCCGGTCAGCGCGCCCGACCGGGTGGTCGCGCCAACCAGGGTGAACGGCGCCACCTCCAACGGGATCGACGTTGCCCCGGGACCTTTGCCGACGACGACGTCGACCCGGAAGTCCTCCATCGCCAGGTACAGCATCTCTTCGGCGGGCCGGGCGATGCGGTGGATCTCGTCGATGAACAACACGTCGTGCTCGACGAGGTTGGACAGCATCGCAGCCAGGTCGCCGGCACGCTCGAGCGCCGGCCCGGAGGTGACCCGCAGCGAGGTGCCCAGTTCGGCGGCGATAATCATGGCCAGCGACGTCTTGCCCAGCCCCGGCGGCCCGGACAGCAGGATGTGATCCGGTGTACCACCGCGGTTCTTGGCGCCCTCGAGCACCAACTGCAGCTGTTCGCGGACCCGGGGCTGGCCGATGAACTCGCGCAGCGACCGGGGCCGCAGGCTGGCGTCGATGTCCCCCTCGCCGACGGTCAGCGCCGGCGAGACGTCGCGTTCCAGTTCCTCCTCTCCGGCGGCGTCGTCGTCGGCGTCGAACCGGCTCACTTGGTCTTCCCCAGCAGCGACAGCGCGGCCCGCAGCGCACTGGACGTGGTGGCCTCAGGGTCGGCGGCCAGCACCTTGTCGGTGGCTTCCTCGGCCTGCTTGAGCGCAAAGCCAAGTCCGACAAGGGCTTCCACCACCGGCGAGCGTACGGCGTGGCCGGTGGCCGCAGCGAGGCCTGCGCCACCGGTCACCGGGCCGATCTTGTCGCGCAGTTCCAGCACCAGCCGTTCGGCACCCCGCTTGCCGATCCCGGGCACCCGGGTCAGCGCGGTCACGTCACCATCGGCCAGCGCCTGGCGCAGTGCGGTGGCGTCGTAGACCGCCAGGGTGGCCAGGGCGATCTTGGGACCAACGCCGGAGACCCCGAGCAGCGTCAGGAACAGATCGCGGGCTTCGGAATCGGCGAAACCATAAAGGGTTTGGGAATCCTCACGCACGATCATCGCCGTGATCAACCGCGTCTCGCTGCCCCGGCGCAGCGTCGCCAGGGTCGACGGTGTGGCCATCACCTTGTAGCCGACACCGGCGGCTTCGATGACGGCGTGGTCGAGGGCGATGTCGATGACTTCGCCGCGCACCGAGGCGATCATTTTGCTGCCTTGAGCCGGGCCGGCGCGGCCTTCAGTCGGGCCTGGTAGGCCCGCTTCTGCTCGGCCGCCATCGCCTCGGCCTTGGCCATTCGGGCGATCATCGGGGCGCGCCAGCAGTGACAGATCGCCAGCGCCAGCGCGTCGGCGGCGTCGGCAGGGGTCGGTTTTTGCTGTAACTGCAGGATTCTGGTGACCATCGCGGTGACCTGCGCCTTGTCTGCCCGGCCGTTTCCGGTGACGGCGGCCTTGACCTCGCTGGGGGTGTGGAAATGCACGTCGATGTCGCGGCGGGCGGCTGCCAGCGCGATCACCCCGGCGGCCTGGGCGGTGCCCATCGCGGTGTTGGCGTTCTGGTTGGCGAAGACCCGTTCGATGGCGATGACGTCCGGAAGATGGGTGTCCATCCAATGGTCGACGGTGTCGCTGATGGTGAGCAGTCGGTGTTGCAGCGGTTCGTCGGCCGGGGTGCGCACCACGTCGACGTCCAACGCGGTGACCTGGCGACCACCCCGGCTCTCGATCACCGAGAGGCCGCACCGCGTCAACCCTGGGTCGACACCCATCACCCGCACGGATCGCCTTTCGACTACGAACAGTTGTTCGATACCTTAGCGGGGGACGCGGACAAGGTCAGTGAGGACACGCGGTAGCGCGACTCAGTTCTACCGGGGTGAGTGAGCCCGCTGATCACGTCCCGGTCTTGAACTCCGTCAGCGTCCCGGCTTCGATCGCGGCGGCGATGTCGGCCATCCGCTCACCCGACTGGCGCCAGCCCTTCACCCGCTCGCGGCCGACTTTCTCTCCGTCCCGACTGATCACGATTGTCCAGGGCACGCCGAGCCACTTGGCCAGCAGCCAGATCGGCCACATCAGCATGAACGGCAGCATCACCAACAGGATCAGTGCATCGATGGTGCCGAAACCCGTCTCCCAGGGCACTGTTCGCCACCACCACCGGCGCACCGACCACGTCACTCCGTCAGGGTCGGTTACATCGGCCATTCCCACCTCCGTTTCGTTCGGTCGCAGCGTACGGTCTTCGGCATGGTGGCGGGCAGCGTGCGTTCGGTGCGCAGTTTCTGCCGGGTCTGCCCTTCGGTGTGCGGGATCCTCGTCGATGTCGACGGTGATGAGGTCGTGGCCGTCCGCGGCGACGGCGAGCATCCCTTCTCCGGCGGCTACACCTGCCCGAAAGGCCGTGCGCTGCCGCTGATCCACCACCACCCGGATCGGCTCGAGCACCCGATGCTGGCCGTCGACGGGCGGCTGACCGAGTCGACCTGGGAGGCTTGCCTCGACGATCTCGGCGACCGACTGCGCGCGATCATCGCCGAACACGGGCCCGCCGCGGTGGCGATCAACTTCGGCACCGGCATCGGGATGGACGCGGCAGGCTATCGCCTCGCCGAAGCTCTGCACCGAGCGATCGGAACGCCCGCCAAGTTCAGTCCGCTGACCATCGACGGCACCGCCAAGGTGCTGATCGCGGAGTTGATGGGCGGGTCGTCGGCACTGACCGGCCGTCCGGACTATGCCGGCGCCGAGCTGGTCCTGCTGATAGGCAGTAATCCTGTTGTCTCCCATGGCCATACGATCGCGATGCCGAATCCCCGGGGGGCGCTGCGCGAGCTGACCGGCCACGCCGAGTTGTGGGTGCTCGACCCGCGGCACACCGAGACGGCCCGCCTGGCGACGCGCCACCTGGCGCCGCGGCCGGGCACCGACTACGCGGTGCTGGGCTTTCTCGTCCGCGAGATCCTGCGCGACGGGATCCACAGCGGCGTCGCGGTGCAGGATGCCGATGCGCTGGCCGCGGCGGTCGAGCCGTTCACCGGCGAGCACGCCGCGCGGATCGCCGACGTGTCCGAGGCGGACCTGGCCGATCTGCTGGCCACGGTGCGCCGGGTCGGACGGCTGGCGATCGACATCGGCACCGGAGTGACGATGTCGTCCGGTGCCAATGTCACCCAATGGCTTTCGTGGTCGCTGATGATCCTCACCGATTCGATGAACCGTCCCGGCGGGCTCTGGTTCCATCCCGGTTACGCCTACCAGCTGGAGGCATTCGAACTGCCGATCGCGCCGCCCGAGGGCAAGTCGCGCCCGGGGCCACGCAGCCGCCCGGAGACCAAGGCGTTCATGCGGGAGTGGCCATGCGCGACGCTGCCCGACGAGATCGAGGCCGGCAACATCCGTGCGTTGATCAACCTCGGCGGCAGCTTGCTCACCGGTTTTCCCGACACCGATGCAACAGCGGCGGCGCTGCAGAAGCTGGACGTGCTGGTCACCACCGACATCCGACCGAATCAGACGACCGCGGTGTCCACCCACGTGCTGCCGACCAAGGGCCAGCTCGAACGGCCGGATGTCACATTGTGGGACCTCCTGAGCCCGCGGATCTCCGCACAGCACACCGAGGCGGTCGTCGGCCCCGTCGGTCAGCGGCGCTCGATGTGGTGGGTGCTGGCCGAGATCGGCCGCCGGCTCGGCCACGACCTCGCCGACACCTCAATGACCGACGAGCAGATGCTGGCCCGCTTCGCCGGGGGCGGCCGTTGCGGTTACGACGAGCTGGTCGCCGACGGCTTCGTGCAGGCCGAGCGCGACCTCCCCGCACCGTGGGTGGACCGCCACGTCGAACGACTCGGGGGCTGGCGGCTGGCCCCGCAGATCCTCATCGAGCAGCTGGCCGCCCCGCCAGCCGCGGACGGCCTCGTGCTGGTGCCGCGGCGCCAGATGCGAAGGCTCAACGCACAATTGGACTTCCTCGGCGAGACGCCGGAGGTGTTCCTTCATCCCGACGACGCGGCCGCGGCCGGAATCGCCGACAACCAGGCGATGGTCGTGCGTACCGCGCACGGCGAACTCGGCGGCATTGCGAAACTGGATCCGTTGCTACGAACCGGGGCGGTGTCGGTGCCGCACGGACACACCGGCACCAACGTCAATCGGCTCACCAGCAAGGACGACATCGACCCCGCAACCGGGATGACGCGCTACTCCGGGGTGCCGGTCAGTGTGCACCCCGCCTGAGCTCACTCCTCGAGCTGGGCCAGGACCTCGTCGGGGATGTCGGCGTTGGTGTAGACGTCCTGCACGTCGTCGCTGTCCTCGAGCGCGTCGACGAGCTTCATGATCTTGCGGGCGCCCTCGGCGTCGACCGGCACCGTCACCGACGGCTGGAAGCTGGCGTCGGCGGAGTCGTAGTCGATGCCGGCGTCCTGCAGCGCGGTGCGCACGGCGACCAGGTCGGTGGGCTCGGAGATGATCTCGAAGCTCTCGCCGAGGTCGTTGACCTCTTCGGCGCCGGCCTCGAGGACGGCGAGCAGCACGTCATCCTCGGTGAGCCCGTTCTTGTCCAGGATCACCACGCCCTTGCGGGAGAACAGGTAGGAGACCGAGCCCGGGTCGGCCATGTTGCCGCCGTTGCGGGTCATCGCGACGCGCACTTCACCGGCGGCGCGGTTGCGGTTGTCGGTCAGGCACTCGATGAGCACGGCCACCCCGTTGGGGCCGTAGCCCTCGTAGGTGATGTTCTGCCAGTCGGCACCGCCTGCTTCCTCGCCGCCACCGCGCTTGCGGGCCCGTTCGATGTTGTCGTTGGGCACCGAAGACTTCTTGGCCTTCTGGATGGCGTCGTACAGGGTGGGGTTGCCCGCCGGGTCACCGCCGCCCACACGTGCCGCGACCTCGATGTTCTTGATCAGCTTGGCGAACATCTTGCCGCGCTTGGCGTCGACGACGGCTTTCTTGTGCTTGGTGGTCGCCCACTTGGAATGGCCGCTCATCGGGTCCTTCTCATTCTTTCCGTTCTGGCGTAACCCGACGAGTCTACTGGTCCGGGCGAAGTCTCCCGGATACCCATGCGGGCGTGGCCGCGCCGCCACCGAGCGAGCCGTCGATGTTGCGCTGCAGGTTCGGCGCCACAGCTGCGACAAGCTCGTCGGCGCCCAGCTGTGAGACTCCCATCAGCTGGCTCTCGACGATCCTGCGCAGCTTCTCACGCGTACTCACCTCGTGGGCGGCGGTCTGCAGCACCGCGCACTCCAGCTCACGGCTGCTGCTGCCGATGAGCCGACAGCGCTCGCGCTCAGAGCGCGCGCCACCAGCCGACCGGCCGCACGGCCGATTCGCTCTGCCAGGCCGGACGGCCCATGCCCGCCGCCGATACAGCTCGGGCCGCGATGATGTGGTGGAGCGCCTGACGTGCCCGCCGACTCAACCAGTCGATCATGTCGATCTCCTTCCGCGGCGGGCTGTGTCCGCTGATTATGGACAACGCCGCAGGCAGATCTGGGTCTGCCTGGATTGCGGGAAGTTAAACGTCGGACGACGATTTGGCACTGGGCGGCCACTGAGCCACCGAGCAACAGATACAGGCCGGTGAACGTGTAGGCCACGCCCGGACTGACGACATCAGTGCCCGCTACCGCCGGTTTCTATTGACCGGGTTACGAGCTTCGTGCCGCAGGTGGCGTGGGGTCAGGCCGCGCCGGCGACGATGTCGACGAACAGCTTGTGCACCCGCCTGTCACCGGTCATCTCGGGGTGGAATGCGGTGGCCAGCACCGAGCCTTGCCGGACGGCGACGATGTGGCCGTCGGCGCGGGCCAGGATCCGCACGGCCGGCCCGACCCGCTCTACCCAGGGCGCGCGGATGAACACCGCGTGCGCCGGTCCGTCCAGACCTTCGAAGTCGATGTCGCCCTCGAAGGAGTCCACCTGCCGGCCGAACGCGTTGCGCCGCACGGTCATGTCGATGCCGCCGAGTGGCAGCGCTTCACGCCCAGGCACCCCAGCGTCGAGGATTTCGCTGGCGAGCAGGATCATCCCGGCGCACGAGCCGTAGGCGGGCAGACCGTCGGCCAGGCGCTGCCGCAGCGGCTCGAGCAGCTCGAACTCCCGCAGCAGGTGACTCATGGCCGTCGACTCCCCTCCCGGGATCACCAGCCCGTCGACGGCGTCGAGTTCCGCGCGGCGGCGCACGGTCGACGCCTCGGCACCGGCTTCACGCAACGCGGCCAGGTGCTCGCGAGTGTCGCCCTGCAATGCCAGGACACCGATCCGAACGGTCATCGTTTCCCGGCGTAGCCCCGCTGGTAGCGGGTCAGGCCCTCCTGCATGACGGCGGCGACCATCTCGCCGTAGCGATTGAAGATCTTGCCCTGCGTGAGCGAGCGGCCGCCGCATGACGACGGCGAGGACTGGTCGTAGAGCAGCCACTCGTCGGCACGGAACGGGCGCATGAACCACATGGCGTGGTCCAGGGAGGCGACCATCAGGTGCTTGCGTTCCTCGACGTGGTTGACCTGAGCCGACCCGAGCAGCGTCAGGTCGCTCATGTAGGCCAGTGCACAGATGTGCAGCACGTGGTCGTCGGGCAGCGGGTCGCGGTGGCGGAACCACACCTGCTGCTGGGATGCCATGCCGGGCAACAGCGCAACCTGGTCGCGCGGCACGATGCGCACATCCCACTCGGCGAACTGGGAGAAGCCGGCGTCGTCGAACGCCCCGCCCCGGGAGGTGAAACCCGGCAGGTTGTCCGGGGGCGGCGCGGCGGGCATCTCATCCTGGTGCTCGATGCCGCTCTGGTCGGTCTGGAACGACGCCGACATCGAGAAGATGCTCTCGCCGTGCTGGACGGCGTTGACCCGGCGGGTGACGAACGACCCGCCGTCGCGCAGCCTCTCCACCAGGTACACCGTGGGGGCGGTGGCGTCCCCGGGGCGCAGGAAGTAGCCGTGCAGCGAGTGCACCTGGAACCTGGGGTCCACGGTTCGCACCGCCGACACCAGCGACTGGCCGGCTACATGACCTCCGAAAGTCCTTTGCAGGAACCCGGATTCGGGGCTGAACACCCCGCCGCGGTAGATATTGACCTCGAGCTGTTCCAGGTCGAGGATCTTTTCGATCGCCATCTACCAGCCGCGCTGTGCGAGTCGATGCGGCTCAGCGATCTCCTCCACGTTGATTCCGACCATCGGCTCACCCAGCCCGCGCGAAACTTTCGCCAGCACGTCGGGATCGTCGTAGAAGGTGGTGGCCTTGACGATGGCTGCCGCCCGCAGCGCGGGGTCGCCGGACTTGAAGATGCCGGAGCCGACGAAGACGCCCTCGGCGCCGAGCTGCATCATCATGGCCGCGTCGGCCGGGGTGGCGATGCCGCCCGCGGTGAACAGGGTGACGGGCAGCTTGCCGGCCCGGGCCACCTCGACGACGAGGTCGTAGGGGGCCTGCAGGTCCTTGGCGGCGACGTAGAGCTCGTCCTCCGACAGCGACGACAGGCGGCGGATCTCGGCGCCGATCGAGCGCATGTGGGTGGTCGCGTTGGAGACGTCGCCGGTGCCGGCCTCGCCCTTGGACCGGATCATCGCGGCGCCTTCGGTGATACGGCGAAGAGCCTCACCGAGGTTGGTCGCACCGCACACGAACGGCACGGTGAACTTCCACTTGTCGATGTGGTGGGTGTAGTCGGCGGGGGTGAGCACCTCGGACTCGTCGATGTAGTCCACCCCGAGGCTCTGCAGGATCTGCGCCTCGACGAAGTGCCCGATGCGTACCTTGGCCATGACGGGGATGGTGACCGCCGAGATGATGCCCTCGATCAGGTCGGGGTCGCTCATCCGCGCCACGCCGCCCTGGGCGCGGATGTCGGCGGGGACGCGTTCGAGCGCCATCACCGCGACCGCGCCGGCGCCTTCGGCGATGCGTGCC
This sequence comes from Mycolicibacterium sp. CBM1, assembly GCF_054073305.1. NCBI lineage: Bacteria > Bacillati > Actinomycetota > Actinomycetes > Mycobacteriales > Mycobacteriaceae > Mycobacterium > Mycolicibacterium sp. CBM1. Next base: position 28,207 of record NZ_JBSXPP010000002.1, on the reverse strand, counting down.
TGCTCGGGGGTGACGACGTCCATGATGACGCCGCCCTTGAGCATCTCGGCCATGCCGCGCTTGACCCGGGCGGTACCGGTCTGCGCGGGGCCACCCGAGCCGTTGAGGTCGGATGCGCTAGTTCCGGTTACCACTGTCGATCCCTTCGTTTGATACGGATCCAGTCTAAAGGGCGACCTCAAACTGAATTTCTCCACCGGTGGGCGGGCACTGCGTAACGGGGGGCAACGGGTTCAGCGGATGGATTTCAACTCCGTCGTCGCCCCGCCGACATGCCCGTCGGCCAGCAGGTTCGCCTCGGCGAGCAGCTCCCCGAGCTGCAGCGGATACACCGTCTCCCCCGCGGCGGCCAGCTGAGCGATCGTCGCGCAATCACACCAGCGGTGGCCGTGAATGTACCGCAGTTCCAATTCGGTGCGCCCGCCCGTGGCCGGTTCGAACCGGGTGGTGCGGTGCAGGAAGTAGAACTCCTGGCTGTCGATGACGGTGGCGTTGAAATCGATCATGGAATCACGTCGCCAGACCGGTCCGACCATCGCGGCAGGGTCCACCTGCAAACCGGTCTCCTCGGCGATCTCCCGAACGGCCGCGTCGACGAGCCGCTCGCCCGGCTGGGCGTGACCACCGACGGTGAACCACCAGCGCGGTGCGGCGCCGCCGGTCTTCGCCGGGTCCGTGCCGCAGAAGAGCAGCACCGCGCCGTGCTCGTCGAGCAGCACGACCCGTGCGGAGGTGCGCCGCTGCGCCGGCTCCGCATCGGGCTGCTCGGCTGCGGAAGCCCGCTCGGCGATCTCGAAGTAGCTCGGCAGCGGCGCCGTCCCGCCCAGCCGCAACCAGCGCACCGGCCGTCGCTCCCGCAGCGCGAGCGTGTCGCGCACCGCGTCATTGTGGAATCGGCGGGCCAGCAACACCCGGGCCTCGGCGTCGGCGAGCTCGGCGACCAGCGCCACCGGCATGGCGGTGGGATCGACCGTCGCCAACGCCGCCGACAGCTCGTTCTCGGCGGCCTCGCGCCCGGAGCGCGGCGCCCGCTCGGCGGCGTCGGCCAGGGCGGCCAGCCGCTTACCTTCGGGTCGGCCCCGGTAGGTGTCGGCGGCCACCGCACGGGCCACGACCGCGCGCCTGCCCAACGCCCCGTCGAGGGCCTGCCAGGACAGGTCGTAGCGCACGTGCAGCCGGTCCAGCCGGTTGGCGGTCTGGTAGGCCCAGACCGCAGTCAGCACCAGGACGAACACCAGCAGCGCGGTCAGCGACCAGTACAGCAGCGGGTTCACCGGTTCGACTCCCCAGCGACCGAGACCTTGGTGCCCGATCCGGCCACCGTCTCGTAGACCCGCATGATCTGGTCGGCTACCACCGACCAGTCGTACCGGCGCACCGCGACGTCGGCGGCCGCCACGTAGCGGTCCCGCAACGCGGCGTCGTCGAGTACCTCGATCAGTGCCCGCGCCATCGCCTCGGAATCCTCGACGGGCACCAGCCGGCCCGCCTTACCGTCGAGCAGCACCCGGCGGAACGCGTCGAGGTCGCTGGCCACCACCGGGGTGCCCGCGGCCATCGCCTCCACCAGCACGATGCCGAAACTCTCACCGCCGGTGTGCGGTGCGCAGTAGACGTCGGCGCTCTGCAACGCGGCGGCCTTCTCGGCGTCGTCGACCTGCCCGAGGAACCTCAGGTGATCGGCCAGCTCGCCGGCCTTCTCCCGCAGCTCCTGCTCGTCACCGCGACCGACGATCAGCACCTCGATGTCGGCGAAGCGCTCCACCAGCCGGGGCAACGCGCCCAACAGCACCGCCATGCCCTTGCGCGGCTCGTCGAACCGGCCGAGGAACAGCACCGCCTTGCCCGCTCGCGGATACCCCGGTAGCGGTGCTGCGGTGGCCAGTGACGCGACGTCGACGCCGTTGGGGATCTCCACGGCGTCGGATCCCAGCGCCTCCATCTGCCAGCGCCGCGCGAGATCGGAGACGGCGATGCGGCCGACGATCTTCTCGTGGTAAGGCCGCAGGATGCCCTGGAACACACTGAGCGTCAACGACTTCGTGGTCGAGGTGTGAAACGTTGCGACGATCGGCCCCTCGGCTGCCTGCAGAGCCAGCATCGACAGGCTCGGGGCGTTGGGCTCGTGCAGGTGCAGCACATCGAATTCGCCTTCGATGAGCCACCTTTTCACCTTGCGGTGGGTCGCCGGGCCGAACCGTAACCGGGCCACCGAGCCGTTATAGGGAATCGCGACGGCCTTGCCGCCGGAGACGACGTAGTCGGGCAGCTTCACGTGTCGCGACGCGGGCGCCAGCACACTGACGTCGTGCCCGCGCTCGCGCATGACCGCGGCCAGTTGCAGCACGTGCGACTGCACCCCACCGGGAACGTCGAACGAGTACGGGCAGACCATGCCGATGCGCATCAGCTCCCGTTCTCCAGACGGGCCCGCCTTTCTGCGGGCAGGTCTGCCAGCCATTGCGGCTGCATCATGTGCCAGTCCTGCGGATGCGCGGCGATGTTGGCCCCGAAGCGGTCGGCCAGTGCCTGGGTGATGATCTGCACGTCGCCGCTGGAGCAGTCGAGCGGCGCGAAGAGGTCGACGACGCAATCCTCGCCGCGGTAGTAGACGTGTGCGGGCAGCAGCGCGGCGCCGGTCTCGATCGCCAGCTTGGCCGGACCGGCCGGCATCCTCGTCGGCTCGCCGAACAGGTCGACCTGCACACCGGATCGGGTGAGGTCGCGCTCGGCCATCAGGCACACCGCCCGGTTGGCGCGCAGCCGCTCGGCGAGCACCTCCATCGGTGGGCGTTGCCCGCCGTTCAAGGGGAGCACCTCGAAACCCAAGCTCTCCCGGTAGTCCAGGAACCGGCGGTAGAGCGACTCGGGTTTGAGCCGTTCGGCGACGGTGGTGAAGGTGCCGCTGTGGTGCACCAGCCACACGCCGGCCATGTCCCAGTTACCGCTGTGCGGAAGCGCCAGCACCACACCGCGGCCGGCGGCGAACGCGGCGTCGACGTGTTCGGCACCCTGCACGACCGCGTCGAGTCGCTGCGCCAGAGCCGGCAGGTCCATGGTCGGCAGCCGGAACGCCTCCCGCCAGTAGCGGGCGTAGGACGCCACCGAGGCGCGCATCAGCGAGTCCGGCACGTCGGCGGGTGTGGTGCCGATGGCCCTGGCCAGGTTCTTGCGCAGCTGTTCGGGGCCGCCGCCCTGCGCGGCATACCAGGCGCCGGCGTCGAAGGCGTTGCGTGCCAGGACCTCCGGCAAGGCGCGCACCAGGCGCCAGCCGGCGGCATAGCCCCAGTCGCTGAGCCTCTCCCGCCGGGGGATCCGGTCGCGGCCCGAGCGCAGCACCTGGGCGGGGGTAGCGATCACGGGTCGGCGCTTTCCTGGTCGTCACCGGCCGGCGTGGCGTCGGCGGGCGCGATTTTGTCCATGGCGCCTGGGCTGCAGCGCACCGAATGCACCCGCTGCCCGACCGTCACCAGGCTGGTCAACGCCAGCAACCACATTGCGATGGGCAGCACCACCGGCATCGGAAAGAACGGTAGGTCGGAGAACCCGGCACCGGCCAGCACGATGACCAGCCGCTCCGGGCGCTCGATCAAGCCGCCGCCGCCCTCGAGCCCGCTGGCCTCGGCGCGAGCCTTGATGTAGGAGATCACCTGCGAGGTGACCAGGCAGATCAGCGTGGCGACCACTAGCGGGGAGCTGCGCAGGTCGAACGCCACCCACCACAGCAACCCGCAGAAGATCGCGCCGTCACTGATCCGGTCACAGGTGGCGTCGAGGACCGCACCGAACCGGGTGCCGCCGCCGCGTTGACGGGCCATGGCGCCGTCGAGCATGTCGGCCAGGACGAAGACGAACACCGCCACCGAACCCCACCAGAGTTGCCCGATCGGGAACATGATGAGCGCGGCCAGCACCGAGCCCGCGGTACCGATGATGGTCACCATGTCCGGCGTCAGGCCTACCTTCAGCGCGCCCTTAGCGAGCGGGGTACTGAGCTTGGCGTAGGCCGCGCGGGTCATCAGGTAGAAGTCGCTCACGACTGGGCCGTCCATTCGGCGGCCAGCAGCGCGCGGGTATCTCGCAGCAGCTGCGGGATGACCTTGGTCTCGCCCACGATCGTGATGAAGTTGGCGTCACCCGACCAGCGCGGCACCACGTGCATGTGGAGGTGTTCGGCCAACGAGCCGCCCGCGGACTTACCGAGGTTGAGACCGACATTGAACCCGTCCGGGTTCGACACCGCCTTGATCACGCGAATGGCCTTCTGCGCGAACGCCATCAGCTCGGTGCTCTCAGGCCAGGTGAGGTCTTCGAGCTCGGAAACCCGGCGGTAGGGCACCACCATCAGGTGGCCGGGGTTGTACGGGTAAAGGTTGAGCACCGCATAGACCTGCTCGCCGCGGGCGATCACCAGACCGTCCTCGTCGGGCATGGTGGGGATGTCGGTGAAGGGCGCCGACGGCCCCGCGGCTCGTCCTTTTTGCTTGGGCACCTCGACGATGTAGCTCATCCGGTGCGGCGTCCAGAGCCGCTGCAGGCGGTCTGGCTGCCCCACTCCCCTGTCCACGATCGCGTCGCCGTCGTCAGCCACCGTCGACCTTCACCAGTTCAGCTGTGGGGGCCGCGTTTTCACGATCGGCGATCCACTTGAGGATGGTCTCGACGGCCTGCTGGCGCGAGACGCCGTTGATCTGGCTGCGGTCGCCGAAGCGGAAGCTGAGGGCGCCGGCCTCGACGTCGCGGTCGCCGGCGAGCAGCATGAACGGCACCTTCTGGTTGGTGTGGTTCACGATTTTCTTGGCCATCCGGTCGTCACTGGCGTCGACCTCGACCCGGACCCCGCGCGAACGGAGTTCGGCGGCAACGTCTTCCAGATAGGCGACGTGTCCTTCGGCGACCGGGATGCCGACCACCTGCACCGGAGCCAACCAGGCCGGGAACGCACCGGCGTAGTGCTCGGTGAGCACCCCGAAGAACCGTTCGATGGAGCCGAACAGCGCGCGGTGGATGAGCACGGGCCGCTGACGCGATCCGTCGGCGGCGGTGTACTCGAGCTCGAAGCGATCGGGCATGTTGAAGTCCAGCTGGATCGTCGACATCTGCCAGCTGCGCCCCAGCGCGTCTTTGACCTGCACCGAGATCTTGGGCCCGTAGAACGCCGCACCACCCGGGTCGGGCACCAGATCCAGCCCGGAGGCCTCGGCCACCTCGCGCAGCGTCTCGGTGGCCTCCTCCCACACCTCGTCGGAGCCGACGTACTTCTGCGGATCCTTGGTGGACAGTTCCAGATAGAAGTCGTCCAGGCCGTAGTCGGAGAGCAGGTCGAGCACGAACTGCAGTAGCCGGGTCAGCTCGTCGCGCATCTGTTCACGGGTGGTGTAGATGTGCGCATCGTCCTGGGTCATGCCGCGCACCCGGGTCAGGCCGTGGATGACGCCGGACTTCTCGTAGCGGTAGACCGACCCGAATTCGAAGAGCCGCAGCGGCAATTCGCGATACGACCGCCCGCGGGAGCGGTAGATCAGATGGTGCATCGGGCAGTTCATCGGCTTGAGGTAGTAGTCCTGGCCGGGCTTGCGCAGCGTGCCGTCCTCGTTGTATTCGGCGTCGATCTGCATCGGCGGGAACATGCCATCGGCGTACCACTCCAGGTGCCCGGAGGTGATGTAGAGGTTCTCCTTGGTGATGTGCGGGGTGTTGACGAACTGATAGCCCGCCTCGCTGTGCTTACGCCGCGAGTAGTCCTCCAGCTCCTTGCGGATGACACCGCCCTTGGGGTGGAAGACGGGCAGGCCGGATCCGAGTTCGTCGGGGAAGCTGAACAGATCGAGTTCGACGCCGAGCTTGCGGTGATCGCGGCGCTGAGCCTCCTCGATCAGCTCCAGATGCCGGTCCAGGGCCTCCTGCGATTCCCATGCGGTGCCGTAGATGCGCTGCAGGCTGGCGTTGTTCTGATCGCCACGCCAGTAGGCCGCCGAACTACGGGTGAGCTTGAACGCCGGGATGTAGCGGGTGGTGGGGATGTGCGGGCCGCGACACAGGTCGCCCCAGATGCGTTCGCGGGTGCGGGGATTGAGGTTGTCGTAAGCGGTCAGTTCGTCATTGGAACCAGGGGGGCCGACCTCCATGATGTCGGCGTCACCGGACTTGTCGTCGACGAGTTCGAGTTTGTAGGGCTCACCGGCCAGCTCGGCGCGTGCCTGGTCCTTGGACTCGTAGACACGGCGAGCGAAGAGCTGCCCGTCCTTGACGATCTTGGCCATCCGCTTTTCCAGCTTGGCCAGATCGTCGGGCGTGAAGGCCTCGGGAACGTCGAAGTCGTAGTAGAAGCCGTCGGTGATCGGCGGGCCGATGCCGAGTTTCGCCTGCGGGAAGAGTTCCTGCACCGCTTGGGCCAGCACGTGGGCCGCCGAATGGCGGATCACGCTGCGGCCTTCGTCGGTGTTGGCCGCCACCGGGGTGACGTCTACGTCATGCTCGGGGGTCCAACTCAGGTCGCGCAGCTTGCCCTCGGCGTCACGCACGACGACGATCGCGTCGGGTTCACCGCGACCGGGCAGTCCCGCGTCGCGCACCGCAGCGCCCGCGGTAGTCCCGGCAGCCACCCGGATCAGGGCTGCTGGGGCGGGGTGTGCGGGGGCGGTCATCGCTGGCCTCTTTCGGCTGATGTGGACACAGAGCACCGCCGCAAGGGCTCGCGGACGGTCGCGACCATGCTATCGGGGCGCTGGTCAGGCGCCGAGGCCGATGGGGCTGTCCAGAGCCGGATAGTCCAGCCCGAACAATCCCGCCGTCCAGCCGACCGCGCCCAACAGCCACAGGGTCCCCACCACGACCGCGGCGGTGAACACCGCTCCCAGCGCCTGCACCCACCACCCTTGCCTGCCGAACCATGCCATGGTGCTGTCATAGCGGTCCTTGGTGAACGACAGGGTGCGGTGCGCCCAATAGAACTCGGTGGCCAGGATCGCCAGGCCCAGGAACACGATGGCCCAGCCCGGGCCCGGGTATGGGATGGCGGCGATGCCGACGACGAGCACGGCCAGCCCGACCACGCCGACCACCGCCCGGTAGACGAAGTCGGCGACCGGCCGGTTGCGCAGCCGCTCGCGCCGGTGCGACCACTTGTGTTGGAGCCGGCCCCAGGGAGGCTTCGCTCCCGGCCGCCGAGCAGTCACGGTTGCCCCGGTTTGAGCAGCACGAACAGTCCCTCTCCGTCGGCGAGCACGTCCGGACCGTCGCAGAGGCGGACCTCGACGAAGATCTTGCGGCCCTCGGCTCTCAGTACGCCGGCCTCGACCTGAAGTTCCTTGTCGATGGGCACAATCTTGCGGTAGTTCACGTGCAGGTAGGCGGTGCGCTGGTAGGGGCCACCGGTCAGCAGGAACGACGTCTTGCCCAGCACCGAATCGAAGAGGTGCGCGATCAGGCCGCCGTGCACCGCTCCGTTGCGGCCGAGGTGGAAGCGCCGAAAGCGGGCCCAGCCGCGCAGCCGCCCGTCCTCGCAGGGGTCGACCTGATTGGGGATGCTCAGGATGTTGCCGCGCATCGGCAGGTCGGTGCGGCGGCCCGACGGCGTGGTCCACTCGTCGGCGTCGTAGGGGGCCAGCAGCGCCGAGACCCGTTCCAGCAGGTCAGCCGCTTCGGTGATGACCTCGTCGGGGGCGTCGGCCGCGCGGGCATGGTCTTGGACGTCACGCACTGCTTCGATGAACCGCCCGTAGTCCGGTCCACCTCTGCCGGTGGGCACGGGCGGGTTGAACCCACCGCCGGGATGGATCGCCGCGGTGTCGCCGACCACCGTCATGTCCTCTGCCACCTGATCACCGTAAGCCGCCGAATGCGAGACCTCTGCTTCGACAGTAGTGGCGCCAGTGAGCGCGCCAACGACGACGCAGAACGAGGCACGAGTGATGAGGAGGAGTGGCGCCAGTGAGCGCGCCAACGACGACGCAGAACGAGGCACGAGTGATGAGGAGGAGTGGCGCCAGTGAGAAGGTGGACGGGTGAAGCTCAGCGACCTGGCCGGACGGCCGTTGACGTACACCGAGGTCGGTGCGACCGCGGCGGACCTTCCCGCCGGGTACCACCACGTCCGCTTGTCTGCGCGGATCGGCAGCGGCCGGGCCCGCTTCGAGCAGGCCGCCGCCGCCGTCATGCACTACGGGATGCTGCGCGGGGCGGGTCTGCGGGTGAGCGCCACCACCGAGACCGCGCAGGTGGGGACCGAGGTGCTGGGCAGGCTCGGCCCGTTCGCCGCGCCGTGCCGGGTGGTGTACGTGGTCGACGAGCCGAACCGGCGGGGATTCGCCTACGGCAGCCTGCCCGGGCATGCGGTCAGCGGCGAGGAGATGTTCGGCGTGAGCTTCCGGCCCGCCGACGAGTCGGTGCACGCCGAGGTGGTGGCATTCTCCAAGCCCGCGACGTGGTGGAGTCAGGTCGGGGCGCCGGTCGCCGCTCTGGTCCAGCGGGTGGTCACCCAGCGCTATCTGTCGGTGGTGTAGTCGGCGTCGGCGGCTGGATCTTCCGGGCCCCCTGGTCGATCTGATACGACAGGATCGCCAGCCCGAACAGGCCGATCGAGAAGTTCGCCAACGCCGCGAAGCCGAGCGTGGCGAAGTGCACGAGGGCGTTGAGGAACACGAAGACCAGCGCGGCGCTGCGCAGCAGCCGTAGCGGCCACAATGCGCTGGTCCGGGTGCGGGCCAGCATCGCCGGCAGCGCCATTGCCAGCGTCAGCGCGGCGCTGACCAGCAGAATCACCGACGCCGGACCATCGCCCAAGGCGGCGGTCTCGGGCAGCCGGCTCAGGAATGACGTGCGACCCAGCACCATCCCGAGCATGTGGAAAACCAGCGCGAACACCGCACCGGCCACCAACGACCAGCCCACCCACGGCACCCATCGGGGGCTGCGGAACACCGCCGGGATGAGCCGTGGCGCCCACTGCTGGAGGCGGTAGAGCCGGTCGGAGGCGCGGCCCGCCGAGACCATGAGGGCGCGAACGTGTTCGACGTCGGGCGCAGGCGCTCCCCCGGCGCACGCCTGCTCGAGCAGCCGAAGACCGATCTCACGGCGGTGGTCGGGCAGTCCGCGGGCGACCCCGTCGGCGGCGATCGTCGCGGCCGATGCCAGGCACTCGCAGGCGCTCAGTGGCCGAACCACCCGGAGTAGGCGAGCGCCCACCAGGATCAGGCACACCAGGACATACATGATTTCGGCGGACGGGCCGTAGAAGTAGTCGTTGGTCTTCGTGACGAACTTGCCAACTTCGTCGAGGAACAGCCCGAAGCCGATGCCGCCCAGCAGCACGGCCAGCACCCGGGCGCCGAACCCGAGCACCATCCAGCCGGTCAGCAGGGCCAGCATCATCAGCGCACCGCCCCACAGCGCGTGCGCGATGTGCAGGTCGCCGCCACCGATCTGCGGGTAGCCGGTCAGCCGCAAATACAGCCGGGTCAGCAGGATCGTGGTGATCGCGATGATCACGAAGGCCTCCGCCGACGTCAGGCCGACGGCGTTGCGCGCGATCAGCCCGCGCCGCCGTCGAGGATGGTCAACCATCGGGTCTCCGCTCGCAGATATGTTGGGCCACACTATGTGGCGGGTATGGCAATGCCATGCTGCTCGATGATGACGCCGATCTCGGCGATGCGCCTAACCGCATCGCCGAGATCGCGCGGCGGCTCTACGAGCGCCGCCGCTCCGATGCTGAAGTCGTGGCCGAACTCGTCGAGCACGCCGTCGCGGAGTTGCCGGGTGTCGACTACGCCAACGTCACGGTGATCTCGGGTCGTCACGGCATCGCCACGCCCTCGGCCACTCACCCGTGCGCGGTGCGCATCGACGACATCCAGCGCCGCCACCGTCAGGGGCCTTGCCTGTCCTCGGCCTGGCACCGCAAGACCATCCGGGTCGACGATCTCGAAACCGACACCCGCTGGCCGAAGTTCCGCACCGAGGCACTGTTGAGCACTCCGGTGCGCAGCATCATGGGGTTTCAGATGTTCGTCACCGACACGTCGATGAGCGCCCTCAACGTCTTCGCCGAGCGGCCCAAAGCGTTCGACGACGCGACCCACCGGCTGGGAGTTCTGTTCGCCACCCAGTCGGCTCTGGTGTGGGACGCCGCCCGCCGCGAGGCACAGTTCCGCGAGGCATTGGCCAGCCGCGACATCATCGGCCAGGCCAAAGGCATGATCATGGAGCGCTACAGCACCGACGCCGATCAGGCTTTCGACATGCTGCGCCAGCTGTCCCACGATGCCAACGTCCCCCTCACGGAGGTGGCCATCAGGATCGTCGACGCGGCGAGGTCGAATCCCCGCTGAGCGATTCGGCTTGTCCTGCGCGGGTACTCACGTCGGCCAGCGCGATTTTCGCGACGAGCTTGGCTCAGTTGTTCGCCCCATCCTGGGGCCCCCGCGCCGGTTACAAAGTGGTGACCATCCGACGACGGGAGTCACGGCCCCGATTGAAAACTGACCGTAGCGGCTATGTAGTGGCGTGACGCCGACGAGGTTCGACCAGGCCGTGGTGGTAGTTCCCGCCCATAACGAACTGTCCGGCCTGCCGTCATGCCTGCGGGCGATACGCAGCGCTGCCGAGCAGGTGCCGGTCCCGGTGACCGTGGTGGTGGTGCTCGACGCCTGCGACGACGGCAGCGCCCAACTGGCCCGCGAATACGGTCCCGACGTGCGTTTCGTGCCGGTCGAGGAACGCAATGTAGGCGCGGCGCGGGCCGCCGGATTCGCCTACGCCCGCGAGCAGGTGCACAGCGATCGGGCCGAGTCAGAAGTCTGGTACGCCACCACCGATGCCGACAGCCGTGTCGACCCCAACTGGTTGGTGCGCCAGTTCGCGGCGCAGGCCGAGGTGGTCCTGGGGGTGGTCCGGGTCAGCAATTGGCGCCGCATCCCCGCCGATGCCGCCCGGCGCTACCTGCGCGCCTATCACGCCAAGATCCGCCCAGGCCGCGGTGGCCACAACCACATCCACGGCGCCAACATGGGTTTCACCGCCGCGAGTTACTGGCAGGTGGGCGGATTCGCCGCGCAGCAGACCGGTGAAGACGTCGACCTGGTACGTCGCTTCGAATTGTCCGGATGCCGCATCCACCGCGACCCGGCGCTGTGGGTGTCCACCTCGGCGCGGCGGATCGGGCGCGCCCCCAACGGTTTCGCGGCCCATCTGCGTTCGGCGCTGGCCGGGCGCACATCGGATGCGGTATGACGCTGGTGCAGCGTTGGCTGGATACCGGTGAGCTGAGCCTGCCGCTGCCCGGCAGTGGGCAGACTCTGGCCCGCTGGGAGAAGCTGGCCGCGCTGTGCGAAACCGATGTGGTCGCCGGCCGACTCGCCGAGGCACACACCGATGCGGTCGCGATCCTCGCCGAGTTGGGCGGACCACCGCCCGGGGCGGATCGGCTGTGGGGTGTGTGGGCGGCCGAGGCGCCCGACGCGACCGTGCAGGCCGACCACGACCATGGCTCGGTGTCGCTCACGGGCACCAAGGCGTGGTGCTCGGGCGCCGGGCTGTGTTCGGGGGCATTGGTAACCGCGCGCACCGCGGCCGGGGAGCGCGGCCTGTACGCCGTCGACCTGCGGGGTCCGGGCGTGCGAGCGCTGCCGAGCAGCTGGCGCAACGCCGGCATGGCGGACTCCGACACCCGTGCGGTGCAGTTCAGCGCCGCACCGGCCGTCGCGGTCGGCGCACCGGGTGAGTACCTGCGCCGACCGGGCTTCTGGCACGGCGCGGCCGGGGTCGCCGCCTGCTGGCTGGGTGCCGCACGGGCGGTGGCCGCACCGCTGTATCGGTTTGCGGCACAGACGAACTCGGGTGGCAGGCCGGACCCGCACGCCGCCGCGCACCTCGGTGCCGTCGACGCGGCGCTGGCCGCGGCGCACGCCCTGCTCGTCGACACCGCCGCCCAGGTCGACGCCGCACCGTTCTCCCCCCGCGGCGAGGTGGCCGCCCGACGCCTGCGGGCGGTCGTCGAGGTGGCGGTCGAGCAGGCCATCGGACGGACCGGCCGCGCGCTGGGTCCGGCGCCCTTGGTCCTGGACGGTACCCACGCCCGACGGGTGGCCGATCTGTCCATCTACGTCAGGCAGAGTCACGCCGAGAAGGACCTGGCGGCGTTGGGCGATCTGGTGGCCGGATGAGCACCTCGACGCCGGGCAACGTGGCGCGGTTCGCCGGCGCACCGATCGACGCCGGTGGCACACCGGCCGAAGCGTGGTTGGCGTGGGGGCAGGCGTTTCCCGTTCTGCCGCTCGACGAATGCCCGGCCCTGGTGGTGGTGGCACCCCATCCCGACGACGAGACGCTCGGCGTCGGCGGAGCAGCCGCAGCGGTCGCGGCCCGTGGAGTACCGGTGCACACCGTCATCACCAGTGACGGCGGCGCGGCTTGGCCCGGACTGTCCCCCGCGGAGCAGGCTCGGCTCGAAGCGGACCGCCGCCACGAATCCCGCTGTGCAGCAAACCTACTGGGGCTGACTCCCCCGACGTTTCTGGGCCTGCCCGACGGTAGGCTGGCCGAGCACGAGGGGCAGTTGGCCGACATCCTCACCGGTCTGCTGTCCGAGCAGGTGGCGGGCACCTGGTGCGCGGCGACGTGGCGTGGTGACGGCCACCCCGATCACGAGGCCGTCGGCCGGGCCGCCGCCACGGCCACCTCGCGCACCGGTGCGGTGCTGCTGGAGTACCCGGTGTGGATGTGGCACTGGGCAGCGCCGGAGGACCCCGACGTCCCGTGGCACCGCGCGGCCCGGGTGGACCTCAGCGCCGCTGCAACAGAGCGTAAATGGGCGGCCAGCACGGTGTTCGAGAGCCAGATCGAACCGCCGGGTCCGGGCCGGGAACCGATCCTGCCCGCGTTCGTGCTGAGGCGCCTGCGCCAGGTGGGAGAGGTGGTGTTCCGGTGAGCCCCGGCCTGCCCGACGGATACTTCGACGCGCTGTACGAGGCGTCGGACGATCCCTGGGAACTCGCGGCCCGGTGGTACGAACGGCGCAAGTACGCGATCACCCTGGCGCTGCTGCCCGACGAGCGCTACCGGCATGCCTTCGAGCCGGGCTGCTCGATTGGGGTGCTGACCGACCAGCTCAGCTCCCGGTGTGCCCACGTGACCGCTACCGACGTGGCCGAGGCGGCACTGGCACGAGCCGATGCGCGGCTGCGCGGGTCGGGACGCCGCGACGGCGTGACCCTGCTGTGCCGATCATTCGATATGCCATGGCCGGCAGACGATTTCGATCTCATCGTGATCTCCGAGATCGCCTATTACTTCGACGGGCCGGCCTTACGGGCGATCGCCGACCGGGAGCTGCCCCGGCTACGACCCGGCGCCACGGTGCTCACCGCGCACTGGCGCCATGCGGTGGCCGACTATCCCCTCACCGGCGACGAGGCCACCGCGATCATCGGCGCCACCCCCGGACTGCACCGGATCGGCGGTTATCAGGACGACGACGTCGTCATCGAGGTGTTCGATACCGCAGCGGCGTGGTCGGTGGCCGCGCGCACCGGGGTACCGGGCGCCTGAAAGCGGCGCTCAGCCGGCACTGATCCGCGGCAGCGGCGGCAGGCCCGGGATCGACGGCGGTGTCGGCAGGAACGGGAAGAGCCGTTCCCTGGTGGTGCTCGTCGTGGTCTCCCAGGGATCGGTGGTCGTCGGCGCCGTGGTCGTCGTCGGCGCCGTGGTCGTGGTTGTCGTCGGCGCAGTCGTGGTCGTGGTGGTCGTCGACGCCGTGGTCGTTGTGGTGGTGGGAACCGTGACGACGGTGGTCTCCACGGTGACCGTCTGGGTCTGTGGCGGGGGCGCCTGCTCGGTGATCGTCCGGATCGGTGGATTGGTCGCCGGAACCGTCTCGGTGGGCGACGGTGGCGGTGGCGCGGGGGTGTTGGCGGCCGTCGTCACCCCGGTCGCCGCGGTCGCCGGAACCGGTGTCACCGCAGGGGTGCTGGGCGTGCTCGACCCGGTCAGCGTGTAGGCGAAACCGCCCACCGCGACGGCGGCCACCGCAGCAGCCCCACCGATCAGCAGCGGCACACTGCGGGCCACCCCCGACCCCCGCCGTGCCGGCTGATCGGGCGTGACGATGGTCAGATCGTCGTCGTCGCCGTACCCCCGGTAGTCGTCGTACCCCCGGTAGTCGTCGTAGCCGGCGGCGTCATAGGGTGCCGGCTCGTCGGAGGTGTCATCGCGGGACCAGGCCAGGGCCGCCGCCATCGTCGCCGATTGGGGGTTGGCATCATCCGGTGTGATCAACGGAGCCGGCGCCAGTCCGGTAGGTGCGTCGGCGGCGACTTGTCGCGCCGCCGCGAGTGCGGCGCCGAGCGCCGCGTCACATCCCGGCTGCCCGGAGACCACCAACGGAAGATTCAGGTGCTCAGAAAGACGCTGCTGTACAACGGGAATCGCGGCACCGCCACCGATGGCCGCGACAGCGCTGATGTCGCCAGCGGTGAGCCTGGCGCGCCGCAGGGTGTCGTCCAATTCCCGCAGGAACCCGTCGACCGCCGCAGTGATCAGCGAGGAGAATTCCGCACGGGTGAGCCGGCGCTGCTCACCGCCGACGGCCACCGTGGTCTCCTCGAACGTCGAGAGCCGTTCCTTGGCCAGGCGGCAGTCATCCCGCAGAGAGGCCAGCGAGCTCACCGCCGCGGTACTTTCCGCCGCCCCCTGCGGCTGATCGGTCTCGAGCACGTGCGCCAGCAGCAGTTGGTCGAGGGCGTCTCCGCAGAACTCGACCGTGCGGCTGGTCTCGCCTATCTGGCGGTAGTCCGCGCCGCCGTCGGCCAGGGTGATGTCGGTTCCGCTCGCGCCGACGTCGCAGACCACAACCACGCCGTGGCGCGGCAGCCCCGGTGCCTGCTGCAGGGCGCGCAGGGCCGCGGTGGCGTCCGATACCAATACCGGTGGGGCCGGTGCGGTGGCCAGGGCGGGAAGGCTCCATAGCGCATCCCGCAGCGCGTCGCGGCGGCCGGGGCCCCAGTGCGAGGGCACCGCGATGCCCCCGACGGCATTCAGGCCGCCGCCGGCGGCGTCGGCGAGGTTGGCCAGCGCCGCGGCCAATAGCTGCTCGGCGCGGTGAGCGGTGCCAGCGGTGCCGATCAACGGCACCGGGTCGCCGACGCGGTCGACGAACCCGGTCCAGCGCTCGTCGCCGATCGTCAGGTCGGCGGGATACCGGAGCGGGGCCACCCCGGCGCACGCGGCAACCAGACCGGCCGTGCCCACGGAGAGGCCCAGGGGTTGCGTCATCCGATCATGATCACCACCGGATTAACACCGAGTCACTCAGGCGCGCCGATTCGCGACGAAGCTATGACCTAACTGTGACTGTGCCTGGTGCGCTTATCGTTTGCGGCGTGCTGGTCGGCATGTAGGTCCAGGTAGGCGCATATCACGTCGACCAGCGCGGCTAACTCACGGCTGGGGTCCAGCGGGACGGCCATGACCAGCTGGGCGATGACCAGACCACGCATGGTGGCCCAGATCAGGTCGCTCACCGCGGCGGCGTGCGGGCTGTCCAGGCCTTCGGCGATATCGGCACTGAGATCGGTTATGGCCATTTGCAATTCGATGAGATGTCGGGTGGCGCGTTTGTCGCGCATGGCGCGGGTGGCGATCAGGATCTCCAGCGCGGCCCGCGAGGTCGGATTGGAGAACACCCCCCACGCTGCGTGGACCACCAATTCCACCCGGGCGCGGATGTTCTGCGACCCGGCCGGGGGCGGCAGCCGCCGCAGCGAGTCTAGGAGCTCGGCAAATCCCCGGTCGACAACCGCCATCAACAGCCCGTCGCGGTCGCCGAAGTGGTACTGGACCACACCCCAGGTCACGCCGGCTCGTTCGGCGATGTGCCGGGCGCTCGCGGCGGCGAAGCCCTCCTCGATCACGCAGCGGACCGTCTCGTCGAGCACCGCCTCCCGGGTGCGCTCGGCGCGCTGCTGGCTCCCCCCGGGCGGACGCCGGGGTGTGGCCCGTGGCGGTGCCGAATCCGAAACGGGCACGAGTGAATTCGGCGTCGTCATGGCCGCGGCCGCAGCAGGTCGCAAAGACGGTGATCGCGGTGGCCCGCTCGACAACATGCCGTCACGGTGAGCACCCCTTTCCGGCGAGTCCATTTTCATTGAGCGCTCAATATGATTACATGCTCAATGTTCTTGGGCAATGACGACGAAGGGCAGCGGCATGGGTCTTCGCGGAGAGGCCGCGATCGTCGGCTACACCGAGCTTCCATCGGTCAGGCGGCCCAGCGGCCCGCTGGAGTTCACCCTCGAGCAGTGGGCCCGGCTGGCGGCGGCGACGCTGGACGACGCCGGATTGACCGCCGCCGACGTCGACGGGATCTGCACCACGCATGTGCAGGAGTCCCAGATCTTCGTCCCATCAACGGTCATCGAATATCTCGGTGTGAAAGCCAATTTCGCCGAGATGGTGGACCTGGGCGGCGCCAGCGCGGTGGCGATGGTGTGGCGCGCGGCGGCGGCGATCGAACTGGGAGTGTGCCAGGCGGTGTTGTGCGTGATCCCCGCGACGCCGTTGACCCCGATGACGGAGAAGAAGCCGCCGGACTTCGGCGACATGCTCTATTTCGGGGCGTCGAGCAACCGGTATGGCTCGCCGCAGGCCGAATTCGAGATTCCCTACGGCAACCTTGGGCAGAACGGCCCCTACGGCCAGGTCGCCACGCTCTACGCCGCCACCTACGGCTACGACGAACGCACCATGGCCAAGATCAGCGTCGATCAGCGGGTCAACGCCAACCACACGCCCGGCGCGATCTTCCACGACACCCCGATCACCGTCGACGACGTGGTGAACAGCCCGGTCATCGCCGCGCCGCTGCACATGCTGGAGATCGTCATGCCGGTGATGGGCGGCGCCGCGGTACTGGTCACCAACGCCGAGCTGGCCCGCCGCTCGGCTAACCGCCCGGTGTGGGTGAAGGGATTCGGCGAACGGGTGCCCTACAAGACCCCGACCTATGCCCAGGATCTGCTGCAAACCCCGATGATCAAGGCGGCCCGGTCGGCGTTCTCGATGGCCGGGCTGACCCCGGCGGACATGGACATGGTGTCGATCTACGACTGCTACACCATCACCGCGCTGCTCAGCCTGGAGGATGCCGGCTTCTGTCAGAAGGGCAAGGGCCTGCAGTTCGTCGCCGAGCACGACCTGACGTTCCGCGGCGACTTCCCGATGAACACCGCCGGCGGCCAGCTCGGATACGGGCAGGCCGGCACCGCAGGCGGCATGCACCACGTGTGTGACGCCACCCGCCAGATCATGGGCCGCTCGGGAGCCACCCAAGTGGCCGACTGCAATCGGGCGTTCGTCTCCGGAAACGGCGGCATCCTGTCCGAGCAGACCACTCTCGTGCTGGAAGGCGACTGACGATGGGTGACTTCGACAAGCCGATGCCCATCCCGACGCCGACGACAGCGCCGTTCTGGGATGCGTTGAGCGAGCATAAGATTCGCATCCAGTATTCGCCATCGGCGGGTCGCTACGTGTTCTACCCGCGGGTGCTCGCACCGGGCACATTGGCCGACGATCTGGAGTGGCGCGAGATCTCCGGGGCCGCCTCGCTCTACACGTTCACCGTCGCCTATCGGGCGGTGGCGCCGCATTTCGCCGCCGACGTACCGCAGATGTTGGCAGTGGTGCAGTGGGATGAGGGTCCGCGGTTTTCCACCGAGATCGTCGACGCCGAGCCGGCGGACTTGACGGTGGGTATGCGGCTGCGGCCGGTGTTCGTCGATTATCCCGATGACGGGGTGACGATGCTGCGGTACGCGCCGGCCTGATCCCGGCCTGACTCAGCCGACGGAAGCCGCGTCGTCGGCGCGCTGCGCGGACTGCACGTTGTCGAAGCGCAGACATACCGTGGTGCCCAGCGCCGAGGTGTCGATGGTGACTTCGTCGGTGAGGGCCCGCATCAGCGGGATCCCGCGCCCGCGGCTGCGGCTGCAGGTCGCCGAGCTGGGCTCACGCCAAGAGCCCTGGTCGGCGACCGTAACGGTCAGGCTGGTGCCATCGCGGATGGCTTCCACGTCCATGGTGCCGACGCCGCCGTGCTGCAGATAGGCGAATTCGGCGGCGTTGGCCAGCGCTTCATTGACCGCGAGGATGACATCGCTGAATCGCACCGGGTCCAGCCCACCCTTGTTTCGGAGCCAGGCAGCAATATCTTCGCGGATGGTGGCGGCGTTATGAGCGTCGGCGACAACATTGTTGCGGATGAAGCGCGCACCGTCGGGGTGGGCGTTCGAGTAGCTCGGTGTTGTCATGGCGAAAAGGCGTATACCCAACTTCCGGCGATTACTCACCCAATGCGGCGCGTGCCTCTTCCAAGGTGGCGTAAAGACCGATGATGTCGGCCAGGCCGACGAGCTTGAGCGGACGGCTGGTGGCCGGCCCGCTGGCGACAACGCCGAAACCGATGTCGGCGGAGGCCTTGTCGCGTGCTGCGACCAATACACCCATTCCAGCCGAGGCAAGGAAGTCGACATCGCTCATGTCGACGATGATCGCTGTCGGGTTCTTCTCGATGGCATTCGCGATGCTGGTTTCCAGCTGCGGCGAGGTGAGCATGTCCACGACGCCGGCCGCGGAGATGATGACCGTGCGGCCGAACCATTCCTCATTGATCTGGCAGCCGGTGTTGGCAGTGGCCGTCACTCCGGCGATGGCAGCGGCTTGTTCGTCCAAGATTCACCTCACTAGCGCGCCCGAACGGCGCGCCTTGTCTTCACGTCATGCATGCAAGGCTGCCGTCTGAACCTGCAAGAAGTCACAATCAGGTTTGCGTCGATTTGCTTGCGACGCGTGCCGCGGCCGGAAAAATCCCCGGCACGACTCTTCCAGGCTAACCTACTCCGCTGTCGCATGTGGGATCGGCGGTTAGCGCAAGTAGGGCCACGTCGTCGTCGGGCCGCAGGCTCGACACCAGATCGGCCAGCTCAGCTACGAGCCGGGTGGCGGGCAGTCCGACCCGCTCGGAGAGGAACAGCCGCAGCGCCGACTCACCGAAGGTGGTGGTGCCGTCGGGACGCGCTTCGACCACACCGTCGGTGTACAGCAGCAGGGTCTGCCCGGGCGTCAGCAACATCTCGCACGCCTCGAAGCGGGCGTCGCGGAGCGCGCCGATCAACATTCCACCCACCGAGCGCACCGGATGCACGGATCCGCTGTCGCGGTCGAGCAGCAGGGCGGGCAGATGGCCGCCGGTGGCCAGCCGTACGTGGAAGCCGCCGGCCTCGGGTCTGGCGGACAGTGTGCCGAACAGGACGGTGCAGAACCGCCGCTCGGTGGAGTCGGCGATCAACGCGGCGTTGAGTTCGCTCAGCCCGTCGGTGGGATCGTCGTGGTGCAGGGCCGCGGCCCGCAGGCTGTGGCGCACCAGGGCGGTCACTGCGGCGGCGGGGCACCGTGGCCCTCGACATCCCCCGGGATGGCCGCAAGCGCCAACGGTAGCAGCGCCCGTTGCAGCACGGCGGCGTAGTCCGCCACGGTGGCCCGGTCCCGTTCGGCGGTGTCACGCACCACGTCGGTCCGGCTGTCGCGGATCGCCAATGTGCACAGGCCGGCGTCGCGGGGAATCTCGGTCACGCCCTCGACACCGTGGACGGCTTCGAACCAGACGCGATCGTTACGGCCGCGACCGTCATTGACCCTTGCGTCGATTTCCCGGTCGATCGGATGCGTCCCCGCCACGCGAATGTGATTGCGGTGCGCGGTGTTCCACACGCGGTGCTCAGCGACGAAGATCGAAGCTCCGCCGCACGGTGTGCAGATCCCGCCCGTTGGCCGATGCGGGCTCCTATGCTGTGCCGATGCCCCCCCGCCGACGCCGCCGCCCGGTCCCCCGCTACCGGCCGTGGTCCAGATGGTCGCGATGATGCGCTCCTGACCACGGTTCGTGACGGCCTGCCGGCGCCGCTACGGACACACCTTCACCCTGCGGGTTCCCGGCGTGGGCACCACGGCGTACCTCGACGACCCGGTCGCCATCAAGACCGTCTTCGCGGGTGATCCAACCACTTATCATGCGGGCGAGGACAATTCGATGCTCACCGGCCTTCTCGGGCCGGCATCGGTGCTGGTGGTCGAGGCTGACGAGTATCTGGACGCGGTGGCCAAGGAGACGCTGCGGATCCGGCCGGTGGTGTTCGACGTCGGACGGGTGCTGACCAGGCCGGTGGAGATCGCCGGATACCGGCTGCCCGCCGGAGTCCTGGTGGTGCCGGGGGTGGGACTGGCGCGCGAGGTGTTGTGCCGTGCCGAGTTGGCGACGACCAGCGAGCGCGGCGAACGACAGAAGGTCAAACACGTCATCCCGATCCCTCAGCGCGGAGCACGAACCACACTGCGGCGCAACGGGTTCCCGCGCCCATTTCACGGGGTGACCTCGCAGCCAGAGGTAGCTCAGTGATGACTGTGCGTCACCGACCACGCCGGGAGCGGGTCCGGGTAGGTCAGCCATTCGCTGAAGCCGCCGCTGACTTCGGCCTCGGTCAGCAGGGCTGTCTCCAATAACGTCTGTAGGCGCTGCTTTTCGAGCCGAACACCGATGAACACGATCTCCTGCCCAGGCGGGATGTCGGTGCTCGACCAGAATTGCGCCGGCTCGATGACGAGGTTGGGCCCGGCCTGCGACCAGATGGCCGCGATGGTGGGCCGCGTTGCGATCCAGCAGAAACCCTTGCTGCGCAACAGCCCCTTCACCTGGTCCAGCGCGTCGGCCAATCGCTGCGGGTGAAAGGGCCGGCCGGCGCGAAACGTCATGCTGCCGATGCCATATTCCTCGGTCTCGGGCGTGTGCCCGTTGGCGATCTCTTCGTCCCAGCCGGGGGCTTGGGCTGCCAGCTCGGGGTCGAACAGGCCAGTGGCCAAGACGGTGTCCAACGGCACGACACCGTGCGCGGTCCGCTCGATGCGTGCGCTCGGGTTGAGTCGGCGCACCACGGTTTCCACAGTGGCCGTGGCTTTCTCGCTGACCAGATCGGTCTTGTTGAGCAGGATGACGTCGGCGAACTCGATTTGGTCCACCAGCAGGTCGGCGATGTTGCGCGCGTCGCCCTCGGTGGCGGCGAGTTCGCGTTGAGCCAGGGCTTCACCGCGGGCCAGTTCGGGCAGAAAGGTCGACACGTCGACGACCGTCACCAGCGTGTCGAGCCGGGCCAGACTGCTCAGCGCGAAGCCGTCGTCGAATTCCCAGTCGAAGGTGGCAGCGACCGGCATCGGCTCGGAGATTCCGGTGGACTCGATGACGATCTGGTCGAAGCGCTGCTGGCGGGCCAAGTTCGCGACGGCGGTGATCAGGTCTTCGCGCAGCGTGCAGCAGATGCAGCCGTTGGTGAGTTCGACGAGTTTCTCTTCGGTGCGGTCCAGGTGACCCTGGCCGGCGATCAGGGCGGCGTCGATGTTGACCTCGCTCATGTCGTTGACGATCACCGCCACCCGGCGACCGTCGCGGTTGGCCAGGATGTGGTTGAGCAGGGTGGTCTTGCCGGAGCCGAGGAAGCCGGACAAGACGGTGACAGGGACGCGTTCAGCGGAGAGGGTGGACATGAACGCTAATGATAATGATTTTCAATAACAATGCCAGTGGGCATCAGAGCACGGGGAGGATGGCCCGCAGGATCGCCACCGACGAGGCCGCCGCCTCGCCGACGAACGCGGTGAAGTCGAAGTGCGAGTCGTGGCCCGCCAGATCTGACAGTGCACGGATCACCAGCCAGGGCAGCCCGAAGGCCTCGGCCACCTGCGCCACTGCCCCACCTTCCATCTCGGCGGCCAGGCCCGTGAACTCGGTGTGCAGACGCGCCCGGGTGACCTCGCTGTGGACGAACTGGTCACCGGAGACGATGGTGCCCAGCGCGATTCGAGGTGGCTGTCCGCTGCCACCGGCCGAGGCGGACAGCGGCGGGAGCACGACGTCGTCGAGCAGGACGGCGACGCGGGCCAGCAGGTCGGTGTCGACGTCGAACCCGAAGCGCTCGGTGGGATTGATGAACGGCACGTGCCCCGCTTGGTAGGTGACCAGGCCGTCGTCTTCGAGGACGCCTGCGTCGTGCTGGACGATCCGCTCGGCGATCACCACGTCACCGACCGACAGGGCGGGATCCAGGCCGCCGGCGACCCCGGAGAACACGATCGCCGAGCAGCCGAAGCGGTCGGCCAGGACGGTGGCCACCACGGCGCTGTTGACCTTGCCCATGCCCGAGCCAGCCAGGACGACGTCGCGGCCGTCCAGGGTGCCGGCCAGGAAGTCGGTGTGGGCGACCCGCACGGGGTGGGGGTCGACGAGCAACGCCTGCACGTGGGCGAGCTCCTGGGGAATCGCGCTGATCACTCCGATGGGCACGCCACAGTGTGACGATCAAAGGGCGACGGCGCCAACCTGATCCGGTGCGGGATGCGCCCACCCGGGCGCGGGAGCGCTCCGGGGATTGCCAAGGTGGTGGTCCCGGCTGGGATCGAACCAGCGACCTTCCGCGTGTGAAGCGGACGCTCTTCCACTGAGCCACGGGACCGGGTGGCGGACACACCGTATGGGCGACCACGCCGAGGAGGAACACTAGCACGACAACGCCTTCGGACCGCCAATGGGCCCTTGACCGGGCGTGATCATCGGGATTTGTGTGGCTTCGGTCGATTGGACTATTGTCGTCCTTCGCAGCGGGTGACGATCTCACCCGAAGCACGCGGATGTAGCGCAGTTGGTAGCGCATCACCTTGCCAAGGTGAGGGTCGCGGGTTCGAATCCCGTCATCCGCTCGAAGGTGCAAACGGCATCAGACCCAACGGTGGAGTGGCCGAGTGGTGAGGCAACGGCCTGCAAAGCCGTGCACACGGGTTCGATTCCCGTCTCCACCTCCGAGTTTTGCCCCGCGCGATTAGCTCAGCGGGAGAGCGCTTCCCTGACACGGAAGAGGTCACTGGTTCAATCCCAGTATCGCGCACCAGTGTTTATGCAGTTCAAAGGTACTCGTTAGAACTCCTTACTAGACCGTGTGCGACATTCGTGCGACTAGCCGTCCCGCGTCATAACAAGAATGGACTCGCGCCGACCCACGCTTGTTGCGCGCTTGGGGGATCACGGCAACTCGATGCGCTGGGTCTTCAACGGCTGTAAGTAGTTGTCCTCGCCGAAGCTACGCTTGGTCGCGCGCTTCGTGTCGGTCCGCCACCGCACGGTAATCGTCCGATCCTCTGTCTGTGCAACCACGTACAGGTCAAGCCACTTCGATTCGTGTCCATCGATTTCGCCGAGGTCGACGGACTCGCAGCCCGTGCCGCCCCTCACCGGCTCCCCCTCGATGCTCACCGTGTACTTCGGCGCGGTGGTCGTGTTGACGAGATGCCAGTCCGCTTCGCCGCCGCCACGGTCTTCGACGCGCCATGGTTTGTCCTCAGCGTCCGAGAACCCGCGCTCCATCGCATCCGCGACCCGCGTACTGGCGTCCGCCGTCTGCTGGTGAGCCGTTGCGGCCTTTTCTGCCGCCGTAGTCGCGCGGTTCGCTTGGTTGGTCGCCTCCGACTTTGCCTCCTTCGACTGCCGAGACGACCACCAAGACATCCCCGAAAACACCACGGAGATCACAGCAGCCCCGGCCGCGACCGACGCAGCCCACTCGCCTGCATACATGGCTCAGAACGGTAACTGGTACCCCGATGCGGACATCCGGCTACCAGCAGAGGTTGGCCAGGACGGAGGAGCAGCAGCCCAGGCACGGCTAAAGTGGTGTGCGGTGATCTACCGGGGCATGGAAAGCGAAGCTGATGGCTGACGAACTGCCACCAGACATTCTGGTGATCATCGACTACCTCGCCGAAGAGGCGAGTCACTACAAGCGAATTAACGCGAGGCCGGGCGACCCAGGCAGGTTGCATTGGCAAGAGGAGCACGAGTTCAAGAGCGACCTGATGAAGCGCGGTGAGCGCTGGGCGCGTGACCGGGTGCCACTCCAGCTCTTCCGAGATGCTTGCCTCGCGGCCAACCTGGACGAGACTGATACCAAAAAGCTGGCCGATCATCTCGCCAAGAGGCAGGCGGGCAAGCGGCTGGTCGTCGACCGAGCCCGCAAGGGATTCACCTTCGACAGAATTCTGGAGCTTCATGGCCAAGATCCCGATGCGGATCTCGACATGGGAAAGCCGTCCGAAGACTTCTAACGAAACGCAAAACCTTCGTTGGACCTACGTGCCTCAAAGGCACTTTTCATCACGATGACCACGGGGAGAGAAAGATTCCTGATAACGTCGCCACGTCATTGACGGCGCGAAGATTTGACCCCCCTCCCTCAACGGAATTCAGGAATCGAACGTCAGCACATCCCGGAAAGCGTTGCAGTGGAACGAAATTTCGCCTTCGTTAGCGAGCAGCAACATCAACCAATTCGAGCGACTGATTCGATGCGAACGCTAAACGACGGCGTGCGTTGCCAGACAGAAATTCGAGGAATCGCGTTTGTTATTCAGATGCCTGCGTCGCCGGGGAACGTGGTTGTCTTGTCACAGACATGCCGGCGAACCTAGCCCACGCACGTAAGTATTTGCCGAGTGAATGCTTGGTCCCGGCTGCCCACTCGGCCGACATTGCATCTGCCACAACTTGTCCGACCTCCGCAGGTGGCGCGTCGGGCCTCTGCTCAAGAAGCGTCAACCCGGCGGCAACGCCAGGGACTCGCGATAGCAAATCTCGAAGCACCGGCGAGTTCAGTTGTCCATCGCGCACAAGGTCGTGTTGTACGACGAAATGGCCCGCTTCGTCAGGACGAATTGCGTCGATGTCAAGTAGCGGTCGCAGGGCGCTTCTTCTGTGCGATACATCTATGGCCCCGTTGGTAGCCAGTTCCATTAGCAACGTGACGCTCGGCCCAGGAGCGTCGTGCGGAAAGCCGCCGAAGGTCCTACGACGAAGTGCCGCACCAAGTAGTTTGCCAACTCCATTGGACCCCTCTGGGGCCGACACCCAGAGTGTCGGAGATGCCATAGTCGCTAGACCGGCGTACTCGAACCATCTTAGGAAGACCCGTCCGTAGCTGTTCCAGGTGTTCTGTGTGACTTCGATTGCGGGAAAGGCCGACGGCAGTTCAGATGCGAATGCACTAACTGTCACGGTGCCCGGCCAGCTGGACCACCAAACGGGTCCCCCTCACTATGGCCGGTCATCGGCCAATTAGCCGCGCTTCTGAGGCGCTTGGCACGCCGTGACGCGCGAGAGCGCGCAACGCCTCATCGACGCCGAACTGGGCCGACGAGCGCGGGCCTCACCAATGATGTCGGCCGTCGGCATTAGCGTCCATATGATGAGCACTGGAAATGGCGGCTTTCGAGGCTTGTTGGCCAGCGCCAGGCGTTCCCGGTGGGCCGCCGCTGCGGTGGTGCTGGGAAGCGCGGCCGTCGCGCTGGCGGTGATAGACGCCGTGCTCACCGTCGCAGTCGTCAACGACCACCTACACATGCAATGGGGCACGCCATTCGACGCTTTCGCCGCTGTCGGCACAGTTGGGGCGTTAGCGGTTGCGCTGTGGGTGTTCTTTCACAGCGAGCGTGTTCGGCGCAGTGACGAGCGCAGCGAACAGGCTGAGCTGATTACCGGTTGGCTTATCCGGCATGTGACAAGTGTGTATGAGAAGAACCGCTTCAAGAAGAGCGATGAACCGGAAGAAGAGGACGAGGTTCACCATTACATCGAAGTTGCCCTGAGCAATGCTTCTGACGTAGTGGTTTACGACGTGCTGGTCGTTGTAACGGGCCAACCCGTTGAGCCCTTTCAAGGTCGAAGCGACGGCCGCCGGGTGGATACCAAAGCTCACGCTTTTGTGGCTGACACCGACCGGTTGGCGCGCCTTCGCCTCGCCGTTCTCCGGAATGGTCAATGGAAAATCCTTGTGGACCTTGCCCATTCATCGGTAATGGCAACAGATCTCGACGTGTTCTTTCGAGATCATCGCGGAGTCTACTGGCGGCGAAGTATGCGCGGTGGCCTCACACCCTTACCCATCTCGACTGCCCAAGCTGCCGCAGATCCTGATGCTGTTGTCCGTGCCGCCGAGAAGGATCTTGGGTACTCCGAAACTCCGTTTTTAACTACGGATATCGCGTATCTGAGGCCAATCGATGACGAACCTAGATAGCGTGTTCATCGCCAGTCAGAGATCGAAGATTCGAGGTGAACGGCTTGACAACATTCGGCGATATACCGTGGACGATGCGTCGTGATCGTAAGTGGCATGTCCTCATAATCAACGACAGCAGTGAAGGGCGCTACAACGTGAGCGTCGAGGGCGAACAAGTAACGCGCCCATGGGAATGGGAAGTGTTCGAGGCGAACGCTACCAAAGAAATCCGCGTGATGCACGGCGACGATACAAGTCGCGAGATCGAGATCACCTGGAATGACAGCGCAGCCGCCGGCAGTCCTCGGCGGCACTGGCGGGGCATACCCGCCTGACGTGTGGGTCGCGCACGCGATTCTCGACAACACCGCAGCGATGGTCCATCGACCAGCCCACGGTTCTCCCACGGTGACTGCTCTTCCCGGTCCGGTTCCATCCAGTGAATGTCAGGCGACCTCCGCGTGATCCGTCCATTCGAACGAGAACTGGAACCGGGGCTGCCATTCATGCTGGAAAGCATCGGACGATTCACTCAACGCGTCGGTGCCGCGTAGACGTAACCCAACCATCGGTGCCAACGCGAGACAACACATCTCTTCCCAAACCCGCGACTTTCCGGCGCTTGCGCCAGGGGTGGGGGCTGCGCCGTTGTTGAGCACATCCCCACTCCCCCAACCCAGTTCGTTGGCGACCCGCGCTCCGATCAGGAGGAGCAGTCCGCTGGCGCGGACGTGGGCGGTTCGGCTGGCAAGGTGTCTGGATCTTGCTTGAACGACGACCTCGAACCATGGACTTGGCCTACTTCCCTGGTCCGCAAAAGAAGAAGATCAAGACCAGGAACAGGACCGGACTTCTTGAGGGGGACCCGTTTGGTGGTCCAGCCGCTATGCGGCTTTCGGTTGGTGGGTCGTGGCCCACTGTAGGGCAAACTCGGCTGGGGTGAGTTCGCCGTGGGCGGTATGGGGCCGGTTGGCGTTGTAGTCGCGGCGCCAGTCCTCGATGATCACTTGAGCCTCCAGCAGGGAGTCGAAGCGCCATGAGTTGAGTAGTTCGTCACGGAGCCTGCCGTTGAACGACTCAATGAAGGCGTTCTGCCACGGTGAGCCGGGATCGATGAAAAGCGAACCGGCACTGTTGAATCGACACCAGTCAGCCTCAGCGTGGGCCACGAATTCCGGTCCATTGTCGAAGCGCACATAGTGCGGCACTCCGTGCGCCAGGGCGAGGCGGTCCAGAACGTCGACGACGCCGTCGGCGTCGATGGAGCGGTTGACCTCGATCGCCAGGGCTTCGCGGGTGAACTCATCGATGACGTTAAGCATCTTCAGTGTGCGACCGTCGGCGGTGGTGTCGAACTGGAAGTCCATCGCCCAGATCACGTTCGGGCGGATCGGTGACATCGCGCCTACGGCGACACCGATGCCGGTCAACCGCTTTTTGCGGCGCCGCTGGGGTACCCGCAGACCCTCCTCGCGCCACAGCCGGCGGATGCGCTTGTTGTTGACCTGCCAGCCCGCGCGGCGGGCCATCTTGGCAGCGCGGCGCCATCCCCACCGCGGCCGGTCGGTGGAGAACCGGCGCAGCCAGGAACGTAGTTCGGCTTCCTCGGTGGTCATCGGCGGCGGTGTCAGGCGCATCGTGGATCGGTGGATGTCCACCACGGTGCAGGCCCGGCGTTCAGACACCCCGAACCGCTCACGCAGCATGGTCGCTGCGCGGCGTTTGCGGTTCGGGGTCAGAAGTTTCCCGACCCAATCTCCTTGAGCATGTCGATGTCGAGGGCCTGGTTGGCGACCAGCTTCTTGAGACGGGCATTCTCGGCCTCGAGCTCCTTGAGCCGCTTGGCGTCGTTGGCTTTCATGCCGCCGTACTGGGCCACCCAGCGATGCCACGTCGATTCCGCGATCTCCAAATGCCGGCACACCTCGACCAGCTCCTGACCCGAGGCGAGCAGCTTGTTGCCCTCAGCGAGTTTGCGGATGATCTGATCCGGCGTGTGCCGCCGACGCCTGTTCGATGCCATGTCGTTGGTGATTCTTCCTGCCCAAACACTCCGGGCAACA